>JAUXAN010000043.1 GCA_030619885.1 bacterium
TCCTTGGCACAAAACTCGTCACTTTGGCTAACCCTTTTAGTATGAAAGACATACGGATACTAAGCGACATTCGTAAAGTTAGGAGCAAGGGAACCAAATACCCCTGCCGAAACTCATTGATGGTTTTTTCAACACTCTCATGATGAAAGTATAAGCGCTGCTTGAAAAAGGTTTTTGACAAATTTCTGGCTTTATGGCATATTCAACCTGATTATTCGTGTGATTCGTGGGTTCTTTTTTTCTTGACTTGAATTTTTCTTTTTATTATATAAGAAATATGGAGTTAAATCTTTTAGAAGACAAAGTTAAGAAATTACGAGGTTTTCTTTGAAGTAGACACAAAAAAAACAGAGATTAAAAATCTTGAAACGGTTATAAATAAACCCAACTTCTGGTCGGATAAGAATAAAGCAAAGAACATAATTACAAGACTCAATCATCTCAAGGCTCTCGTTAACACCATAGAAAAACTGAACAAGGATATTAACGATTTAAAGGTTCTTACAGAACTTGGCGAAGACCCTGCCGAAGTACAACTTGAAAGAGAAAGGATAGAGAAGGAACTCGCTTCTTTAGAAATTGCCTCCATCCTTTCTGAAGAAGATGACGAGAAAGGGGCCATTCTTACGATACATCCAGGTGCGGGCGGAACAGAATCTTGCGATTGGGCAGAAATGTTGTTGAGAATGTATCTAAGATGGATAGAGAAGAAGAATTATAGTTCAAAGATATTGAATCTTCAACCGGGTGATGTGGCAGGGATCAAAGATGCTGCCGTGGAGGTTAGTGGTAGATATGCTTACGGCTATTTAAAATGTGAAGCAGGTGTCCATCGCCTTGTGAGACTCTCCCCCTTTGATGCATCGCACAGAAGACATACATCCTTTGCTTCAGTTTTTATATATCCTCTGATAGAAGATAATATCGTAGTCGACATAAAAGAAGGAGATTTAAAGATGGAAACTTTCCGTGCCTCCGGCCCAGGGGGACAACATGTGAATGTTTCTGATACAGCTATCCGTATAACCCATTTACCAACGAAGATTCAGGTCAGTTGCCAGTCAGAACGTTCTCAGTATCAGAACAAACAGAATGCACTTCGGGTTCTCAAAGCACGATTGTATGAACATTACAAAAAGGAAGAGGAGAAAAAACTTGCCGAGTTTGAAAAGAAGAAGACAGATATAGGATGGGGGAATCAGATCAGGTCATACACCTTTCACCCTTACAATCTCGTCAAAGACCATCGCACAAAGTTAGAGAACGGTGATATAAATAAAGTAATGGATGGGGACCTTGATGAGTTTATGAAAGTTTATCTTCTCTCACAAGGTTGTCGATCTCGATAAGTTGTTTTAACAACACCTTCAGTTTGCAAAGAGGAAGCATACTCGCTGCATCACATTTCGCATTAGCAAGGTCGGAGTGGGTTTCGATGAATATCCCATCACACCCTGCTGCAACTCCTGCTCTCGAGAGGTGATGGATAAATTGAGGCTCTCCACCTGAGGGGTCAGAAGATGGTTTCCCGTATAGCCTTATTGTATGTGTAACATCAAAAATAACAGGATAGCCAAAGGACCTCATCTGCGGGAAGGAACGCATATCAACTACCAATGTCCTGTAACCAAAACAACTGCCGCGCTCTGTAAGGAGAATGTTCTTGTTTCCTGTCGATTCTATTTTTCTCACAACATTCAACATATCGGGTGGTGCAATGAACTGCCCCTTCTTCACATTTACTACTTTACCTGTGCTTGCAACCTTCAATGTGAGTTCTGTCTGCTGGGAGAGATAAGCCGGGATTTGAATTACATCCAAGACAGCAGCCGCTTCATCAACCTCGTATTTACAGTGAACATCTGAAAGAACTGGAACACCAAATTCATCTTTAACCCTCTTGAGTATTCTAATTCCGTCTGTAAGTCCGGGCCCTGCATACGCCTGCGCACTTGAACGGTTGTCCTTTTTATAGGAAGATTTGAAGATGAAGGGAATCTTTAAATCTTCGCTTATCTTTTTCACCTCTTCTGCAACAGAAAGCGTTATCTTCTCTCCTTCTATTACACAGGGACCTGCAATTAAAATCAGAGGATTGCTTCCACCTATTTTTATATCATCAATTTGAATAACCTTCATCTTATAATCTCAACCATCTCCTTAACTGCACGCTCAAAGCCAAATATGGATGCTTTTGCTACAATCGAGTGACCTATGCTCGCCTCTTCTATCTCTTTTATATCTGATATATCCCTCACATTATCGCAATTGAGACCATGGCCTGCGTGAACTCGTAATCCAAGTTTGTATACAAACACAGCCGCTTTTTTGATTCTTGTTAACTCTTTTTTCTGTTCGTCCCCCTTCGTCTCAGTATATTTTGTTGTATTCAACTCGACTATATCTGCACCAACCTCTTTTGCTTTTCTTATCTGTTTCTGCTCTGGTTCAATAAACATACTTATCTCAATATTGTAGTCCTTCAATTTCTCCACTGCTTTCTTAACATTACTGAAAGTCTTTATCAAATCCAGTCCACCCTCCGTAGTCCGTTCCCCTTCTCTTTCAGGCACCAGAGTCACCTGTTCTGGTCTCACTCTGCCTGCGATTTCTATCATCTCTTCGGTAGCAGCCATTTCCAGATTCAACCTTGTTTTGACCACTTTTTTTAAAATCTCCAGGTCCCTCTCTTTTATATGTCTTCTATCAGACCGAAGGTGAATGGTAACGCCATCGCATCCAGCGAGTTCAGCAATCAAGGCAGCAGAGACAGGGTCAGGTTCCACACCCCCTCTGGCTTCTCGAATGGTTGCAATATGGTCAACATTGATACTCAACTTCATAAAAATAAATTACAAACCCAATAGATTAAAGTCAAGAAAAAATTCCAACCACAGATTAACACAGATTAACGTAAATTAAAGCAGGAGTTTACTTTTGTTATTTTACAAGGCTAAAGAGACTGTCCAACAATGTCATTATGAGGAGTGGCCTGTCCTCTTCTCTCCCTTTCGATAAAATTTTCTATCTCTTTTGTCTCTTGGACATAACATCTTTGTGTTGCTCTTGGTTAAAGAGTTCTACTTGAACTTCTTGACTGAGTTGGGATGTTTTTTTGACTACTTTTTTGTCAACCAATTTAAAAATGTCTATTTTGCCTTTCTTTTTCCAGTATTCTTTCCTCAGTGCCTCAAAAAATATTACCATCCAACTATCATCTTTAAACCTCTTAGCAAACATTGGCGATCTCATCTTACGAACCAATTGCGGCTCCCTCTCCTGAGGAATCACCAAGAATTTAGGAACTGCAGAATCAATATTTGACCCTCTATTAAGACTTTCGGTCATTGTCGTTGTCGCTTCAATCTCAAAAGAGCAAGCAATCTGATTTTCTTTTATCCATAAAAGATCAATATCATCAACAATTTGAGGATTTTGAATATTTGATATTTTTTTAATATCTTTTAAAGTTACATACTGTCTCAATTCTCCAAACTTATTAGGAAATTTTATTATTTTGTGTGATTGTTCATTTTTCCCTACCAAAATCTTAAAACCTGAAAATTTACCAATCTCAGCCAACATAACAATTATCTCTGTATGTTCCCTTTCAATCTCTTGCTGGGTAAGGCTGGACTTAATCAACCAATATCCACCCGATACTTGTCGTGCATATATCTTCAGTGCCTCTTTAATACTCATACTATCTGAGGTCAAGGAATTGGGAAACTCTGTGCTTATTGCATCCCACATCTCAGTAAAGGTAACCTTCCCCCGTTGCTGTAGCCTTCGTAAAACAGTCTGTTCAACCCTTTCGGATAAGGGGATAGTCTTAAGATGAGGAATAATAGAAGGGTCTTTGAACCACCAGAGTTTACCTTCAGTTCCACCAAGTTTGGCAGGGACAAGAATAAATTCTTTATTAAGGTGATTTTTTAACACAGTTTTTATATCTAAACCGGTTTGTAGTTCTGAGAAGTAACCATGTCTGGCAAGTTCAGGGTCAATGGTATTGATTATAACCGTATAAGGGGTCTCTTCTCCCCGTTCTGCTAAAACCCTTTTGGTTGTTTCAACCACAATCCCTTCAAAACGTCTCTTATCAATTTCTTTTGGCAAGACAGGTTTTTCTCCAACTTCAGGTTTATAAAACCGAAGATAGAAGTCGCCCTGGGCAGAGCCAAAGGGCTGTAGCAGAGACTTGGCTGATGGTCGGGCTAATTCCTGATGATGAACTTTCTGAAACTCAAAACCAGCAAAAATCCCAGCGTATATAGTAGCATTTCTCACTTTAAAGGTAGGATTATGGAAAGTAACGGTAAGATAGGCATCGGGTTTTAGAATCTTGAACATATCCTCAAAGCTTCTTTTGAGCAGACTATGATAAACATCGAAGTTTTTCTCCTGTCTTTCATTTCTGACCACTTCATCTGATGCTATTTTCTTTAAATAGTCTTTATCTTTTTTCAACCACGCAACCCAGAGATATGCCAATTCCCCAAACTGGATAGAAGCATCATAGGGTGGGTCAGTAAAGATATAGTCAATACATCCCCCCTCACCATATTCCTTTGATATTTCTTCCATTAGATCCAATGAAGAACCCGTATAAATGGAGATGTCGGCTTTACCTTCTATTACATCATAAAAACTGGAGGCAAAACGGACATTCTCGTAGTATTTATTGGATTCTTCTTTGGCCTTCATAAGTCCTTGATGACCAATAATTGCCTTTTCAAACTTACGCCAGACATTTTGTTCCATATATGGTCCTGAAGGATACCAATAACTATGTTGTATCCATGCTGAACTGAAAGGTGTAAAATGACCTGCTTCAGAAATTGGACACATCCGTGTGCATAAATGCACCATAGAACTAAATCCAATCTTCAAGAATTCTCGCAAATCCTTTTTAGACTCTTCCTCTATTGCATCCATAAGCCAAGCAAGGGCCTGAAGATTGCGTTTAGTAAATAATTCATCGAGTGATTCATATTGTTGTTTCTCTTTAAATGGCTGTCCATTAATATGATAAAGCCTCTGTTTGGGATACCATTCCTTAATTTTACTTGTTTCTATATCTTTAAGCAACTTTTTATCAAAGGTTTTTAAGGCACAGTCTTTCTCTTGGCGGTCTCCACAGAAAGGACATTTATCATAGCGAATTTCAACACATTTTCCATCCTTCCAAATAGCACAAGTAAAAGGTAACTTCTTACCACACCTACGGCATTTTGTCTGATAAAGAGACAGTATTTTATTTTTAACCTTTTTCTCAATCCTTTGGTATGCCTCGTGTAACTTACTCAATGAAATGGGCTTGATGGTTAGTCGAATAATCTCGGTAGCTACAGGAAGAATATCGCAAACTATAGCCCGTCTGTCATTTCTTAACGCCTCCATAGCAACCACTCCACTGCCAGCGAAAGGATCAAAGACAATTCCATTTTCAGGACAATATGTTTTTATAAACTCAGTAACCACATTCCAAGTCTTGCGTGACCAAAATTTGTGCCAATTATACATTGGAGTATGGGCCTCTGGCGGTATCTGATGGTTAAGATGATTTAATCGAGGTTTTTTGACAATAGGAATTTTTGTCTCAAATTCTGACATACCTACTCCTTCTCAAGATACTTCACAATCCTTCTTGCAATCTCAAAAACTGCGGCAAGCTGGGTTGCCTTGACCTCTTTTAATCCTTTAATCTGCATTAACTCCTTTAATGATATTCCCATAAGTCCATACAAAGAATGGTATTTTTCTAATATTTCTTCAGCAATTTGTTGTGCTGTTTTATCCCTGATGCCTGACCCTAAAATAATTGCTAACAACTCGCTCTCAGTACATGACCCTGGTCCAAGGCGTCTAAATTTACCTCCCGGATGTTTCCAGGTAATATCCTTACATTTATTTTCTATACTCAAACAATTCATTTTCTCCTCCATTTTTACTTCTCAAAGTATGTATTTCTCTCTCTACTCATGTTAATATGCCCTAATTTCTACCAGAAGTCAAGAAAAAAATTAGAAGAGAATTTCTTCAAAAGGACAGGCAAAGTCGTTCTTGAAAATTCTTATCTGCAGGATCCGTATGGACAGATTTCACAGAGTAAAGCACAGAAGAAAAGAATTAAAAATATGATATGTCCTTATTTATCCATTAAAATCCTGTAAGAATCTCAAAATTTGAAGACCTGATTCCAATTTTTTTTTATTTTGACTTTCGTTGCCCTCTCAGCATTATTCTTAGCTGCGACGCTTCAGCTGCTATGTCTTTGTCAATACCCAGAACATCGACACAATATTTAGTAGCAAGCTCGACTGCTTTTGCTTTCTTTCCTCTGGCTAAACAGTTTTTTATTTTTGCTTCCAGATGCTTTGGGATATTTTCATCATTCCCACTGTGAACTAATACCCTACCTGCTTCGGAAGGTTCCAACTTCAAAACTCCACTACCATAGATTCTACAATTTGCTTCAATTGATAACTGAGAAATTGAAGAAAGAAAACTTAATCTTATCCACCGTTTTTCCAAATGAGTCAATTTAGGATTAAAAAATACTTTATGAACAGTATTTGTGCATTGTACTCTATCTGCATTAAAAACGAGATAAGGTATGTCTGCAGACATGCAATGCAAGAAAGCGTCTGGAATTGGATTAATTTTCACAGAATACCATGGCTCTCTATTTTGGGAATGAGCGCGTTTATGCACATTTGCCTTTTTCATTTCCTCAATATAATCTAATAAATTGCTATTTTTAACTGGATTAGAATCAAGTGATAACAAATACCTTTGGCATTCATTCTCTTTTATCTCATAAGTGCCAAGTTGTTTAGATGATGTTACAATTGGTCGAAAATACTTTTCAGGTAGTCTCCTTTTTTTAATGATATCGGGAGTAAGGACAAAATATTTATTAGCACCAGTAACTACACCTATTTTGATTTTTGAAAAATATGCTAAAGGCTTCCACCCTGCTTTTTCTGAAATTTCTTTCAGTAATTGGGCTATTCTTGAATCTTTTATAAAAATAAATGGATTTTCTACCCATTCCTCTTTAGATATTATTCTACAATGATCACCAAGTTCTTCTGTGGGTATTTCTCTCGTATAACGAACTTTTATATTCATGGCTTTTCCACCATATCCTTTTGCTACTAGAACGATAATCCGTTCTTTGGCGTGTTCGAAAACTTGTTTGCCAATAATTATAGCTTTAACTGAGTCAAAATTAGCTGGAATAAGTTGTCTTATTTTCTTTGCATAATCTGCGAACAGAAATGACCAAGGTAGGATTACAGATAGGTTTCCTCCTTTTTTTAATAGAACTAAAGACCTTAAGAAAAAATATGTCCATAGATCTGCTCTTTTTTCTAATCCGAATGTTTCATGTATTTCTTCAATCACGTTACTGTACAAATCCTTATCTATTCTGTGATGGCGAACATACGGGGGATTCATAACTATAACATCATACTTTCGCTTCAGACAGGAAGGAAGGTCGAAAAAATTGCTCCTTACAAGATTTGCCTTCTTTAAAGAAGTGGAAATCTCTTTCAAGTTAAAAGGTTTTATATCACATCCATATAGTTGTTTTGCGACATTCCTCGTTTTAAAATGCTTCTTTAAGACTTCAGATGATGCTGCGAGAAGGGAACCTTTACCGAAGCTTGGATCAAATATTTGCGCGTCTTTTGACAATATAACTTGCATTACGGTAAAGTATGCCAAATTCTCAGGAGTATAATATATACCATTATTGCGACGATTTACTTCCGAGAGCATGATTTTTTTCCATAATGCCAGTGGACAAATGAGGGGCGGATCATTCGTGTGCCTTTTTTTTCGAAATATTCGTGACACAATTTGAAGTAAGGTTTTAGTATTATGTCTTCACTGGCCCTAATTATTTTTTTCCAGTCACCCTTGCTTAATAATCCTTTTCCTAACACTGTGTTATATTCCCCAATGATCAGGTCAAATACCAACGCCAAGTTCATTGGCGGGAAGAATATCCTTGGGCAGGCCAATTTTGCAAGAAGACAATAGTGATTCTTTTCCAACAAGTCTTCAGGTGCTCCTCCGTAATGTAAATGGAACATAGGATGATCCTCGAGGTCACCCGTATCATAATCAAAATGGAATCGCCGAACTATACGAGGTTTAACAACTCCATTTAGTCTCTGATTTTTAAAACAGTGTCCATGACAATCTGTGTCATTATAGGTTCTGTTCTTAAGAATAAGAGATGTCGAATAACTAACAGACTTGTATTTATTGTTTTGACCTATAGTTACCTTTGCTCCTATTGAAATTTCAGCCTTTCCTTCTCCAAAGTTAGGATCATTTTTGATATTCAAAATACAAAAAAAATTGTATCCTCTACTGTTTAGCATACCAATTGCTTGCTGGATGCTTTGGAAAAGTGGGTAACAAAATTGGATTTCCCTTATTCCCAGCATTTTCTTAAGGGTTTCATGTTCTAATTTCAAAAAATCATCTGGTTTGGGAAAATCAAAACTGTTGCTCAAATTCATATTACTCTTCGATTCTGATTCTAGGTTCATCAAAAAGAAGATACGATTTCTTGTAAGGATGTGGCTCACTACAAGCAAGATGTAGGGGAGCACGCGTATCACGAGACAGCTCTGTGAAACCTACTATTTCAGGATAAAGTCTGTTACACTTAAAGCACCTACTATAATCAGTTTCCTTCACTCCTTTTATATAATGACCTGCCTTCCAAGACACACTTTCTTCTGATTTTGATTTCTTGAAAACTATTTTCCTCAAAGTGGATGTCCACCACAATTTATTCGGAGAAGATTTTGAAAATAAACCAGTATACAATCCTTTTTTAAACTGAGTTTGAATATCTTTATGTAAAAAAGCTTTCTCCTGAAGTCCTACATGAGTAGCGGCATCAAGTGAATCGTATAGAAACCCAGGGATACCCATTAATATCTTGCGGATCCATTTCGCCAATATCAACGGATCAATACTTTCTTTCCTATTTATACACTCAAGTACAGAGTCTGGTAAGGATTTTACTAGTAGTTCGCTATCCGTTTCAGGAGCTTTAATAAGTTCCATTATTTTATCAAAGTTCCTAATATTGATTATTTTTTTTCGTAGTATATTAAAATCTTTTGCCAGTTTTCTAATCTTGTCACGATTTTTTCTGATATATTTTAAAGGAAAAATATCATCATATACTGACCCCATTACACGCTGCAAAGTGAATGTAGGATCTTCGGAAAAAATTGGATCAGCACTGTACCCTATTATTGGACTATCTTGTGATTTTTCTCTTACATAATCTGCTATGCTGTAGCCACGCTTTGGTAAAGATGTAGATATTTCATCTAGTTTATGGTCTATTATAACTAAATGAGGTTTACTCTTGGAAATTTTATTATCTAATTCCCCAAAAAATGCATATTTGCCGCTATAGTGAATAAATTGGCTGCCTAAAATGTCTGCGTCTCCCTTTATATTTTGATTGTCATCAATCCAAAGTATTTTCAAAGCACTTTTGCTCATTTAAACCTCACTTCTATGCAGGTTGACCAAGATTTTGGAGGGGAGGTGAAATAGACATCGCCACCACGTTCTCTCATTATCTGACGAATTATGTTTAAACCCAGTCCTGAACCTCTTCCCAAGACAGAAAAGTCTTCTACACCCAAATTTTTAGATAAACGCGAATACAGTTTCCCTTCGGGGTCGGCTATTAGTGGAGTAAATACTTCCTCCCAGTATTTTTTGGATAGCCCTATACCTGTGTCTAGAACATGCAATCTGAGTGCTTTATTATCTCTTGCTATTTCAAATTTAATCTTTCTTTTATTGTTGCTAGCTACCACTGCTTTTACTGAATTAGAAAGAATATTTACCAAAACTGAAAATAACTCTGGTTCCCGTATAGGTCCAACTTGTATATTATCGGGTACCTGATCATGGATAACTTTTATATTAAAGTAGTCTATAATTAATTTCATACACTCAGCAGCTTTTATTATACGTGGTTTTAAAGTTAATCTTTCCACCGGTTTTTCAGTTCCCCTACCTACTAATAATCCTATCATAGTCATTAAATCGGCAAATCGACTTGCGGTATCCCGCAGGTTTTGGGTAAATTTCAAGAACTCGTTTCTATATTTAGTAGGTACTTTGGAACTGATCCTTTTTAATTCGTTAAAATGGGTATTAAGGTTGCCAATTAAAATTCTAACTTCATGGGAAAATGCAAAAAGCACTGGATTTGCTGAAGCCATCAATCGCATTTGTGATAATTCTTCATGATTGAGATTGCAGATAGTATGTATAACTTTGGTAGACTTCATTAGTGGTTCCTCTATCTCTTTTCTCTTATCTGTAGGGATGCTGTCTATTACCAACTGCACACTATTTTCTAATACACTTATTGCTTTTTCTGCTTTTTCTCTCATTGAAGCCATGCCTAGAGCATCTTCTGGCAAAAGATCAGCTATTGCAACCATAGCCTTTTCTTTTCGTAATCTATATAGATAGTGATTGTAGTATATTGTCGCCCAATGTATACCATCACGAACGAATTTTTTAAGTTGTTTAACTTCCTTGGAGTCAATAAAACCTTCGCGGTTAGCCTTTATTATGAAACCCTTTGTCTTGGTAGAATATATGTCAACATATCCGAAATATTGGTTACTGGAAAGTGTGTTCAGAAGAACTCTCGAGGGATCAATACCTTTCACTCTTTTTGCTAAACTAAAAATCTCTTCATTCTCAGGTTTTGCCAAACGCCTTCCTCTATCTCGATCGATTTCTAACCAATCATCGCCTTGTTCACCATACGGATAAACTCTAAAATCATTATAGCGAACGTATATCCCACCCCATTCTTTTGCAATTAGTATCAAGTTTTTCTTTGATGCGACCTTAATATCTCTCATATGTGCCTTCACAAGTGGCATAATACCTATTTTAAATTTTATGTTGGGAATGAGTTCAGCAAAGTGTTTATAAATATATTTCTTATTACCGATCTTCTTTGCTTTTAAGTTATAAACTACACCGCCATTTGACTTGACTTGGCCGGTTAATGTTCCCCAACTGGCATTTAGGAGTTGATCTCTTATGTTCCCAATTCCTCCCTCAAAAATGGGAGCTTGTAATTTTATATTAAAACCCGGATCCTCTTCAAATCCATCTCTCTTTATTTCAACATTTGCTGCTAATGTAACGAGATTACGCCTCAAAACGTCAAAATCCCGCTGAGTCCACTTGGACGGAATATCGGAAATTACTAGTGTCGTTCCTGTCCGTTTGTGATGGATTTGTTCTGCACTAACTCCGACCGGTATTTTTGTAACACTGAGTCCTGGTTTAAATCTGCTCCATTTGAACTCTGCGTTTATCTTATAATATTTTCCATTTTTGGCAATTCCTATAGTTTCCAATTTTAAATGTCTACCCAATCTGCGACAAGCAAATCGACCTATTCCCTTGCTTCCGGTTCTTGGCCGGCCATAGCGTGACGATACTTTCGCTCGCTGTTTGATAGTGGTGGCTATTCGCATCCAGTATTTGCGCACAGTTTCCATATCCATACCAGAGCCATTGTCAGTGACACGAATTTCTTTAATATCTTTTGAATTCTTAGTTTTAGATACAAATTCAAGTCTTACAGAGGTGGCATCTGCATCATAGGCATTCTTTACTAACTCTGCCAGTGCTATATAAGACTTTTCAACTAGTCTTTCTCCTAATTCGCCTAGTAAGGCGCTATCAACACTAAAATATAGTTTTTTCATTTTTATATATAGTTATTTCTAAAGTAATAAAACATACTCGGCTCAAGTGTAGAATCTAATGCTGAATTGCTTAAATTAATTATACCATTATAACTCAGATTTGTCAAGAAAAACATTCGATTGGTAGTATCAAATCTTCTAGGATATTTTTTTCTGAAAGGTCGAGATTTAAGAAATTTCAGTGTTGTTCTTCTCTCTTTAACATTTTTGACTTTACATAGGCTCCATATGTTTCCATATAAGTTAGAGACATATCCTATTTTTAGCTCCTGGCCAGTGATTTTAATCGGAAAAATTTGACCAGGGCGAGCAAGTTTATAGATAGTGCACTCATCCATTTCTTATAAAATTTGTGAAAATAATACAAAATAAACCAATAACCGTCAAGGAAAATTTTTTGAAAAAAATCAAAAAAGAATTCCCTCAAGAGAAAGCAGGCATACAAAGATCGTTCTTGACAAAATTCCAATGGGTGGATACCATGTACCTACTTCGGTCAAAAATGCCGTTTTTTGAACTTGACAAACCTTGATCTATATTGTATGTTTGCCATAATTCGAATTACTCGTAGAATGCTGTGTATAAGCGCCTTTTTATTATTATCAGCGTGTTTGCGACGCTTCACTTCGGGGAAATTCGGGGACGGTGCTTGACTCTGTGACTCTGACAAACGAAACAGTTTCAACGGGTCACTATATGATATACTGGGATAAAAGAAATGATGAAGGAGAAAAGGTGAAACTGATATTACTGCGATAAGCCGGTAATAGCAAATGGGTGGGTCTCAACCCGCACATTATTTCCCCTTTATAAATTTTTCTGAAAGGTCTTCTATGGGCTTTGAATTCTTAAATTAGTTCAAAACTAACTTTTTTCTCTTTATCGCTGAAACATATTCTAAACATTTCAAAAATGTCTTTCCGTCCAAGTATATTAAATCCTACGCCTAAATGCTCTGAAAATCCAATGGTGGCATTAAATTTGGTCTCTCCAATTTTCACAGGAATCTTTGAGAAATAAACTGGTATGAAACTACCATCCCCTACTATTACCATTTCAGATTTGATATTTGATAAATCTACCTCTAATGCCTCGGCTTCTTTCATCTTAAAGATTGAACAAGTAGCCCCAGAATCCACAAATGCCCAGAGTTTTAACCAATCCTTCCCTTTTATCAGTAAAGGTATCATTGGAATATAAAAACCTTTATGACAAATATACTCAAACTCTATAAGAGGCATATAAAGTCTTCTTCTCTTGGGACATTAAGAATAGAAAGAATCGCTTTGGGGTATTTTCTTTTGCCAATTTCCTTCACTTCTTTTGCTGAGTCACCTACAGCAACCAGTTTATCTTCCACGACTGCTATGTATTTCCCAGCATATTTTTCTACCAGATCGCTAAAATGGTCATGAATCCATTTCTCGTCCTTTGTCATATTTACCTCCGCTTCATTTTTTACCATAAAATATTACAATAATTTTGGAACAATGTCAACTCTTTTTTAAGAGTTGTTAGGCAAAAGATAAAATTACAGCGGGGAAATTCGGGGACGGTGCTTGACTCTGTGACTCTAACAAACGAAACAGTTCCAACAGGGCACTATATGATATACTGAGATGGAAAAAATGATGAAGGGGAAAGGGGTGAAACTGATATTACTGCGATGATAGTAAGTAGGGAACCCGTATCCCTACGGATCCGTGTAGATTTTAACCCGCCCTTTGTTCGCCTTATGTCTGGTTGTCGTCAGGTATTAACAAAGTTGACATTTTTTACAAAACATACTTTCTAAATTTATCATTCCATCATTCTAACATGTTAGAATGTTAGAATGATGGAATACAAGGTTGAAGCCTTGCCCTACATAGGAAATTGCTTTCCTTCGCTTTCGCTCAGGACAGGCTCTGCTTTGCTCCTCGTAATGACACGAGGCTAATGTCGAATATGGAAAACTCAACCTACTAATTTTCTGTCCTGTGAGAAACAGGCATGCCTGTTCCCTACTGCTTAATCTGCGGTTATCTGCAAAAATCTGCGTCCTATTAAAATAGATAATATGTTACACAATTCAAGTCTGGCTTCCATAGAGGTCGTAATCATCTGCTTTTTCTATTTTTACATTTATAAACTCGCCCACTTTTGCATCTCCTGATGTATAGATGAGACCGTCTATTTCGGGCGCATCCCTCTCACCCCTACACTCAAATTTTCCTTTGACTTTCTTATCAACAATACAGGTGAGATTTCTTCCAATGAATGAGTTGTTCTTTTCAAAACTTGTCTCCCTCTGGGACTCAAATAGTATATTATACCTCTCTTCTTTCATCTCCTCAGGTATCTGGTCTGACAAAAGTGACGATTTGGTTCCATCTTCACTGTAATATTTGAAAATCCCAATCCAGTCGAATTTTACCTCTTCTATAAATTCAACCAGTTTTTCGAAATCCTCTTCTCTCTCTTTTGGAAATCCAACCATAAGTTCTGTTCTCAATGCCAAGTCTGGAATGGTATTTTTCAGTTTTTCAATTAAATTTCTAATCTGTTTTTCACTTATCTTCCTGTTCATATTCGAAAGGATTCTGTTCGATATATGCTGGATTGGAAGGTCAACATATTTACACACCTTCTCATTTTCACTTATCAGTTCAATCAATTCGGGGGTAAAATGGGCAGGATGTGCATAGAGGAGTCGGAGCCACCTTATACCTTTAATTTTCGACAGCTCTTTCAACAATTCCGGGAGTCTTGTTTTTGAATAGAGGTCAATCCCATACAGGGTTGTATCCTGTGCTACTAACACAATTTCTTTCACACCTTGCAAGACAAGATGTGAGGTTTCTTTGATTATTGAAGAGAACTCTCTACTTCTGTATTCTCCACGCAATGAAGGAATTTTGCAGTAACTACATCTATTTGAACATCCGTCTGCAATTTTCAAATATGCATAGTGTCTTGGAGACAATAAACTTCGTTCAACTTCTGGAAAACTTAATCTGTCTGGACGAGCTGAAAAGTCTGCATTTTCTCCCCTGCAGACTTTATCAACAACATCACCTATATCCATTATTCTATTCACTCCAATGATCCCATTTAGACCATCAAACTTTCGCAAGAGTTCACTACCATACCTTTCGACAAGACATCCTGCTATAATTATCTTCGGTCCGTTTTTATCTTTCGATACCAATGCTTCTTCTATTAGTTCAAAAGATTCATCTACAGCGGGTTTTATAAATGCGCAGGTATTTATAATTAAAATATTCGCATTATAGGGTTTCACAAATCTGTGTCCTTGTTCTTTTAATCTTCCGAGCATCCACTCACTGTCAATCTGATTCTTTGGGCACCCAAGACTGATAAGGCTCACTTTCATTCCAGATTATATGTTAATATGAAAAATCCCAATACTACTAAACCCAAAATCCAAAGTAAATCCCAATTCCCAAATCCAAATACAACTGGTCATCAGTCATTAAGTCACAAATTGTGCTCCAGTGTTCCAGTACTCCTGTTCAGTTCATTCGTCATTTGACCTTCGGATTTCGTCATTTAATCTGCGTTTATCTGCGTCCATCTGTGGTTAATATTTGAGTTCATGCAAGTTCAAAGGGGGTTATGAATCTTTTATCCACAACTTTGAATAGCCCTGTTCTCATTATCCTATACTTCAATACTTCTTTTGGGTCTTCGTTTAACAAAAGACTCAATACTTCATCAGGTCTTGCACTCCCCCTGTTGCCTATTTCAAGAAGTAGTTTCAGTCTATCTGCTGTTACGATATCTTTAATTAAAGGTCTTAAATCTACCTCTTTATCGATTTCTCCTCTTTTTCGTCTTATGACCAGTCTATCTTTATTCAGAAGAGAGTTAACTTTTTGCTCAAGAGATGCCATTTCAATATCAACTTCGTATTCGGCGACATCGAGCATTGCCGAAAGGGATTTTGGACGAAAAGTCTGCTTCGCATCCAGAAGCTTGAGACCGGCAGGCAAGCAGTTATTCAAATCTTCTTTTATCCCCTCAAAGGGATATTCCATATTTAGGTCGAAATATTCCGCTACGCTCAAGATTCCAACAGGGAGAGGTGGACCGAAGGAAATTTTCACTCTCGGAACGAATCCTCTCGTATATACCACAGGTATTTCTGCCATTCTTATACATCTCATTAAAAGTCTTCCAATGTCGAGATGAGAAAGAAACTTCAATTCTTCATCCCTCCTGTATTTGAATCTGTAAGATACATTTCCTGCCTGGGGGATGCGTTTCCCCTTTCTGCCATAAATAGTCTTTGAAACAGTTTTCTCTCGAGTATTATGTGTGCTGAGCGTTTTTAAAGAATTTTTCAACTTTTCATCACATACCCCACAATAATCTATACATCCGCTTTCTCTACAATCCTCTGTTACAGTTCCCGCCTCTGCCTTTCTCATCTCTTTTTTCAAAAACTCTTTTTTTACCCCTGTGGAAATAAAATCCCATGGAAGGGTTGAGTCGAGTTCTCTTTTCTGTATATATAGATAAGGGTCTATACCCTTTTCATCAAAACCGCTGCGCCAGTTCTCATAGTTAAAAAATTCGGTCCATTCATCGAATTTTGCACCTCTTCTCCATGCAACCTCAATGACTCTGGCAAGTTGACTATCACCTCTTGATAAGACCGCTTCGATGAAAGAAAGGAAGGGATTCCTGATGTTTATATTTACATTTCTCAGTTTCAAGTTTCTCTTCAAATATCTTTCTTTTTCCATTATATCTTCTACTTTTTCCTGTCGAGCCCACTGAAAAGGGGTATGGGCTTTAGGAACGAAGGGAGATATACTCAACTTAATCTGTTTATTGTGAAAGCTCTTTGAAATTTTCCTTACCAGATCTATAATTCCTTCTATATCGTGAGGTGTCTCTTCTGGAAGTCCTATCATAAAATACAGTTTCACCTTATCCCATCCATACTTGAAGGCGAATTCACAGGACTTGAGTATGTCTTCTTCTTTTACTCCCTTATTTATGATATTTCTCATTCTCTGTGTGCCTGCCTCTGGGGCTAAGGTGAGTCCTGTTTTTCTAACCTTTGATAGATTTTCGGCTATTGACTCGTTAAATGCATCTGATCGCAGGGAAGGGAGGGAGATTGCCACCCTCTGTCCAGACAGTATCTCATTCAGTTGAAAGAGCAACTCTTCAAGGTTCGAGTAATCTGAAGATGAGAGAGAGACAAGCGATAATTCATCCCATCCGCTTGTTTTTAATCCTTCTTTTGCTATATCCAATACATCTTTCACACTCCGCTCTCTTGCCGGACGGAGTACCATCCCTACCTGGCAGAACCTGCATCCCCTTGTGCACCCCTTCATCACCTCTATTGACAGCCTATCATGATGCACCTCACAGTAAGGGACTATTGGAGGTAGAGGAAATTCACCCAGGTCGGCAGTTCTCTTTTTCACAACTTTTCCATCATTTACTCCAGGAACCCAGACACCCTCAATTTTTGAAATTTCTCTCTTCAGTTCATCTTTTGAGATACCACCACTTCGCCAATCTTTACAGGGCTCAATAATGTCGAATATGACCTCTTCACCATCCCCTATGACGAAGAAGTCAAAAAAGGGTGTATACGGCAGAGGATTGAAGCAGCAAGGCCCTCCACCAATGATGAGCGGGTCTTTCTTCTCTCTATCTGCAGAACGGATTGGAATCATTGCTAAATCGAGCATATTAACTACATTCGTTATCAACAGTTCATACTGGAGTGAGAATCCAACGATGTCAAAATCCTTCAATGGTGTATGAGACTCTAAACTTACAAGAGGTATATTCTCTTTTCTTAAAATATCCTCCATATCTACCCAAGGTGCAAATACCCTTTCGCACACAAGGTCTTCTCTCTTATTTATCAGATGGTATAGTATTCTTACCCCAAGATTTGACATTCCTATCTCATATACATCAGGATAGGCAAGGACGACTTTCAAGGATGGTTTTCCATACTTTCTTACCGCATTCAATTCATTACCTGTATACCTTGTCGGTTTTGACACATACGGCAGAATAGAAGTAATCATATGTTGGTTATATATACCCGAGTCAGAAAAGTCAACAGAAAACGGAAACCACAGATTGCACAAATTAACACAGATTAAAATACAGGAGAATTTTCTTCATTTCTCCTTAAATTTATATTTGATCTGTGGCAAGACGTAGGGAACTCGTATCCAGGATCCGTATGGACGGGTTCTCTACTTGACAGCAAGTTCATTTTTTGTAAAGTCAATCTATGGCAAAACTCTCAGTTTCGAAAGGAGTAAATCAGAGCGAGACATTCATCTTGAATTCAGATCTAATCTCGATAGGCAGAAGTGTTGAAAACAATATTGTCCTTCAGGATATATCCGTATCCCGTCATCACGCAGAGATACGAAAGTCAGAATCGGGTTATCTACTTGTAGATCTCTCAAGTCTCAATGGTAGTTATGTCAATGGTAAGCGGATTAAAGAAAAAATACTCGAAAACGGAGACGAGATTAAGATAGGAGCAACACTCCTCTCCTTTACAGAAGAAGATAGTATTGTGTTGAAAGAGTGTGGATTTTCTGAGAGTGGAACGGTGGTTAAGCCCATTTCAGATGTACGTAGGGAACAGGCATGCCTGTTCCCTACTGAACTGGTTCCATCTTCCGATATTGCAAAAATCTCTCGTAAACCGAGCCAACGTCTGTTCATCCTCTATCAGATTGCGAATGTACTCAACTCTGCAACTAATCTTTCGGAGTTACTCAATAGGATTATGGATATGGTCTTTAAAGTGGTGCATGCCGAGAGGGGGTTTCTCTTTCTACTCGATAAAGATGGCAGTTTAATTCCTAAGGTAGTCCGTCAACCCTTTAAAGTTGGCGAAGGGAGTATACCTGTCAGCCATTCTATATGTAACAGAGTTATAAAAGAGAAAGTATCCATTTTGACCTCCGATGCACTCTTTGACCCCCGCTTTAAATCAGAAGATAGTATTCACCGATTCTCTATCCGTTCCGCCCTCTGCGTTCCCTTATGGAGAGAAGATGAGGTGATTGGACTCATCTATGTGGATAATTCCACTACCAGAAATAGATTTACGGAAGAGGATATGAATCTCTTAACCGCAGTGGCTAATCAATCAGCCATTGCCATTGAACGGGAGCGACTGAATCAGAAGATTGTTGAAAAAGCAAAGTTAATAGATAATTTAGAGAAATACCATTCTCCACAGGTTATAGATATGATTTTGAAGGATATGGATAGGAATGTAGGAACCCGTACGGGTTCCCTACTGACTGCAAAGGAGATTGAAGCAACGATTCTATTTTCCGATATAGAAAATTTTTCAGGGATCGCAGAGAAATTGAAACCTGTTCAAGTATCCGATCTTTTGAATAGATACTTTACTATAATGACGGAGATAATTTTCCATTTTGAAGGTACACTCAACAAGTATTTGGGCGATGGAATTCTCGCAGTCTTTGGCGCACCCTTTCCAAAGAAAGATGATGCGGACCGAGCAGTAAGGGCTGCTTTGAAGATGCGCAGTGAACTATTAAAAACAGAAGAGTTAAATTTCAATACAAGAATCGGTCTGAACACAGGTTTAGTGGTGGCGGGTAATATCGGTTCTGAACAAAGAATGGAATATACCGTGTTAGGCGACATTGTAAACACCGCATCACGCATAGAAACTATGGCAGAACCCAACCAGATATTGATTAGCGAAACAACATACAAAAAACTGAAAGGAAATTTCAGAGTAGAGTTACTCGGTGAAAGAAGTGTGAGAGGCAAAGAAAAAAGTGTCGTCCTTTATGAGATAATAGATGAGGTAGATTGAATGGACTTTGTGAAAGATTTATTATCACGACTCTGGTCATTTCTTACCCAGCACAGATGGATCTGGTGGATAGTGGCTGGTTTCATCATTCTCAATCTCATACCAACTTTATCAAGGTTGCTTTCCTCACTTCTAAGGGGCGACTCGACTGCAGCACAGAAGCGCATGTTCATACGTGAAGGCAAAAAGTATTCGAGGAAAGGCGAGCTTATTCGTGCAGGAGAGCTTTTTGAAGGTGGTGGTGATTTGAAGGCTGCTGCCGAACACTACGAGAAGGGTAGGAGTTACACAGATGCAGCACGGGTTCTTGAAGAGATGGACGATAATGGGAGGGCAGGAAAATTGTACGAAATGGCTAAAGAGTATGCAAAGGCAGGAGACTGTTATAGTAGTATGAACTGGACAGAGAAGGCAAAGAAGGCTTATGAGAGAGCAGGGGAGGAGCTTTTAGCATCAGGAAATGCTATGCTCGCTTCGGACTTGTTTGAAAAATCTGGTGCATACTTAAAGGCAGGAAAGGCTTTTGAAAGGCTGGGAAATTATGCAAAAGCAGCGGAACTATTCGAGCGTGCCTCCTCTTTTTATGAATCTGCACAGATGTATGAAGCACTGCTTAAAAAGGGTCGCACACTAAATCCTGACGAATTGAAAAAATATGCAAGAAAGAGTGGTGAATTATACAAGAAGGCACAGAAACACGAAAAGGCAGGTGAACTTTTCGAGAAGGCAGAGGATTTTAAAAGCAGTGCGGATATGTATCTTCTTTGTAAAAATGAGAAGAAGGCTGCTTCGACATTTTTCAAATGTAGAGAGTATGAAAAATCAGCAGAGATATACGAAAGATTAGGCATGAAAAGAGAGGCAGCAGTATCAAAAGGTTATAGATTTCTTTCCGTGACGAAATATAAAGATGCTGCTGAAAATTTCGAAATCGGAGGTGAATATAGAAGGGCTGCTGAGATTTTTGAGAAGATAGGGGAATTCTCAAAAGCGGCAGATGCTTATGAGAAGGCAGGGGATTTCACCCATTCGGGGAATATGTTTGTTCGAGTGAAAAGATACAAGGATGCAGGGAGGGCTTATGCTCGAGAAGAGCATTATGAACTGGCTGCCAAAACCTGCGAGGAGGGTAGAGAACTGAAAGAGGCTGTAAAATATTATGAGAAAGCAGGCGATATTTTGAAATGTGGGGATATCTGCTACAGACTCGGTGACTACGACCTCGCAATTTCGTATCTTCAGCGTGTGGAGAGTAAAGACCCTGATTATATCGATGCCGCAGGACTCCTCGCAGAAGCACTCAATAAGAAAGGGTTACCTCAAATTGCTGTTGAAAAATACTCCGATGTGATACAAAAATTGGGCGTGAACAAAAGGACTCTTCCCATCTGCTACAACCTGGCACGCATTTATGAGACAATGAGTAAATACAGAGATGCCCAAAAAATTTATGAAAAGATGCTACTCCAGGACTTTGGGTACAAAGATGTGAAGAAGAGGGTTGAGACTGTAAAGAAAAAAGTTGCTGAAAAGAAAAAACTGCCTTCTGTTGAGGAACGAACTATACGGAAAAGATACGATTTAATTGGAGAGATAGGAAGGGGTGGGATGGGGATAGTCTACAAGGCGAAAGATAATCTGTTGAACAGAATCGTCGCTTTAAAGATGCTTCCCCCTTTTTTAGTATCGGACAAGAAGCTCCTTGAGCGTTTTTTAAAAGAGGCAAGGACTGCTGCCAGACTGAACCATCCCAATATAGTGACCATATACGATGTCGGTCAGGAAGGGGAACGGAGTTTCATTGCAATGGAATTTATAGAAGGGAGGAGTCTCCGTCAGATACTCGATGCCGAAAAGATGTTTAAACCAGAAAAGGTGATAGATGTACTATTGCAGATATGTAGAGGACTGGAACATGCCCACAATCTCAATGTAGTTCATCGTGACATAAAGACGAGCAACATTATGCTCACTTCTGATGGTATTGTAAAACTCGCAGATTTTGGATTGGCAACGGTAGTTGGGGAAGCGACTCTGACAGACAGTGGCTCTACATCGGGAACGCCTCTATATATGTCGCCTGAGCAGATAAAGGGTGAGAAATTAGATTCAAGGACAGATATATACTCCTTTGGGATTACGATGTATAAGATGGTGACAGGAGTGTTGCCCTTCTTTGAAGGCGACATCGCTTACCAGCATGTCTATGTGGAGCCAGAGCCGCCGCATAAACTCAATCCAGAAGTACCAGAAGGGTTGGAAAATATAATACTGAAGTGTCTACAAAAGAACAAAGATGATAGATACCAATCCGTTTCAGATATAAGAAAAAACCTTGAACGATTATAGAGATTTAATTCAGATAGTAGACACAGATTTGCACTGATGGCCGCAGAAAATTGGGGGGACGCTGCTTGACTCTGTGACTCGACCCGCCCTTTTGGATTTTCAGGAATCAAAAAATTGCAATGACTCGTATCCACAGTATCCGTATGGACGGGTTCACTACTTAAATAAATCTGCGGTTATCAGTCATACGACCCGTAGGGGATGCTGGGTAACGGATCCTGAGATGAAATCTGTGGTTTCTTTTTTCTCTGTGGTTGCTTTCTCTTTGATCTATAAGAGAGTGTTGAAAAATCTTTTCCCATAAAGAAGGCAGGGGTTTTTGGTGAGTGCAGATCCGTCGACAATCCTTGGCACAAAACTCGTCACTTTGGCTAACCCTTTTAGTATGAAAGACATACGGATACTAAGCGACATTC
>JAUXAN010000018.1 GCA_030619885.1 bacterium
TCGCTTAGTATCCGTATGTCTTTCATACTAAAAGGGTTAGCCAAAGTGACGAGTTTTGTGCCAAGGATTGTCGACGGATCTGCACTCACCAAAAACCCCTGCCTTCTTTATGGGAAAAGATTTTTCAACACTCTCATAATGAAAATATAAACCGCAGAGTTAACAGAGACATCAGAGAGCACAGTCCATACTGCCCGTATGGGTGGAAGAGATTCAATTTTATTCTTTTTTCTCCGTGATCTCCGTGTTCTCTGTGGTTAATTTTTACTTGACAGAGTTCTTTTTAATCTTAAAATAGTGATACTATACGGGGCCGTGGCGCAGCTGGGAGCGCGTTTGACTGGCAGTCAAAAGGTCACGGGTTCGAATCCCGTCGGCTCCACCACAAATTTTCCGTACAGATCCCATACAGGTCTGCGACCGTATGGAAAGGAGGTATGATGAAAAAAATTGTCTGCGCTATGTTGTGCATTTTGGTTTTAATCTTTCTCATTGGATGTGCTCCAGGAAAGGTAGAGAAAATACCTGAAAAAGAAGAGCCAAGCAGACTTGAAATACAGAAAAGCATCGGATGTGAATATCTAAAAAATAAACAATGGGACGATGCTATAAGCTGTTTTAAAAGGGCTATAAAACTTGGACCAAAAGATTTTGATAGTTACGCAGGTCTTGCAAATGGATATATGGGTAAAGATCTTCCTGACTCTGCATTGCTTGTATACACAGACTTTGTTAGAAAAATCGACCCTGATTCTCCAGAAGGTCATTATGGTATTGGATATGTGTTGGTATCTATGTACAATTACGATGAAGCGATTAAAGAGTATAACATCGCTCTCGCCAAAAAGCCCGATTATGTAGAAGCCCTTCAGGGTAAAGGTGTGGCATTCAACAAGAAGTTAGAGCCGGATAGTGCAATTCTCTATCTTGAAAAGGCGAAGGAACTGAAACCTGAAGAACTCTCGATCAGATACGCACTTGGTGAAGCATACATCAACGGAAAAAGATATACAGACGCAATAAAAGAACTGACAGAAGTGGTGAACAAATATCCCAATGATATCCAGGCACACACATCTCTGGGAGACGCATACTTTGAAGCAAAAAAGTATGAATCGGCAGTAGAAGAATACAAAAAAGTTCTCGAACTGTGGCCAGCTTACTATACCGTAATGATGAAATTGGGTAAGACATACGAGGAGATGAAATCCTACACTGAAGCATTGGAATCTTATTTTAAAGCAAAGGAGATATCTTCTCGAGAACCCACTGCTTACTATAACATCGCAGGTATTTATATAAAACTAAAAAAGTATAGGGAAGCGGAGTCGATAACAAAAAAGTCTCTGGAACTCGATACTTTAAATGTACTGCCGTATGTGCTTCTCGGCGACATCTACAGGGATAAGGGTGACAAAAACAGGAAGTTAAAAAAATGGACTAGCGCACTTAGAGAGTATGGAAAAGCAATAAAAGAATATACGAAAGGAGTCCTCGACCCCAATTATGGTGACTATGCAAAAAGGAATATAAAGAACTGCGAGAAAAAAATTAAAATAACAATTGAATTAAGAAAAACGGAGTTCGGATATGATTAATACTAAAGGATTTGGTCTTATCAAGGCTGCAATTGTAATTTTGATATTCGGTGCAGTAATATATGCAGGTTTTAAATTTGCAGGTGTCTACTTTGCCTATTTTTCAATGAAAGATAGAATGAAACAGACTGCAAAATTCGACTCTCTGGAGCCAGATGAGGTGATAGTTAACAGAGTTATGGAGGATGCAAAAGAACTCAAGATATCCCTATTAGAAGAGGATATCCATATTGAAAAATATCCTGGCGATAAGATAATCATCGGTATTACTTATGAAGACAGTATCAAGTTCTCATATTATACTCATCGCTTCAAATTTGAACCTGCAGTAGAAGCACCTATGTCTGAGAGATAGTATGCTCAATAGATATGTACTGGTACTTAATCAGAACTATGAGCCTTTGAGTATCACAAAGGCAAAAAGAGCTATCATACTTCTCTATCTTGGCAAAGCGGAGATGATTGAGAGATATGATGGGTGTGCAGTCCGTTCTGTCTCTCAAATTCTTCCCCTTCCAAGTGTCGTTCGTCTCATATATTACATAAAAGCACCAAGAAAGGCTGTTGCCCTTACAAGGAAGAATATCATAAAAAGAGACCGCCATATATGTCAATATTGTGGAACTAAAAAAGGCCCGATGACGACAGATCACGTAATTCCCAAAAAGTTCGGTGGAAAAGATTCGTGGGAGAACCTCGTCTGTGCCTGTTTGGAATGCAATAATAAAAAGGGCGACAGGTCTCCAGAAGAAGTGAATATGTTTCTTATTAAAAAACCAAAAAGACCACATTTTTTCTCAATAGTCCACTCATTCATGGAAATTCCAGATAGAAGGTGGAAACAGTATCTCTTTTTAGACTGATATGTTCGGTTTTAAAAATATAGAAAATCAACCCATTGAAATTACTGAGGAGAGAAAGAAAGAACTCATTGAAAAGATAGCAAAGAAAATCGTTGATATGAGACTCACAGTTCCAGCAATTGTATTTTTAGAATCTATGAAACCACTCAGTTTTATTGGAAGTCAGGCTATGATCTTCTTCGAGCCAATTTTTAAATCGGTCTTCTCTTTTAAAGAATACGATGAGATCGCAAGTATGCTTGAAGAGAGGGAAAACATAGAAAGACTCTTGTGCGAGATAGAAAGGATTGATGCAGAGAAAGGATAGAAGGGTTAAAAAATTGGAGGGTTTATGAAGAAGAAAACAAATTCAATCCTTGCAACAGATTGCGGAAGCACAACAACCAAAGCAATCTTGATAGAGAAAAAAGGTGAGGGGTACAGACTTGTGGTGAGGGGCGAAGCACCAACTACGGTAGAGGCACCATTTGAAGATGTTACACGGGGTGTACTGAATGCTATTAGAGAAGTAGAAGAACTTTCCAACAGGAAAATACTCGATGGAGAAAAGATCATTACACCGCAGAAGAGCAAAAATGAGGGTGTCGATGTGTATGTTTCGACAAGCAGTGCTGGCGGAGGACTTCAGATGATGGTTACAGGGGTAGTTCTTACGATGACGGCAGAAAGTGCCCAGCGGGCAGCACTCGGTGCAGGTGCAATAGTTATGGATGCCATAGCCAGTAATGATGGAAGACTTCCATATCAGAGGATTGAAAGAATCAGAAAACTCCGTCCTGATATGATACTACTATCAGGTGGTGTTGATGGTGGAACAATTTCTCATGTGGTTGAACTGGCTGAACTGGTGAGGGCAGCAGACCCCAAACCCAGATTTGGTATTGGTTACGACCTTCCCGTAATCTATGCCGGGAACAAAGAAGCATGGGAGATAGTTGAAAAGACATTAAAAGATAAGGCCGCTTTAGAATCTGTCGAAAATATAAGACCTGTCCTTGAGAGAGAAAACCTTCAGCCTGCCCGCAATAAGATCCACGACCTTTTTATGGAACATGTGATGGCACATGCCCCGGGATATAAAAAACTGATGTCATGGACAGATGTTCCAATAATGCCGACACCCGGTGCAGTTGGACTTTTAATTCAAAAAATTGGCGAAAAACAGAATATAGAGGTTATAGGAGTGGATATCGGTGGAGCCACGACCGATATCTTCTCCTTTTTCCAGAACATTTTCAATCGAACAGTGAGTGCCAATCTTGGGATGAGTTATTCTATATCGAATGTGCTCGCAGAATCGGGTATTGAAAATATAATCAGGTGGATACCATTCGAAATAGACGAAACTGAACTTCGAAATATAATTCGTAATAAGATGATACGACCTACTACAATTCCCCAATCTTTGAAAGAACTTCAGATAGAGCAGGCTATTGCAAGAGAAGCCTTAAGGCTTGCTTTCAAACAGCACAAATCTATGGCGGTAGGGCTGAAAGGGGTGCAGCAAGAACGTACAATATCAGATGCCTTTGCGCAGAAAGCAACAGGAGAGACTCTTGTCAACATGATGTCACTCGATCTTTTGGTTGGCTCGGGTGGATCGCTCTCTCATGCACCCAGAAGGGTACAGGCTGCTGCGATGCTCATAGATGCCTTCCTGCCAGAAGGTACTACGATGCTCACCGTGGATAGTATATTTATGATGCCGCAGCTGGGAGTCTTATCAACCGTCCACGAAAAACCTGCTACAGAAGTCTTCGATAAGGACTGTCTGATAAGACTTGGGACTTGTATCGCCCCTGTTGGTACAGGGAAAGAAGGACAAAAATGTGTCAATGTGAAGTTCATGCAGGATGGGAGAGAGATTGAAACGGGTGTCAATTTTGGTGAGATGAAGTTAGTGGAACTACCAGTTCTAAAAAAAGTGCGGACTGTATTAGAGCCTGAAAAAAGGTTCGACTGCGGTGCAGGGAAAGGCAAAAAGGTAGAAACAGAAGTCGAAGGCGGCGTGGTTGGAGTCATAATTGATGGACGTGGAAGACCGTTTGAACTACCAGAGAATAAAGAAGATAGAATTGAGAAACTGAAAAACTGGTCTGCATCATTAAAATTATATCCGCAAAGGTAAAGACACCGCATCTGTGTAATTCCGTGGGTCAGGAGATTGTATGGAAGTCGTTGAGAGTTTAAGAAGACTTTCTGAATCATTTGGGGTTTCTGGATTTGAAGATGAGGTTAGAGAAAACCTGATAGGGATACTGAAAGAATATACAGATGGAGTAAAAACGGACAAGATGGGTAATGTCATCGCTTATAAGAAAGGAACAGATTCAACACACAAGATACTCATTGCTTCCCACCTTGATGAGATCGGATTGATGATAACGAAAGTTGATGAGGGTGGCTATTTGAAATTCACTGAAGTCGGGGGATTTGACCCAAGAATTTTGCTGGCACAGGAAGTTATCGTGCACGGGGTGAAAGACCTGTGGGGTGTTGTAGGCGCCAAACCTCCTCACTTGCAGGAAAAGGAAGAAAGAGATAAAATTGTTAAACGAGAAGATATGTTCATCGATGTAGGTCTCTCTGAGGAAGAAGTAAAAAAGACCGTGAAAGTTGGTGATGTGGTGTCTATGGCAAGAGAATTCACACCACTCACCAATGATATATACTTATCGAAGGCATTCGATAATCGTGCAAGTGTAGTATCTATGATAGGTGTATTGGAAAATCTCAAAGGGAGTGTCCACCGTTGGGATGTATATGGGGTTGCAACTGTTCAGGAAGAAGTTACGGGTTTAGGTGCGGTTTCTTCAGCATACGGTATCTATCCAGATATTGCACTCGCATTAGATGTCACACATGGTGATATGTCAAAAACAGATGAGAGCGAAACCTATAAACTCAATGGTGGACCTGTAATTGCAGTTGGACCAAATATAAGTAAGAAGGTATTCGATGATTTAAAAAAGACTGCAGAAGATATGGAACTTGCTTATCAAATTGAACCCTGTGCAAGTATTACAGGAACGGATGCAGACGACATGCAGATAGTTAAAGAAGGGATACCCACAGGAGTAGTTTCAATTCCTTTAAGATATATGCACTCATCTGTCGAAACTTTATCTATAAAGGATATAGAAAGAGTCTCTCGCCTCATATCCGAATACATAAAGAGATTGTAGAATTGTCCAATGGATGAATTTTATTGATATCTCTCCCCATTCATTCTCAATAAGTCGTGGAGGGAGGAAGATGCTTGGTAATTATACAGAGTTCAGTATACCCACTTTTTAGAAAGGATCTTTTGATCACAGGAGAGAATGTAATATTAAACAATTTCATTATGAATCCATTGATACTAAAAGGATCAATTCCTACAATTTTTATTACACGAAAATTATTGTTGATAAATAGTAACTCTAATCCACTATAAGTATAAGATTTCTCATATCCATGCTTCCACATACCAAAATGAAGCAATTGATAAAGTTTCCATAATGAGTATCTTGCTGGAACAAAAGTAATTAGATACCCGCTATATTTTAAAATCCTCTTCATTTCTCTCAAAAAAGGTTTTTCCTCTCTAAAGTGTTCCATTAATCCAGCACTAAAGATGAAATCAAACTTGTTATTAGGAAAAGGCGTGTTTCTACAATCTGACAAAAAAGCATTGGGAATCTCCTTTTTTATCAATTCAATAGCAACACTGCTGTTATCCAAGGCATAACATTCTACATCGTTTCTACCTTTCTTTATCAGATTGATATTAGAACCATAACCACATCCTATTTCAATCACCTCTTTTTTTAGTGAATCTATCTTGTCTAAATAAGTGTTTATCATCTTATCCCTTTCTAAGATTAGCCATCTCTCCGCCTTAGATATTGAATACTTTTCCCAATACTCATCCCATTCGATCATATTATTCTTCCCTACTTTTGAAAAAAATACCAAATTATTTTGGGATGTCAATAGAGAATCGACTCAATCAGTTCTTCCGTCTCTAACGCCGAAGTTTCCCATGAAAAATTCTCTGCCCATTTCGTAGCATTTCTACCCATTATTTTGACTAAATTTCTCTTTTTGATAACCATTTCGATTATATTACTGAGGGAATTTGGGTCACCAAAAGGGTAAAGAAAACCTGTTTTTTTGTCAATTACAGTCTCTATCAAACCTGGACTGATAGGAACGATAGAAAGTGTTCCTGATGCCTGTGCCTCGAGACTCGTCAAGCCCCATCCTTCCTTTGGCGATGTATTCACATTTATCCAGGACATAGAAAGTATCCTCGCTTTTTCTTGTTCACTTACATAACCTGTGAATTCAACGAATTTTTTTATTCCCAGTTTCACCGTGATATTTTTCAGTCTTTCAATATCATCTCCATCGCCTACTATCTTCACCTGAAATTTGTCTAATCTCTGTTTTAGAATCTTTACCGCCTGAAGGAGAATATCGAATCTCTTATACCTCTTCAGTCTCCCTATTCCTACGATCAAAGGTTCACGAGATTTCTCCCTTGGTCTAAACTTTGCGAAGTCAACACCATTGTAAATCACCTTTATATTTTTCATCGGTATGCCCATTTTAACAAGATCCATTTTTGTACTCTCGGAAACGCTTATAAGTGGAACATCTCTATAAAAATAGGAAATCGATCTTTCTAATATATAGACATAACTCCCAGAGATAAAATTTGTTTCATAATAGATAAGCTTGCCGAAAAGGTGATGAACTATACCAATTCTTTTCACAGGAATAAAAAATCTTCCAAAAAAGGGGAGTTTGTTTATATCTTCCATTACGAGATCAAAATTATATTTTTTATCAAGTTCTGCAAACTCTCTGACGACATAAAAATTGAAATTGTTTCTCTTCCCTACCCGATGAACAAATATCCCATCAATCACCTCCTCCTTGGCTGCACCTTCGAAACCCGAACAGAGAAGGTGTATTTCGTAACTATTAACAAGACGTTTGAATATTTCAAAAAGATGGACTTCTGCTCCACCCGAGAGAGGATTTTTTATATCTTCCCAGTTTATTATCAGTATTCTATGCTTCATCCCTATTTTCGACTTCAAGTTTATATATTAAAAAACCATCTGTCAAGTATCAAATTTTTCAACACTGTGATTCAGACAGCAGACATAGATTTACACTGATGAACCCCGCACCATGATTTGGTGCGGGGTGAACACAGATTGTAAAAAAGATTTAATCAGTTTACCCTGTTAGATAGTAAACATCTAACAGAGTCAATATCTGTGATAATCAGTGTCTGAATTGCAATTTTTCAGAAAAACTGATCCAAAATGACGTAACCCGTATGTGCGTAAGAATTGTGTTTCTAAAATTTTAATCCTCGGACAGCCTCTTGACATCTATTATCTGTGTTGTATATTTGGAGTTATGGAAAGATACGAATTTCAAATAAAATTATCTCTGATACTGTTTATCTTCATCTTCCTTTTAACCGATTTTATTACACTCTACATTATCGCACGTGCCAGAGTAAATTTGACAGAAGAGATAAAGAGCAGACTTTTCTTGACTTCAAAGATAATGTATCAAAACATTTCAAAAGCCAACCTCAACTCGATTTCAAAATCGAGCATTAGCAGAAGAGATTATGATAAACTCCAGGAATCTATAAGCAATTCTGCATTTCTCTCTTCTGTAGGGAATATCTGTATTATAGATGAAAATAAGAGAATATTTCTTGATTCTAAGCATAGGAATGCTAATAGAATTGAGATGTATTATGAAAGCATCGAAGATTCTCTTGTTAAAAAAGTAATCAATGGAGAAAATGTATTTTCAAAACCATACGAGACCAGATTTGGTGATGTACGCCTTGCTTTATTTTCCCCAATAGGAGACAGATTTATCTCCGTTGTGGAAACTTCAGTAGGAGAGGTTTCTCTTATCAGCAGGGTATCGAAAATAGACTTTGGGTTAAAGATAGCCTTACTCCTTGCCATCTTCGTATTTGGAGTTATCTTCCTCAGATCCATGTTCAAACCCCTTGAAAGAATGAAACACAAGGCATCTTCTTTAAGGGAAAAGAGGGAAGAAAAGGACATTGATTACATAGTCCATACATTTGAAGAGTCGATTGAAAAATTGAGGAAAATTGCAGTGGAGGAAGCAAAGAAAAGAGAAAATATAGAAGAGTTCAACAAATATATTCTTAACAGTATGGCATCTGGTGTAATAAGTGTAAACAATGAAGGAATCGTGACCTGTCTGAATGGGGCAGGTTGTGAGATTCTTTCAGTTTTTGAAGCGGATGCGATAGGAAAAAGATACGATAGAATCTTCGATAAAAAAATCTCCGGTTTAATAAGTAAATCTCTGCAGAAAAAACTCGAAGAGAAGATATACGAATTGGATATTAAGAGAAAAGATGGGGAGAATAGATTTTTGTATGTAAGCCCTGCTGTGATGGAAGATGTGCTGGGAAATAGAATAGGTGTCTCTTTAATATTTTCGGATATGACGGAACTGAAAAAATTACAGGATGAGGTTATTTTAAAAGAAAGATTAGCATCTCTTGGTGAACTTTCCGCAGGGATTGCTCATCAGTTCAAAAATTCTCTCAGTTCTATCCTTGGCTATGCAAAGATGCTTAAAAAGGAGGTTGAGCCAAAGTATATCCATGCGATTACAACAGAATGTGCAGATTTGAACCTTTTAGTAGATGAATTTCTGAAATTTTCAAAACCGCTCAAACTTTCTACGAGCAAAATTGATATAAACAAATTGATAAAAGAAACGGTAAAACAATTTAAAGACATTTTAAAAGAGAAACAGATAGCTTTGAAGTTGAACCTGGGTAGATTTAAAAAGGTGGACGGTGATGGTGTGTGGTTAAGACAGGCATTTTTAAACATATTAAACAATTCAGTTGAAGCGACTGAAGGTGGTGGAAGCATTACAGTCAGAACTTTTAAAACTTCTTTTGACCGGATATCCATCGAATTCACAGATACAGGTAGGGGAATCCCAAAGAATAATTTAAAGAGGATCTTTGATCCATTTTTCACCACGAAAGACGAAGGTATAGGATTGGGTCTTTCGATTGCACACAAAATAATTGCAGCCCACAAAGGGAAAATCGAACTAAAAAGCAAGAAAGGGGAAGGGACAAAAATTTCAATAATCATCCCTCAATAACGCGTGACTCCATATGAAAGAAACAAAAAGGGAAAGTAGTAACGCAAGTTCAAAAAATCTTAATCAAAAATGGGGACAGTCACTCGGGAATAAGATTAAACATCTAGGAGAGGCGAATGTTGTAATGTAAGACTTGACCCCATTTGGATTCTCCGAAAGGAGAAAATGAACCACGTGAGTTAATGGGTAAGCATTTAAAATTATTTTTTTGCAAAACCTGGACTAACTGAATCAAGGAGTGTGGAAAGAAACATGCGATTACTGTTGATAGTACCTCTTTTGCCGGGGGGGGGAGGAGGTTTGGCCCCGAATTTGGGTATCGTTACTTTAGCTGCCTTGACACCCCCAGATATTGAAGTCTTGGTGATAGATGAGAATGTAGAGGGACTCAATTTTGACGAAGAGATTGACTTGGTTGGAATAACAGTAATGACCCCAACTGCAATTCGGGCATATGAGGTCGCCGATGTATTCAGAAAGAGAGGAACAGCCGTTGTTTTGGGAGGTTTTCATCCTTCCGCAATGCCTGAAGAAGCCATTCAACACAGCGATTCCATAGTTATAGGAGAAGCGGAGGAAATATGGACGACACTTCTTCATGATTTTGAGTTAGGAAAACTTGGGAAATTCTATCGTCGCAAGGAGCTGGCAAATTTAGAAAATCAATCTATTCCCAGAAGGGATTTGCTTAAAGCTAAAGCCTATACAATGTTTAATACTGTAGAAACTGCGAGGGGATGTCCATTCCGTTGCAGCTTTTGTTCGGTTGCCTCATTTTTTAGCAACACCTACCGATTTCGTCCGGTCAAGGATGTTGTTAAAGAAGTTGAAACTCTCAAAGGTAAATATCTATTCTTTGTAGATGATAACATTGTTAAAATACCCCGGCGCGCAAAGGAGTTATTTAAAGCAGTAACTCCTTGTAAGAAAAAATGGATAGGTCAAGCATCATTAACCTTTGCCAGAGATGAAGAGCTGCTCAAACTGGCTGCCGAAAGTGGATGTATTGGAATGTTTATAGGCTTCGAATCTTTATCACAGGCAAGCTTAAGAGAAGTGGGCAAATCATTTAATGTTGTTAAGCATTATGAGGAGGCCATTAAGAAAATACACGCGCATGGAATTTCAATCCATGGCGCTTTCATATTCGGGTTTGATCATGATGACGAGAGCGTTTTTGAGAAAACAGTGGAGTTTGTCAAAAACAATAAACTTGACTCTGTGTCGTTTTCAACCCTAACTCCCTTTCCGGGAACACCAATTTACCAGAAATTAATTAAAGAGAACAGAATAGTCACTAAAGACTGGAGTAAGTACGGCGGTGCTGTCTTCAGGCCGAAGTTGATGTCTCGAGAGGTATTGGACGAGGGTTGCAAATGGGCATGGAAGGAGTGCTATTCATATAAGTCAATCTTTACCAGATTGGGATTACCAAAAGGGAACTGGTTTCTTCGTCTGTTACTAAATCTGGGGTATAAAAAGGCGATAGGGTGTCTATAAAGTTAGTTTCTGGGACCAGTAACGGCCGGCTGGACATTGGACACATTTCTTGAGAAATGGAGAAAGGGAGCAGCGGCGGAAGGGTGAAAACAACGAAATACTATGCACTAAACACTTATATTAGTATATTTACATTGACACAATAGTGTAAATAGGTACAATTCATTAGATAGACACAGATATAAGTTTTAAATAAAAATATAAAATTTGTACATTATAAATTCAGCAGGGAAGGCGGAACCAAACTTCGGATATGAATGAGTTAGGCACCAGCGTATAGAGATTTAAAGGTGTAAAGAAAGGAGGATGCAAGATGACCAACGACATTTATGAACAGCTTGCTGTGGCTTTGGACAGGCTTCCAAATGGTTTTCCCAGAACACCATCGAACGTCGAGATACAACTTCTGAAAAAGATGTTCTCACCAGAGGAGGCTTCGATAGCTATCCAATTGTGCGGGGACATGGAACCCGTTGATGTAATAGCAAAACGGATTGGACTGCCTGTCAAGGAAGCCATGACAATGTTGTTGAATATGGCCAAGCGAGGATTTGTATGGTCCGATAAGCAGGCTGGTAAGCTACGGTTCAGACTGGCGCCCTTCATAATAGGCATATTTGAATTTCAATTGGATAATATGGACCACGAGCTTGCTCATCTCACAGACCATTATATGGCGGATGGAGGTGCTGCAGGTATCATGAGACCACACCCCGCCGTACATCGGGTTGTCCCCGCACAAAATGCAGTGAAAACTGAGTGGATACTTCCCTATGACGATGTCCGGAAAATTCTTCTGGCTGCCAAGACGATTCGTGTCGAGGATTGCATCTGTCGAGTGCAGATGGCCCATATCGATCGTAGGTGCAACTTTCCTCTCAGAACTTGTCTGAACTATTCTTTAAAGGAGCGTCCTCCAAGACCACATTGTATTTCGCAGGAGGAGGCTCTGGACATCCTCGATCAGGCAGAAGAGGTCGGTCTGGTCCATACAGTAAGCAACATCCAGAAGATCCAGACGGGGGCCTTGTGGGTATATGAGATTGGTTACATCTGTAACTGCTGCGGTTGCTGCTGTGCCATGCTCAGAGGAATCAACGAGTGGGGAATAGAGAATTCGGTAGCCGCTGCCAACTACTACGCGGTCATTGATCCTGATGAATGCCTGGGATGTGGAACTTGCATAGAACGATGTCAGGTAAATTCGATCTCTGAAAAGGACGGGATTGCTGTTGTTGATCGAAAGAAGTGTATCGGATGCGGTTTGTGCGTAACTGGATGTCCCAATGATGTGACAAAACTTCACAGAAAGCCTGATGTCGAAATCGTCCACCCTCCTGCAGATTTTGCAGCCTGGGAGCATGAGCGCTTGCGAAACCGTGGTTTGATCAAGTAGCTGTTCACCAGATTTGGGCTTTGCCGGGAGGCAGGCGTTCAATTGTTCACAAATGAAATACGATGAAGCATACAGTAAAATAGAGAACTATTTTGGAACGGAATCTACACTGATACTAAGAAATTACTATCATTTGTTAAACAAGTCCAAGCCAATTTTAGATGTCGGGGTAGGGCAGGGTCGTAATGCATTATTTTTGGCGAGAAAAGGCTTTTCGGTTGATGCAATTGATCCGTCAAAAGTCGCTATAGATACTGTATTATCTATAACCTCGAAAGAAAGGCTATCTATCCGTACATATCAATGTAGTTTTGAAACTTTTACTCAAGTTCGATTTCTACTCTGGAATTCTTATATTCGGGCTTATTCAAATCTTGTCCTGGGAAGCTATTGAGCTACTACTTGAAAAAGTCAAGAGGTGGACTAATAAAGGAAGTTTAGTATTTGTCACAGGATTCACCACAGCAGACCCGTCGTTTTCTCGATATACACAAGAATGGAAAACCATTGGAAGGAACTCGTTTATAAACGAGCACGGTAACATCAAAACTTATTTGGAAACGGGCGAAATTTTAAATCTATTTAGTGAATTTAATGTAATACATCACTGGGAAGGCATTAGCCCTGAGCACAGGCACGGAGATGGCCCACTTGAGCAACATGCTATGGTTGAAGCGGTACTTCAGAAATAGCATAGGGTTAACTACATTTAAAAGCGTTTTTACCGTTTGCTTCGCTAACTCAAACCAAAATGCATTGAGATAAAAGGGTAGGCGGATATAAACGAGTTAGGCAGAATAACTGATAAAGTTATACAAAGGAGGAATAATTATGATGAAGAATAATGAGATGCCATCTCATCATGGAGTAGAGGAATCTCCTGATGCCAAATACCCAAATCAGACGCTAAAACTGCTGTTTGAGCGTGCCAGTTGCAGAAATTTTTCCGATCAAAAAATCGCGCCAGATGTTTTGCAACTTGTTCTTGAGGCAGGAATCCATGCACCTACAGGAGGTAACTTGCAACCTTATTCCATTATAAAAATCGAAAAGGATGAAACAAAACAAAAATTATCAGAGCTTTGTGGAAGACAGAATTACATAGCTGAGGCTCCTATTAATCTATTGTTTTGCATAGACTGGCATCGTATTGGAAGGTGGGCACAACTTGAGATTGCTCCTTTTACCGCCACCAGCTCTTTTCGACATTTCTGGATATCTTTTCAAGACACAATTATCTCTGCTCAAAATATTTGTACTGCCGCAGACTCATTGGGATTAGGCTCGGTTTATATTGGTACTGTCTTGGAGTGCTTCAGGGAGCTTCGTGATATGTTTCAATTGCCAAATGGAGTATTTCCGGTCGTACTACTTTGCCTGGGCTGTCCCAAAACCAAGCCCCAACCTCGAAAAAAGCTGGATGTTAATGTAATTGTCCACGATGAAAAATATCATGAAATAGAAGATCAAAATCTTAGGGACTCATTTAACGAGAAATACCCTGATTTGAAAGTTCAAATAACTGAAGAACGACTCCAAAAGATTTCGGAAGTTTGTCGGAAAGTTCACGGAGAAGAATTTGCCAGGAAGTGTATCGAAAGGATTAAAAAGAGTGGATATATAAACCCGGTACAACGGTATTTTGGGCTTCATTATTGTGCCGATGAGATGCTTGAAGTAAATGATGAATATCTGAAACTTATGGAGGAATTTGGATTCAATTGGTTCAAGAAATATCACCCATTTGAGGATAAAACAACATAAATATGAAAGCGTCGAGACCATGTGGGGACTGGCATAAACTTTTAATAACTTGACAGATATGAGATATTTTAATAGAATGATACGTGGAGGTATAAATGAGACATCTAATGCAATTTGTTTTACTGTTTGCTGTGGTGGTAGCAATTTTCAATAGCTGTGCTCGTGAAAATTCAGAAGAAGGTGAACCAATAATTGAGGGGGTGTAGAGAAATGGGGAAATCAATGCAAAGGCTGATGAGCTGGTTATTCATTTTTTTGTCGCTTTTATTTGTCACCCATTGCCAGAACACACAGGATAAAAGCGGTGATGTAGCTTTATATTCAGACCAGGGCACTTGGGATGAATCTGTCCAAGCCGCTGAGAAGATGTTTCAATGGATGGGTTATACAGTCGCATTGGTGAATGCAGATTACATTAACAACAGGGGGCTCTACAGTTTTAGTATCCTTTGCATCCCGGGTGGTAACATGTACCAATATGGACAAGATATTTCTTTAATAGGTAAGGAGAGCATAAAGAATTTTATTCGCAATGGTGGAGGTTACATTGGGATTTGTGGTGGTGCCTATTTTGCCAGTGAAAAGGTCATCTGGCAAGGGGAACAACTTCCCATGACGCCCTTAGGCATATTTCCAGGCACAGCCGAGGGTCCCATCAAGGAAATTGTTCCCTCTCGTGATTATGGTATGTGCAAAGTTAATATCGTGAACTCCACTCATCCCATAACACAATCAGAACCAGACTCTGCATGGATGCTTTATTACTGGGGTCCAGCGTTAATGCCGAACGAAAATGTTACTATAACCATTTCAGGGAAGTACGACATAGGAAATCAGCCCACGATGTTAGCCTTTGAGTATGATCTCGGCAGGGTTTTCCTCATCGGCACGCATCCCGAAATCGAAGAAGACAGCGATCGCGATGGAGTAGACTTTGCCGATAAATTGGATGATAAGGGTTCGGATTGGGAGTTGATGAGAAATGCGGTTCTTTGGTGCTTGAAGAAATAAATTTAAAAGGTCTACTTTTTGTTGGGCGCAAGACCTGACTCCATTTGCAGAGGTTTACTAAGAATAATTAAAAAGGAGGTATTATGTTTGAGAAACTACAAGGAATTCTAAAGAAGGTAGATGCTGATTATGGAGATGTTCGGTACGAGATTAAAAAAGATACTGTTATCACCTTTAATGGAAAGGAATTAACACAGATCGGCTCTAATTCGACCGACGGATATGTAATAAGAGCATTAAAAGACGGTGGAATGGCCTCGGTTGTTTTTACAAAAGAAGGCGATGCTGAGAAATCTGTCAGCACCGTAGTGGAAAATGCGCAATTGATCGCAAAAAACATTGAAAAACCGGTAAGGCTGGCTGAGGTAGAAATTGTCAAGGATACTTTTATCCCGGCATTGAAAGAAAACCCGAGAAAAGTTTCCATGGTTGAGAAACTTGAACTTGTTCGGAAGTATAACGATATTCCGCTTGGATATGAAAAAATAGTTACAACGTCTATCAGTTATCAAGAAATAATTAGAGAAAAATACTTTATTAGCACCGAAGGAACTGAAATACGAGAAGACCTTGTAACAACAAGATTGTTCGGCGAGATCATAAGTAAGGACGGAAATTTGGTCCAAAATGTAAGGGTCCGTGCAGGAGGAAGTAATGGATTCTCAACTGTACGAAATCAGGAGAAAAATTTTGAAGAGCGCACTGCTATTGCACTTGATCTTTTAAAAGCGAAACCTGTTGAAGGTGGGGTTTATAATTGTATTTTAAATCCGAATATGGCAGGTGTATTTACGCATGAAGCATTCGGGCATTTTTCCGAAGCGGATATAATAGAAACTCTTCCGTCTATGCGCGAAAAGATGAAGATGGGAAACAAACTGGGCAATAATGTGTTGAATATAGTCGATAATGCCACACTTCCGGACCAGCTTGGGTTTTACAGATATGATGATGAAGGTGTAAAAGTTAGGCCTACTCAGCTTATGAAGAATGGAGTTTTAACAGGTAGGATGCATTCAAGAAGAACTGCTTCCGAGTTCGGAGAGTCCATCTCCGGTCACTGTATTGCTGAGGATTATCGTTATGCACCTATAATCAGGATGGGAACTATTTTCATCGAGCCAGGTGTACATAGTTTTGAAGAACTTATAACTATGCTTGGAGATGGATTGTATATTCTGGATGCTAAAGGCGGACAAACGGCAGGAGAAAATTTTAGTTTCGGTGCGCAGTACGGTTATGTGGTAAAAAACGGAAAAGTGAGCGAAATGGTCCGTGATATAAATATTTCAGGTAATTTATATAAAACATTAAATGATATTACTGTAGTAGGAAATGACCTTAGCTTATCAAAAGTTGGAGGATGCGGAAAGAGGCAGATGAATATCCGTTCCTGTAGTGGAGCTCCACATATACTTGTTAATAACCTGGTAATAGGAGGTGCATAATGGAAAAATTACTTGAAATGGCAAAAAAAGTTTTTGACAAAGCAGAAGTTTATTCGGTTGAATATACGAACAATTCAGTTGCCTTTGAAAATGCCAAACTTCATGATATAGATAGCAAATTTCAATCAGGGATTAGCCTGCGAATAATCAAAGACGGTAAACTTGGATTTGCCTATACCAGAAACCTTATAAATCGCGAGGAGCTTGTGCAGAATGCTCTTGATTCTCTAAAAGGGGGAGTGGAGGCGAATTATGATTTCCCGCTTACTAAAGAGCTTCCTCAGCTCGATAAGTATGATTCATCCCTTGAAGCTCTGTCGAGTAAAGAAATGGTGGAAGAATGTGCCAGAGTCTGTGATTATTTGAAGTCTAAAACAGATGGTGAAATTGAAATGACTTCACTTACCTCCATTGACCAAATTCGCATTATAAATAGTGAAGGAACGGATGTCTCCAGCAAAGGTACCATTTACAGTGGATTTGGAGGCGTAATGTATCCGGGATCCAGTACGGGCATCTGGCGAGTTTTTCGCAGTAAAAAGTTTGAAAAAATATCAGATGATGTTGTAAAAGAAATGATTGATCTCTACAGATTATCATCCAAGGTTGTGGAACCAAAAGGCGGGAAGATGAAAGTAATGTTTATGCCCAATAGTATGATTACACTCAACTGGAGAGTTTTCAGTGGAACAAGTTCGAAGAGCATTTATGAGAAAACCTCACCGATTGCTGATAAACTTGAAGAAAAAATATTTGATAAAAAAATAACGATCTATGATGATCCGTTAAAGGATAAATATCCCGGAGCACGGGCTTTCGATGATGAAGGTGTCGCATGCAAACCATTGACACTTGTTGAAAATGGGGTGTTGAAGAATTTCTACTATGATCTGAATTATGCGAATAAATTGAATGCCAAAACTACCGGACATGGATACAGAACTACCCAATGGGGAGGAGATCCGATCACATTGAAACCTGTGCCTGCACTTACTCATATGAGCATAAAATCTGGGAATAAATCCTTTTCGGAAATGATAAAGTCAATCGGTAGAGGTATAATCCTCGAGGGTACACTTGGGGCTCATAGCGGCAATATTCCTAATGGAGATTATTCTGTCGGTGTTAGTCCCGGATTATATGTAGAGAACGGCGAAATAATAGGTCGGGTAAAAGATGCAATGGTGGCAGGTAATATTTATGAAACATTGAAACACACAGTAGATGTCAGCGATACACTATATCCTTGCTTTGGGGGATGGATGCCAGCAATATTATTTGATGATGTAAGTGTTGCAACGAAGAAATAGCTCGTACAATTAAAGATGCTATGAAAGAAAACCAGCGGGTCGAAAAACTTAACATAACACAGCGGGTGAATAAAATAGTGCAATGCAGGTAAAAGGTGTTGATTTTCTTCTGACGTTTAAATGCCCCTCAAAATGTAGACATTGCAGCTACAAAGCCGGGCCAGAAAGAATCGGTTTTATGGATTTAACAGATACAGAAAAGTGGTTAACAGAACTGACTGACACTCAGCCGTTTCAATCTCTTACGGTACATGGAGGCGAACCTTTCCTCTACTTTGAAGTTCTGAAGGAAATCATGAAAAAGGCAAAGGAGTTGAAGGTTCCGCAAAGATGGATTATAACAAACGGCTATTGGGCGAAAACCAAGGCAATAGCCGAAAAGAAACTTGATGAACTAAAAAAATCAGGATTATCGTGCATCACATTCAGTGCGGACGCTTTTCATCAGGAATATATCCCTTTGGAAACCATGAGAACCGGCATAGAAGCTGCGACACGGATTGGCTTTGACATGATAGCCGTGGACAGCTACTTATTGGGATCCGAAGACGCAGACAATGTATACAATACTTTGACTAAGAAGATAAGTGAAGGTTTGGGAGAATTACCTAATGTTCAATTCTCCATGTTTCCAGCTGATTTTGAAGGAAGAGCTACAGACCTTCTAATCGAGTATGTCGAACCAAGAGCGGAGATACCGACGGGCAGATGCGAACTTCCATATTGGCTGGGTGGGGATCTCGAAAATCCCGAGGGGATAGAGATTGACTTTGAAGGAAACGTAACGCTTTGCCCTGGTATCTGCATTGGCAACGCCATTAACCAATCTTTACCCGAGGTACTTAAAAGCTATGATTATCGCGATCACCCCATCATACGCATTATTGCAGAAGAAGGTCCGATAGGACTTCTGAGACTAGCGACAGCAAAGGGCTACAAAGAAGATCGAAAGTTTGTAGATGAATGCCACCTCTGCTATGAGATGAGAAAATTTCTAAGGCGCTATTATACTCGATATCTATCTCCTGAGAACTGCTATTAGATTAATGGGAGTGAACCAGGAAATGTATCTATTGATTTCGCTAAACTTGTGCCAGGGTGGCAGGTCTTGACAATCTACAATTTCTGTATAGGTTAAATTGAAATTCCTTTTATCGTTTTGATCTATAATTAAAGTATAAACACGAATGTGATTCGTGGTTCTTTTTTCTTGACATAGCAGTATAGTTGGATAAAATAAAAAGATAGTTACGGATATGAACGAGTTTGCAGACATTACCCAAAAATTGTATCTGAATAAATGTTCGACATAATTAAAAGGAGGTTGAGAGATGTTACCTAATAGAAGATTTATTGCTTCGCTATCGCTCTTTGTTTTATTCAATCTTATCCTTTTATGTATCTCTGGTTGTGGAGTTTCAGAGTTCCGTGCAAGGTCCTCCCACACTACATTCATAGATGAACAAATTGTAACTCCTCCTGTCGCTAAAGTAATACCTAAAGCTGACACTCTACATGGGGATGTTCGCATCGATAATTATTATTGGTTAAGAGATAGATCTAATCTGGATGTGATCGAATATATTGAGGCAGAAAATGAATATACTGAAGCAATGATAAAACATACCGAAGAATTTCAGGAACAATTGTACAAAGAACTTTTGGGTAGAATTAAAGAAACAGATCTTTCCGTGCCGGAAAAAATAGATGATTATTACTACTATACACGCACAGAAGAAGGAAAACAATATAAAATTTACTGCAGAAAAAAGGGAGGTCTTGATTCCGAAGAAGAGATATTGCTTGACCAGAATGAACTTGCAATTGGACATAAATATTTAGACGTTGGTGCTTATAAAGTCAGTCCCCATCACAGACTTCTTGCATATTCTGTGGACACAACAGGTTCGGAGAGATACACTCTTTATATTAAGGATTTAGATAAGAATGAACTGTCCAAGGAAGAAATTTCGAATACCAGTTATAGTGTAGCATGGGCCAATGACAATAAGACCATTTTTTATGTCACTTTAGATGATGCAAAACGTCCTTTTAAGCTTTACAGACATACATTGGGGACTGACCCAAATGAGGATATACTTATCTACCATGAAAAGGATGATGCATTCTGGCTCTATATATCAAGGACAAAAAGTAAAGAATATTTAATAATGGATTTAGGAAGTCATATCACTTCAGAGGTCCATTACTTAAAGGCTGATCGCCCAACCGATAATTTTAAATTGATACACCCCCGTCAACACGAAATGGAGTATTATATTGACCACCATGGCGATAAATTCTATGTCATGACCAATGATAATGCAAAGAATTTCAAGTTGATGGAAGTATCTGTTCAGAATCCTTCAAAAAAGAATTGGAAGGAAGTGATTCCCCACCGCGATTCAGTTAAAATAGATGGTTTTGATGTCTTTAAAGAGCATCTGGTAGTTTACGAAAGAGAGAATGGACTGAAAAAGATCCGTATAATGAATCTTGTGAATTACGAGATTCACTATGTTGATTTTCCTGAACCGGTTTATACATTCTGGCCAAGCCGAAACCCAGATTTTAACATCAACATACTTCGCTTTACTTACACATCGTTGGTTACGCCAAAATCTGTTTTTGATTACAATATGGTCCTTCGGACTCGTGAATTGAAGAAACAGTATCAAGTCCTTGGTAGGTATGAGCCATCCCTTTATCAATCAGAGAGAATTTTTGCGAGAGATTCGGATGGCACTATGGTTCCCATATCATTGGTTTACAAGAAAGGAATGGTTAAGGATGGTGATAATCCTATGTTATTGATTGGCTATGGTGCATATGGTCACAGTTTTGAGCCTTATTTTTCCTCGAACCGGTTGAGTCTTTTGGATCGTGGTTTCATATATGCAATTGGACATGTCCGTGGTGGTGGTGAAATGGGGAGATACTGGTATGAACAGGGTAAATTTTTGAACAAGATGAATACCTTTACTGACTTTATTGAGAGTGCCGAACACTTGATTGCTGAAAAATATACTTCCAGCGATAAATTAGTCATCAACGGGGAAAGTGCCGGTGGATTGCTTATGGGAGCTGTAACCAACCTACGACCGGATCTCTTTAAAGCTGTTATCGCTGATGTTCCTTTTGTGGACCTTCTCAACACTATGCTGGATCCATCCATACCGTTGACTGTTGTAGAGTATGGAGAATTGGGAAACCCCAACGAGAAGGAATATTACGATTACATGAAATCTTATTCTCCATACGATAATGTTGAAGCCAAGAAGTATCCCAACATACTTATTACGGCCGGCCTGAATGATCCACGGGTGCAATATTGGGAGCCGGCCAAATGGACAGCGAAATTAAGAACCTTAAAAGTAGATGACAACCTTTTACTGCTCAAAACAAATATGGGAGCTGGACATGGCGGCTCGTCCGGTCGGTATGACTACCTGAAGGAAATTGCTTTTGAATTTGCTTTTATTTTTGATTTGTTTGAGATAGAAAAATAAGAAGACCTGCGAATGTCAAATTCAAATTCGAGGTACACTACATTGTTGAAGAAAATAGGTTTGGAAGACTGATGTAGTTTAATGTAACCATGAAACTTATAATTTTAGGTTCTGGTGGAAGCGTATCAATCCCAAGACCTTTCTGTAATTGCGAAAATTGTTCTAAAGCGAGAAAAAAAGGAATTCCATGGGCAAGAACAGGCCCATCAATCTTCATGGAAGAGGAATCAATACTTTTCGATACCCCAGAAGAAATAAGAATGCAAATTGAAAGGGAGAAAATCAAAAAGATAAAGCATGTATTCTACACGCATTGGCACCCAGACCATACCCAGGGCCTCCGAATTTTTGAACATATTTATTTCTCTCATCCAGACAAACCTAAGAAAGAACTCGTGAATGTTTATATACCAGAAAATGCTTTTTCAGATTTTGAGAAATTTTGTTCTTCAATTTTCTTTCCTGAAAAAAAGGGGTATATAAAAATAAACAAAATTCAAGATAGAGTTCCTATAAAAATTGGAACAACCTCGATAACTCCTTTAGATTTCAAAAGAAAGGATAGAGTTAGATATGGATATTTAATAGAACAAAACGGGATAAGAACCGTTTACGCCCCTTGCTCAGTGTTTGACATATCCCTGGATGAATACTATCAAAATTTGGATTTAGTTTTAATGGAAATTGGCTGGTTTGGAAACACAAAAGAAAGAAGAGCAAAATTGCCAAAAGGTCATGCGTGGCACGACCATATAAGCTTTGAAGAAAACTTGGAAATTATAAAAAAAATAAGACCCCAAAGAACAATTTTGGTGCATATTGATGGAACAAGACACCTCAACAGTGATGCAAATCACGATTTTTTATTAAAACAGGCTAAGAAATATAAAGGTTTCAATATAGATATTGCCTATGATGGAATGAAAATTGAATTATAAAAATTTCATGCAAGAGTGAGAACTTACAGAATGGAAGAAAAAAACAAGATTAGTCTTTCACCCATAAGAATGTATATACACAATGGTGCAGATATACCCTCAAATCGGGAAGATATCTGTAGTAGTTGGGATATAAACGAATTGTAAGCTGGCAGAAATCAAGAATATCGGGCATCCCTAAAAATGTTGAATAATCATATGTTGAATAATCTATTAGAAATTTTTAAGGAATCTTAAAGAGATAATAATGGAGGAAGAAATGAATTTAATATTTCGATTTCCGTTTATTATTTTTATGTTTGCATTCACCTTAGTGCTAATGGCAGAGGAAGGAGTAATTATGAGTAGCGAAACAGTTTCAGAATTTGGAAAGTACGAGGGATATTCAAAACCCATCTATGACGAATGGGTTCGAAAATCACAGTATCTTGAAATGTCAGATGGTGTGAAGCTGGCGATGGATATCATACGACCGGCAAAAGGAGGAAAGCCAGTGGAGGAACCGTTGCCCGTGGTGTGGAACTATTATCGATATCATCGAGCACGTGAGGAAGATGGGAAAATACTTTCAATGGTAGATCGATCGACATCGTTGCAAACTCTGGTTAAACATAGTTATGTTATTGTAGTAGTGGATGCTCGGGGGACCGGGGCTTCATACGGAACCGAGGACAGGGGTCCAAACACTGAACAAGAAGCCCAGCATACCTACGAAATCACAGAATGGCTGGCTACTCAGCTGTGGTGTGATGGTAATGTAGGCATGTTTGGGCATTCCTACTCTGGCAATATTCAGTTCCGCGCTGCTGGCGAGTCTCCTCCGCATCTTAAGGCAATTTTCCCGTCTATGGCAACGTTTGATTTTTACGAAATATTTTATCGGGGAGGTGTATTTGGTGATAAAAGTGCACAGGGCTTGAGGCGCGCTTTAAATTATTGGGACATTGAGACTCCAGCACCGAGAGTGGATGAAGACTCTACTGGTGAGATGCTAAGAGAAGCAATGGCAGAGCATCAAAAAAATGTAGACCCTTACACTTTTTTAAAAATGTATACTTACCGTAATACACGAAAAAATGATTTGACACTTTGGATTGAAAATAATCCAATGACTTATTTTAAGGGAGTAAATGAATCTGGTATCCCGGTATATCAATGGGCTGGCTGGTTCGATTTTATTAGACGCGACGCGTTTCAGTGGTTTGCGAATTTAAAGAATCCACAGAAGCTGACAATTGGGCCATGGTCACATGGTTCGCATGATTGGTATGACCTGCTTGCAGTTGAACAATTACGCTGGTTTGACTACTGGCTTAAGGGCATTGACAATCGTATTATAGACGAGCCAATAATCCATTATGCTATAATTCAAAAGCCAGATGTATTCACATGGCATACTGCAAAAACATGGCCCTTACCTGAGTCTAAGCAAGTCCGCTACTATTTCGGAGCTGGACCGTCTGGCAGTGTCCAATCGGTGAATGATGGAATATTGTCCACAGAAGAGCCAACAAGTGACAAAGGACATGACTCATACGTTGTTGATTACAGTACCACATCCGAAGAGGAAGATATGAGTGTCAATGATGCGAAAGGGCTTACCTATACTACAGTGCCTCTTAAAAAAGATATTACTGTCATAGGACATCCAGTTGTAACTCTCTATATTGCATCTTCGGCTGAAGATGGTGATTTCTATGTGTATTTGGAGGAGGTAGATACAGATGGTGTATCACGCCGTATCACAGATGGGATTCTTCGAACCTCACATCGAGCTCTGTCAGAGCCAGCTTTTAACAATCTGGGTCTTCCATATCATCGTCATTTCAAAGAGGATGTAAAGCCATTACCGAAAGGAGAACCAGTGGAACTAATATTTGACCTCTTACCCATTTCCAAAGTGTTCAAGGCTGGCAATCGCATCAGGGTAACCGTCATCTGCGCAGATGCAAGCTACACTGAGGAGGGTAAGTTAGAACCTCCACCAACAGTAACACTGCATCGTAATCGTCAATATGCTTCAAAAATCACTTTGCCTATTGTTATGAAAAAAGATGGCAGAAAACAGAAATAGGAGGTAGCCGATGAAGATTATCGACTTACGTAGTGATACCGTTACTTTGCCAACGCAGGAGATGCGCGAGGCTATTTATCGAGCTGATTTGGGCGATGACGTGTTCGGCGAGGACCCGACAACAAACCGACTTGAGAAAATGGCTGCCGAACTGATAGGAAAGGAGGCGTCGCTACTCGTACCCAGCGGGACGATGGGTAACCTGGTGTGTGTACTTACTCATTGTGCCCGTGGAGAGGAAGTAATCCTTGGCGATCAATCGCATACATTTCTTAACGAAGCCGGAGGCATGTCAACCCTGGGTGGAATACACCCCCATATTTTACCTAATCAGCCTGATGGCACAATACGATTGGAAGAGATTGCAGCTGCCATTCGCGGCGATAATGTTCATTTTCCGCGCACCCGCCTGATTTGCCTGGAGAACACACATAACCGTTGTTATGGTTCTCCCCTAACTCCTGAATACATTGACGGAGTTGCAGAACTTGCCAGGCGCCACAGTCTCTCGGTGCATCTCGACGGTGCTCGGATATTCAATGCCGCAGTAGCCCTGGGAGTAAACGTCAAAGAATTGACTCGTAGTGTCGATTCGCTTATCTTCTGTTTGTCTAAAGGACTTTCTGCCCCGGTGGGTTCAATGGTCTGTGGTACTTCTGAGTTTATCGCCGAGGCGCGGCGAACCCGAAAAGTCTTGGGTGGTGGCATGCGCCAGACTGGGATTATCGCGGGAGCGGGTATTATAGCTCTGGAAAAGATGATGGAGCGGCTGAAGGAAGATCATCTGAATGCCCGTCGTCTGGCAGAAGGAATAACCAAAATTCCAGGGTTATCGATTGACATAGAAAGAATTAAAACAAATATAATTTATTTTGATCTTACCAGTGACCGACTTAAGCCAGCAGAGTTCATAACACAACTTGGGAAAAAAGGAATCAAGTTATTGGGTACAGGTCCATCTCGCTTTCGTGTGGTGACTCACTATGGGATCGGTTCTGAGGATGTCGACGCGACCTTGTTAGCCTTGAATCAAGTAATGGAGGAGGCGTAGTTAAGACCCTAACATATTACGCTGTCCCTATTTTTATTAAAAGATGAAATCATGGAAGAATTCACGATAAGAAAAGCAGTTGTCGAAAATGCTGACCAGATTGCTGTTTTGCTCGGAGGACTTGGGTATCCTAACACACCAGCATTTGCCAAGTCAAAGATAGTTAAGTTATCCAAGAGCAGCAGTGATTCGGTGTTTGTTGCAGAAGCAGACAATCGAGTTGTCGCTGTAGCTCATCTGCATATTGCAGAGTTACTGCATGAGCCTGGTCGGCTTGCGCGGATAATTGCTGTAGTCGTAACGAATAATTACTTGCGGCGTGGCGTCGGAAGAAAGTTCGTGGCTTTGCTTGAAACCATATCGCGAGATACCGGTTGCACCAAGATGGAACTAACAAATTCAATTCACCGGAAGGGTGCACATGCATTTTATAAGAGTCTTGGATACATTGAAGAACCAAAGCGGTTTGTGAAGGTATTAGAATGAAAACCACTTCAGCTATCAGCGTATATCTAGTTCGACCCAACGCCTTCGCCCAAATCGTCTTCCTAAACAAAAGGGGTGGGCATTCACATTACACTTTACTGAAAAAATGTGTTTTTTCTTGTTTACTATCTTTCTGTTTGCTTTTCTGAGTTGAGGCTTTTTCGATTCTTCGGAAAAGAACCTAAGACCGATAGAAGGTAACATCATATTTAGTTTCCATGAGGGATATGAGAATCATGACTCAATTAGTGAGCCAAGCGTAATGCTATCAATGGCTACAGAAGAAATATATCCCTGTTGTAACTGGTCTATAAAATCTGAGATAGCAGTGCAGGGCAATAAAATTTCAATTGATTTTTTAGGTATATATGTTCCTGAAATTTGTCTCACAGCTTTGGGACCTGCAACATCTACATCGTTTTTAGATATCTCTAATAGGGAATATTCACTCTATTTTTCCTACAGGAATATTATAGATAAGTATGTTCTTACCGTAACTGATTCTTCTAATAAAATTACTGAGGATGTATCACAATTTACCAAGCCTAAGTTTAAACTATTCTGGCGTTATCCACCCAATTCATTCGCTTATCTATGTGGAACAACCACTGAGACTTCCTGGATACGCGAGGATTTTCTGGACACTTTATTAAATGAAATTGACCTTGAAGAATTTCAATTTCCTGACTCTGGTGAAATTTGCTATCCATGTTAAAGTACGGGTCATTATTATGATATGCCAGCTAAATATTTCTTTTATTGAAATGAAGAAGATTTCGATAAAGCAGGTGATATATTGGAATCTTATACTCACGAGGTATTGGTCCAGTATTCAGGTGTTTCAATTTCATTGATAAGTTGGAAGAATAAGAAGTATCGTTCTTGGCTATTTGATAATTAAGAATGGAATTGTGTAATGGCAAAGATAGATAGGAAAGCGATTTCGGCTAACACGCTATTTGTGGCTTAAAAGAAATAATGGGGACAGTCCTTATTTTTAGAACGAGTATGTCGGCTGGATTCCAGAGATGCTCAGCGGTTAAGTGACATTGCCTTGTATAGAAAAAGGAGTAACCATGAAACTTGAGGAGTATCTTTCAAAATTTGTGGGATTAAAAACCTTATATGAGGAAGTAGAGCAGAATTTTCTCACCAAGGGACTCGTGCATCATAACCGGAACCATATACTCAGGGATTTAGCGAGAGGCATTATAATAGGCGCGGAAGAAGGAGCAAATATGAAAGTTGTTTTAGCAGGCGTTTTACTGCATGACATTGGCAGACTTTATCCCGAGTCCGGTAAAGATCACTACTCAGTAGGAGGGGAAGTAGCACCTAAATATCTAAAACACGCTGGCTTCACCGAAGAAGAAATTGAGGAAGTAGTGCATTGCATAAGGTGTCATGGTCCAAGGGGATTAGAAGAGCCAAGAACCTTAGAGGCAAAGGTCTGCTATGATGTAGATGTTCTCTCCTGTTCGGTAGGTTATATTGGGGTTGCGAGGGTCTTCGACTACTTCATGAGGGAAGAGGGAATGAATGTAAAGCAGATGGTGGGATTTCCGAGTGGAAGAAAAGGACTAAGAAAGAATTTTTATACCGAAACTGGTAGAAAACTTGGTGAAGGAGGGCTTAAAAAGGCAAAGAAATTTTGGGGGGAGTTAAATCAAGAGTTTGCTAAAGAAGAGAAATGTATAAGGAAAATTATTCCAGATTATGAAGGAGATTAGAAGTACATGAACATCGTCAATATGTGGATGGTAACATCACCTAAACAAAGTGTATCTGGCTTCGTGCCTTCCTACGAACCGTATGGTCGGCACTCACCCCAAATCCAGCCTGTCGGCTGGACTTCAGCCACGTTCGGGGTCATAAATAGGGTCAAGTCTACACTTTTCACTTGACATTTTTGCAGAGTGGGTCTATCCTCTCGAAGATGGCCAGACGCAAAAAATGAGTACAGTCCCAAGACAGCGTTGTTTACTTCTACGCTTCGTGCACATCACTATCGCCAACACCGAACACGTTGTGGGTAATGTTTTTGACAATCTGGAAGCCAGCAAGAAAGGAAATGAATAATGAAATAAAAGAGGTAAAGAGAGGAGCATCTCTTTATAAACAACGATGAGTTTTCCTATATTTTTGATATATTATCTCAGTTCGGGCCTCAATCGCCAGGTCAAGGGGAAAAAATGAACTTAAGAGAGTCAGAAGATAGTCTGAGCGTCATGTTGGAATACTACACCACTCAAGGCATAATGACCGATCCGGGGGAATATGCTTATTTATACAAAGATCTTCCGTCCGATGTGCCGGAACTCTGTAAGGTAGTACAGGGTGTAATGATACATATTTTTCATGCCCACCTATATGGAGTTAAACTCTCCGAAGGAAGAAAACAGGAGGTTCAGATACGAAAGGTGGAGGATATGTTAGCGCGAATCAAAGAAATGGATGATCGCTCTATTGATTTCATACGAGATCCCGACAGGCGTTTGGTGGGAAATTTCAGAGATTTTTCCGTATTTATTTGTTCTTTATTGAGACATAAAGGTATACCGGCACGAGCGAGATGCGGTTTTGCAACTTATTTTACCCCGGGGAAATATAAGGACCATTGGATTTGTGAGTATTGGAGTTCGAGTGAGCAGCGGTGGGTACAAATTGATGCGCAGTTGGATAGTGTTCAAACGCAGGCGATGCATATTGAATTTAACTCCCTTGATTTACCTGCAGGCAAATTCTTACCCGCTGGCAGAACTTGGAAATTATGCCGAACCGGAAAACTTGACCCCGATCTCTGCGGTATCTTTGATCTAAAAGGGTTATGGTTTGTCAGGGATAATGTACTACGCGATTTCATGGCGCTCAACAAATTAGAAATTCTTCCAAGGGATGGCAATGAACTCATGAATCCTGGGATGAAACTGAATGAGGTGGAATATGGTTTATTGGATAAGGTATTGGATAAGGTAGCCGAATTAACCACGGCAGGCGATATTTCTTTTTCAGTAGTCAGATCTCTATATAAATCCAATCTGGCATTACGTATGCCAGCAGACTGGGAGCCATGACAGTGGGAGGTGTATAATGCGCGGCTTCGCAAACACGCCTTTAGGCGAAAGTACACAAGAGAGGGAGGATTTTTATGGAAGCATATGTAACACCAGAATCTCTCGAAGAAAAGGCACAACTCTGGCTTGAAAAGATCGAGCCTTTCAACCAGCATCGGATGCAACTCAATAAAGAGAAGTCAGCACTCCTTGTTATTGATATGCAGCGGTTCTTCTTGGAGCCCGATTCTTCTACTTTCACTTGTGGGGGGCTTGCAATTCTTCCAACACTGAAACGACTCATTGCTGTTTTTCGAGAAGCGGGTCGTCCAGTAATTTTTATACGGCACGTCCATCACCCCGATCGTCTTGACGCCGGTATTATGGGGTGGTGGTGGGAAGGGATGTGTCTTGAAGGAAGTCCAGAAAGCGAGGTGCATCATGACATTGCCCCTCTCCCTAAAGAGAAAGTCATTCTCAAACATCGCTATTCGGCATTCTACAATACGGATTTGGAGACTATTCTACGATGTCTCAAAATAGAAGACCTTGTCGTTTCTGGCATTATGACTAATATGTGCTGCGAATCCACAGTTCGCGATGCTTATTACCGGGATTACAAAGTATTCTTTCTTGCCGATGGCACGGGAAGCATCAATGAGGAAATGCATCTGGCAAGTTTGCTCAATCTCGCCTTCGGGTTTGCGTTCGTGACTACGGCAAACAGGATCATACAAGAGTTACAGAAGTAGATGAGAACAAGCAATTGAAGATGTATTCAATAACATAGAGGGAGAGCAAAAGTGGTGGTCTTTGTTCTTCTCTTCGCACTTAGCTCATTCATAGGGGAGAATCTTAGATACGATATTCGGTATCTCCTGATAATTAGAGGAACCCTTGAGGCAGAAGTGGTGGGAGTGAGAGAGGTGGACGAAGTTGAGGTTATTTATTTAAAATATAAAACGAGGTTATTAGGCAACTTCTTTCGTTCAGATGCCGATGTCTACTGCAGACTCGAGGACTTTTGTCCCATTCTCATAAGGACAGGATATGGAAGGGGAAACGAAACGATAAAGGGGGAACAGAGGTATTATCCAGAGGAGAAGCGAGCTGTCTTCTCAAGGACAAAAAATGGAAAAACGGAGTCAAAGGAGTATAAGAGAAAAAATCCTGTGCAGGACATAACCACTGTTTTCCTTTACCTTCGGACCCTCGACTTAAAAGAAGGGATGGAGATTCCGTTAAGTCTGAGAGAAGGTGAGTATATCGCAAGGGTAAAGGGAATTGAGAAAATATCTGTTCCATATATGAAGAGTAAGGTCTTTCTCTTAGAATCAGACCCTCCAGCCCTCAAGTTCTGGATATCTGCAGATGAGAAGAAACTGCCGCTCAAGTTTGAACTGAAGAAATTCATAGGCAGTGTAAAGATGTCACTTGTGGACTACAAACCACCAGACTGATATTAATGAAAAAATGGGGACAGTCCCTATTTTTATTAGAAAAAGTAATAAAAGATGAAGTATAAAAAGATAAATGATTCATGGGTAATAGTCCTTAGAAAGGGCGATAGGATAATAGAGAAGTTGACAGAGTTCGTCAAAACAGAAAATATAAAATCAGGTTTTTTTAACGCCATAGGTGCTGTTAGTTCTGTTGAACTGGCTCATTATAATCTCGAAAAAAAGAGATACAGCTCAAAATTAATCAACAAACCATTAGAAGTCGTCAGCCTTATGGGAAATGTTGCCGTTAAAGAAAAGGAAATAATTGTTCATGCTCACATTGTTGTTGGAACAAATAAGATGGAGTTATATGGTGGGCATCTGAAAGAAGCAACAGTTGCAGCAACTCTTGAAGTAATATTCATCGAGTTCAAAGAAATGATAAGTAAGAAATATGATGAAGATACTGGACTAAATCTAATGGAGTTGGAATGAATCATTTAAATTTAGTAAAAGAAGTAGAGAAAAAGAAATGAAGACTTGCATGGTAATACCCACTTACTGGGAAAGGTCTGTTCCAAAGAGAGGTGATCTAATATATGATCACCCAACCCCACTTAAGGAGAAAAGTACACTTACTCGCCTTCTCGAAAGTTTTAAGATTTTAAAGGATAAGGACTTCGATACTTGCATAATTAGCGTTCCCACATCTCCAGAGATAGGGAAAAAGGTCAAAAATAAGGTAGAGGAGATACTTGAGCCTTTCAAAAATAGTTATAAAATATACCATTTCTCCCAACCAGACCTGGACGAATTCAAAAAAAGGTGGAACCATGTAATTCCGCACTACATACCTTATTTTAGCCTGAGGGGTTATTCCAATGTAAGAAATATGTGTGTAATCATACCTCATATTCTTGGTGCAGAAGTGGCAATTCTCATCGATGACGATGAGGTTTTTGAAGACTCCCATTTTATTTACAAAGCCAGAGAGTTTATAGGCAAAGATGAGTTGTATGGAATTGGAGGATGTTATATCCAACCTTACGGGGGTTATAAATTTCGTGGGAAGAAGGAATGGTGGAAGCTATTTTGGGATAATACGGGAGCGATGAACAAAATATTCTCACTAATTGACGAACCAGGAAGGTTCAAAGAAACTTCCTTTGCAGGAGCCGGTAATATGGTAATACACAGGGAGTTATTCACGAAAGTACCATTTGACCCCTATATCACAAGAGGAGAAGATGCGGATTTTCTCCATAATGCCAAGATAGAAGGTTTCAAGTTTCTCCTTGATGCAGAACTCTCCATTCGGCATTTACCGCCGAAGGGAAGAAATCCACTTTCTTTTAAGCTCAAAGAAGATATCAAAAGATTTGTGTATATGAGAGAAAAATTAAAAGAAGAGGGATTCCCAATTGAGAAGACAATGCCTTATCCAGGATATTTCTTGAGAAGTGACCTATATTTTAGAATTCTTTTTACAAATACACTCCTCGCAAAACTTTCGCTACTTAAGTTTAACTTTAAAGAAGCGTTCAACTTTCTTGCGAATATTAAAGTTGCAAGCCAGGCTAAAAGAGATGCCTTATCCAACTATAAAAAGTTTCAAAGACTCAAAAATCTATGGAAAGGACTTATGGATTGGGTAGGCGAGAACCGCTCTGCCATCAAAGAGACAATTTGGACCCAAGAATGAAAATCCTTTTCTTATGTAAGCAAATTCCCCACGAGAAAGTAATTGGTGGACCCATAATCGTTTACAATAGAATAAAATACCTTTCAAAGAGACATGAGGTATCCCTAATGTCTTTCCTGAGAGAAGAAAAAGAGAGAGAATTCCTTCCCACAATCACAAAATTCTGTAAAGAATCAGCTTTCCCCCCACTCAAAGAAAGAAGACCCTTTATAAATAGTGCCTTTCAATTTCTCTTCAGCGACATACCACCCTATTTCCTCACAACTTATGTGCCAGAATTCAAAGAGAAACTCCAGAATATAGCTCCACATTATGATGTGATAATTGCCGAATATTCAGTGATGGGACAGTATCTTTATAAGAACAGGAGATTGCCTAAAAGAGTGAAAAGGGTTATATCCTGTCACGAATGTTATTTTACTGCAAGACTCACTGCATTCAAGGAAGGATTCCCAAAGATAGAAGGAATTGAAGCTCTTACACACCTGAAAGGACTCAAGAAGTATGAATTTAATATGTACAGAGATGCAGATATGGTCTTCACACTCGCAGAAGAAGATAAGATACGACTTTTGGATTTTGCTCCGGATATTAACATTTCTGTCATCCCCCATGGTGTAGACACTCAGTATTTCTCGCCCTTTGAACGAAGTGAGCCTGAACCTGCATGTATGTTCCTCGGCAATTATCCCCATCTTCCAAACAGAGACGCCGTGTTATATTTTTATAATGATATCCTTCCTCTTATAAGAAAAAAGATACCCCACATTAAATTCTATATAGTAGGACGAAATCCGCAAGATGACCTTAAAGCCATTAGCAAGAATGACCCGGATGTCATAGTAACAGGTACAGTTCCGGATGTAAGGGAGTACTTTAAGATGGCATCTGTTTTCGTTTGCTCTGTAAGGTTAGGTGGGGGGTTTAGAGGGAAAATGCTTGAGGCTCTTGCCTGTGGGATCCCGGTAGTCTCTACTTCCATAGGAGCCGCGGGAATGCCTGTGAGAAATGGAGAAAATATGCTTATTGCCGATGAGCCAGAAGATTTTGCTTTTAAAGTCCTTTCGATTTTTAAAGACAAAGATATAAAGGATAGACTATCTACGCAGGGCAGAAAACTTGCAGAAGAATTCGCATGGCAGAGAGGGGTAGAAAAACTCGAAAAAGTACTTGAGGAATTAATAATAAGATAAATGGGGAAAAATGGGGACAGCCCCTATTTTTACTCATTGAAAAACGGGGACAGTCCCTAATTTTACTGTTTTTCTGGGGAATTTGAAAATAAACGATTCATTTCTGTCCTTAGTTGACATTTCTTGAAAAATATGTTAATAATGCGAGAAGTTATTTTGAATCTTCTAAGTCTCTTTTCCGCTGATACAACAATGGAATCAGGAGCATTATCTTCGACAAGGCAGTTTACATTGTCTTCTTGGGCTCGGAATATTTTAATAGCATTACTTATATTCCTTATCGAAGAGTTCATTCGGCGTGTAATCATTCCAAAAATTTTCCCAAGACATTTTGAAGGAATTGTTAAAAAGATAAATAAAATTACGCCGGATGATTTTGATGTTAGAAAGCCAAGAGACTTGGATATTTCTGAGGAAGAATATATTCAGTCTTTCATACTCAGACCTGCAGACCAAAAAATTAAAGAGATGATTGAGAAAAGAAGGAATGTTTTGATTCTCGGTCCGTCAATGCAAGGTAAATCAAGAGAAGCCTTTCAAATTCTCTATGAGATGAAAGAAAAACTAGGAGGTTTTTCGTTCTTACGACCATTGATAAAACAATATATAAAAGACATCCCAAAGAAAAAGAAAGTCATCATCTTTCTAAATGACTTGGACAAGTATGCTAACGAGAATTTTGCTTTGTCAGAGTTTCTGCGTAATTTCCAAAATGAGACAATAATTGTTGCAACCTGTCGCACCGGAGATGAATATGATAATGCCTGTAAAAAATATTCTTACGAAATCGAGACTTTCGAAAAGATCAATCTTGAATACATTGATGAAAGATCTGCTGAAGAATTGGCGCGTAAAACTGGAAGACCTGTGGATGATTTTGATGGAACTCCAGGAAGTATCCTTTTAGGTCTTGGGAGAATTGAACAGAAAATCCACGAACTTCCAAAAGAATCAAAAGCTTTGCTCAGAGCAATGAAACTTTTGGCCATCTCCTACATATATTCCCCAAAGGTTAAGGTGTTGAAAGGTGTGAGTGAAGATATCTTTCTAACTCCAGGGATTCAATTTGAGGATAATCTAAGGCTATTGATTGAGACTGGCTTAATTATGGAATACAAAAACATTCTCAGGATTTGGCATGATAAGTATTTTGATTTTATTGATTATCATTTTGATATAGAGCATCTTCATAAACTAAGTCAAACCCTTTTCAGGCTGAAAGAAATAGAAGGATTGATATATCTCAGTAGTTGGTATGGAAACAACAGATTGTATAATGAAGTCATAGAAACTTGTAACATAGCACTTGAACTTGGCCCGAAATATACCGGGGCTTTTAACAATCGAGGACTTGCTTATTATTATAAAGGCGAATTAGATAAGGCGATAGAGAATTGTGATATGGCGATAAAATTTGGCCCGAAATATGCCGGGACTTTTAACAATCGAGGGCTTGCTTATACAGATAAAGGCGAATTAGATAAAGCGATAGAGGATTATAATGAAGCGATAAGACTTGACCCGAAAGACGCTGTGGCTTTTAACAATCGAGGGAATGTTTATATCAAGAGAGGCGAGTTAGATAAAGCAATAAAGGATTGTAATAAGGCGATAAAACTTAACCCGAAGTACGCGGGGGCTTTTAACAACCGAGGGCTTGCTTATTATTATAAAGGCAAATTAAATAAAGCAATAGATGATTATAATGAAGGGAAAATAGGGACGGTTCTCTTTGTGTGAGTTTAACGAACCAGAGATTAGAATTAAATATTAAAAAATAACCATTTAGGGAGAATGGAACTTTATCAAAATGACTTTTTCTAATCATGAAAATGGTGTCAGGTCTGATTTTTCTTTAATTGTGAAAAAACTTTTATAATTAAAAGACAGTGAAACCATTAAACCATACAGACCACCTTGGTTCTATAAGACTGGCAACTGATCAGAATAATGCAGATTTAATCCCACCCCTGGGGTGGGATTTTGGTTTAATTGATAAGGATGGGAATTGCTATTCAAAACCTTAAATTGGTGGTAAAAAGATGAAGGTTCACTATACAAGTGGTGGACCGAATCAGAAAAGAAAATAGTGTCAGGTCTGATTTATACCGTGAAGAATGAGGACAGCCCCTATTTTTTATTGACAAAATAAAACTTGTAAGATAAGATTAATTTACTATGTCAAGGATAGCAAGAGTTGTCGCTGTCTCTATTTTTTATGGTTAAAAATGACCGTGATTGTAATTTTATTAGTACAGATAAACCTAGGTTAGCGCTTAATTTATTTCTACCAATTAAACTTGTCATACGAGGTTAAAATGAAAGGTGATGAAAAGACATGGAAATATGATTATGCCGAGGTGAACGGTACGAAGCTTTATTATGGTCTTGCCGGCTCCGGTGATGCCATTGTCTTTATTCATGGGGGGTATTGCGATCTCCGGCAATGGGATGATCAGGGTGTTCCCTTCACCAAGCACTACAAAGTCCTTCGCTATGATTTAAGAGGGTATGGGAAATCAGCAGTACCTATTCCAAATCAGCGCTATACCCATCATGATGACCTTAAATTTTTGTTTGAATACCTTGGAATTTCTAAAGCGCATCTTTGCGGAGCCTCATTTGGAAGTGCTGTTGCCGTGGATTTCGCCCTTTCTTATCCAGAGATGTGCCTTTCTCTTATTCCTGTGGGTCCCTATGCATTCGGATATCGTTCTCCTTCGACCGAGAAGCTTTCTTCCATACTTGGAAGGATAGATTCAGTCTTTGTAAAGCAAGGGAAAACAGCAGCAATAAATTATATTTGTGAGAATCCTTTTTTCCAGATGGAACCACACACAGCGAAACGTTGTAAAGAAATAGGCTATGACTATTCCTTCTGGCATCATCAGAATGAAGATCCAGCAGATTATGTTTTTCCTCGTGCCATGAAACAAATTGATAAGATCAATTTACCTACACTCATCATAACCGCTAATAACGACATTGAAGTCTGCCAGGAGATTGCCGATGTGATGGCACAAAAAATTCCGGGTTCGCAAAAGATCATCATTGCCGATGGAGGTCATGACATTAATATGAATCAACCTGCAGAATTTAATAAAACAGTACTAGATTTTTTAAACACGATGAACAAAAATTGATTAGTTCGTGCGGTGCTTGACTTTTGACATTTTGTCATTTTAATGTAAATAAAGTGAATAAGCGAACAAAAAATAAATAAAAAAGGAGGTTTATATGGTTAAAAATAGCCGCGATTGTAATTTTATTAGTACAGATAAACTTACGTTAGGCAGCTTCGAGCTTATGGCTTACATATGCATTTCTCTTTAGTATCCGCAAAGGAAAAAGGGTGGCCTTGTTTATGACAATTTATTAGGAAACTGCCTCTTTATCCTTTAAATAATGGTTGAGTTTAGTTGGAGGCTAGAGATGAATCAAAGATTATCAAATATTGACCCTCAAAAGATAGAGAATTTAACGATGTCGGCCTACCCCTTCTTTGCTATGTTAGCAGGAATGCAGATCAATCTATTCACTGCTCTTAGGGATCGCTCCATGACATCAAAACAGATCGCTGACTCAATAGACGTCAATGCTAAAAAACTAACCCCGCTTCTCTATGCTCTTGTTGCAGCGGGTTTGTTGACTCTAGAGAGAAATCTGTTCTCCAATTCAAACGAGGCGAATCATTTCTTGGTTCCAGGTAGTCCGAACTACATGGTTGACCATGCATGCTTCAATGTAGATCCAATCTTCATGAGTTGGGTTGTAACTGCAGCCCAAAAGACTTCCGATACTATCCGTTCGGGAATACCTCAATGTAAATATGATTTCTCAACGATGTCTGAAGAGCAACTAGAGAAGGGATTCCGTGCAACACTTCCAATTGCAGTTAGAGCAGGTCACGAATTGGTTGCAAAGTATGATTTTACCCCGCACCATCACCTTCTTGATGTTGCGGGAGGTGCAGGTGGCCTTTCAATTGCGGTTACTGAGGATTGCCCTCATATGAGAGCAACAGTAGTAGATCTTGAACATGTTGCACCGATAGCCCAAAAGATAGTTGATGAGACCGGTGATACTGATCGGGTAAATGTCATGTCCGCTGATGTAGCTCAAGGTCCCTTATCGGGATCGTATGATGTGGCGGTACTACGTGCGATTATTCAAGTGCTTCCGCCTAATGAAGTTCCACTTGTGCTCGAGAATGTTAGCGCTGCCGTTGAAGCAGGCGGTATGATCTACATTCTTGGCCATATCCTTGATAATTCAAAGACTTCACCTATCGAAGAGGTATGGTACAGCTTACTCAATATAAATTTTTACGATATTCCCGGGTCCTATACTGAGGGTGAATATAGGGATTGGCTCTCTGGTGCTGGTTTTGACCCGTTAGAGTGTGATAGGCTTTTAAACGGAGATTCTGTAATAGTAGCTAGAAAACCCAAATAAAGGGCTGTTTGTCTCGAATTCGCATTGGGGGTCAGATCTTGACATAGAGACATAAGAAAAGATTCGCAATTTTTAGGGTCGGATTTGAATATGTGGAAAGGGTGAGACACAGACAACATCTACGCTACAGCGGCAGTCAAACAGTATACCTCATCAGCCCCGCCTCGCAAAAGGGCATCACTGCAAGCGTTGAGCGTTGAACCCGTCGTCATCACATCATCCACCAGTAAAACTTTCTTGCCTTCCATCTCTTTTTTATCTTTGACTACAAAAGCATCTTCAACATTCTTCAATCTCTGCTCCGGGTCCAACTTTATCTGGGACTTCGTTGCGCGTTTCCTTACTAATACTTTTTTGAATACTGGAATTTTAGAAGACTCTGACAATGAATCCGAGAGGCAATCGCACTGATTGTAACCCCGTTCTCGTAATCTGGTCTGATGAAGTGGAACCGGCACTATCATATCTGCTCCCTTTAACACATCATCTGTGTGCAAAACAAGGTTCATCATCCTTCCCAGCCGTTTTGCCAGTGATAGTTTTCTGTTGTATTTTAATAGATGAATTATTTCGCGAAGGTTGCCATCGTAAACTCCAAGTGCCCTCGCTTTTTTGAATACAAATTTATTTGACCTGCAATTTTCGCACCGAACCTTCAGAAGCGGCTTGCCGCATTTTTTGCAGAATGGCGGTTCTACAAATTTAATGTTCTGAAAACAACTTTCACATACAACTTTCTCGTTCTCTTTTAAAGTGGAATTACAGATTGCACAAAAGGGGGGGAAGATAAAATCAATTATGTTTTTCCATAAAATTTTAATAGGACGCAGATTTCCGCAGATAACCGCAGATGACTCAAAGATATAATTCATTTACAGTCATTCGTTTACGTTAATCGGTTACGATGCCCGTTTCGTCATTCGGTGAGGGAGTCCGTACATCCGTAACCCTTAACCGCTCCACGATACGGGCTTCGTTGCCGTTAAACTTTCAACGACTCCGAATCTATGTATATCTGCGTTCAAATTTATCCTATCGCATCCTTTGGACATACCTGAGCGCAGAGGGTGCATCCGGTGCAGAGTGTTTCATCTACTATCGCTTTCTCCTCCTGTAGGCTGATGGCCGGACATCCAAGACGGAGACATAACTTACAGCCAGTACAGGTTTCCTCATCCACTTTTAATGGTTTCCTCTTCTTCTTTGAAAGAAGGATACACTCCCTCTTTGAAATTATGACAGACGGTGCGTTCCTTTTCACCTCTCTCGAAATCACCCTCTTCGTCTCGGCAAGGTCATAGGGGTCTATCGTGTAAGTATGTTTGACACCGATACCCTTGCACACATCCACCAAATCTAAGGCGACTGTCTTCTCACCCATAAGTGTCTTTCCTGTTCCCGGATGCTCTTGATGTCCTGTCATCGCCGTCGTCCTGTTATCTAAAATCAAAACGGTGGTCTTACCCTTATTATACACTACATCTATGAGTGGTGGTATGCCTGTATGGAAAAAGGTAGAATCGCCTATTACAGCAACCAGTCTATCTTTGATTTCACTGCCCAGCGCCTTTTCCAGTCCAAATGCGTTTCCGATACTTGCACCCATACAGACACAACTGTCCATTGCATTCAGAGGTGGAAGCCCACCGAGCGTATAGCATCCGATGTCTCCTGTTGCAACCAATTTTAATTTATTTATGGTATAGAAGACACCCGTATGTGGACATCCAGGACAGAGGACAGGTGGTCTTGGAGGTATTTTAAATGTGGTTTTTTTTTTCGCTTTTTGTAAGCCGAAACTTACAGCGACTTTGGTAGGATTCAACTCACCAACTAAGGGAATTTTCTCCTTGCCCGTGCACTTGATCCCCTCTATTTTCAGATTCTCCTCTATAAATGGGTCGTTCTCCTCAATGACATAGACCTTCTTGCACCTCTTTGCAAATCTGCGGCAGAGTTCGGATGGAAAGGGATAACTCATAGCGAGTTTCAATATAGATGCAGTTGGGAATACTTCCTTCGTATAGTTATAGGAAACTCCGGATGTGATCACCCCCACGGAAGTATCAATATCTTCAATCTTGTTGAATTCGAAGTTTTCGCTGAAATCTTTTAACTCTTTCAATCTATTCTCAACGACTCTGTGTCGGACCCTTGCATTAGCGGGGAGGATTACCCGTTTCTTAAAGTCTTTCACATATCCCTTCGGGGTATGTTCATTCCTATCTCCCAATTCAACGATACCTTTTGAATGTGAAATTCTCGTTGTCAGTCGTAAAAGGACAGGGGTATCGAATTTTTCTGAAATCTCTACTGCAATCTTAACAAAATCCTTCGCCTCCTGTGATGAGGATGGTTCTAAAAGTGGTACTTTTGCTGCGCGTGCGTAATGTCTATTATCCTGCTCATTCTGGGACGAGTGCATTTCAGGATCATCACAGGAGACCACCACGAATCCACCGGTTGCGCCTATATATGACATTGAGAAGAATGAGTCTGCACAGACATTGAGGCCGACATGCTTCATAGCCACCAGCACCCTCGCACCACCAAAAGATGCACCACTGCAGAAGTCAAAGGCTGTCTTCTCATTAGGTGACCAGGTGGAATAAATCTCTGGATACTTCGCTATAGCCTCAAGGATTTCTGTACTCGGTGTGCCAGGGTAGGCGGATGCGACATTTATCCCCGCCTCATAAGCTCCCCTTGCGACCGCCTCGTCACCTGAAAGGAATGCCTTCATTTCATCTCCAGCACTTCACGATACCCGGGTATATCCATAAATCCGTGTCCTGATACATTGAACGCTATCGTTTTCTTCTCACCCGACTCCTTACATTTAAGCGCCTCTTCTATTGCACAGCATATCGAATAGGCAGACTCAGGAGCAGGCAACCAACCCTCCGTATTTATGAATAACTTCGACTTTTCAAATACATATTTCTCATCCCTTTCATAAGCGATGGTATCTATATACCCTAAATTTCTTAAAAGAGATATGATTGGTGAACAGCCGTGGTATCTCAATCCATCCCCTCTAATAGGCGCCATATCAATCTTATGTCCTAAGGTATACATCTTGAGCAGTGGTGTAATCTCTGCATAGTCAGCAAAATCGTATTTATATTCTCCCTGCAAATTTGGAGCTACCTTACTCTGGGCAGCGATGAATTTAATCTTCTTTCCTTTGGTGAGCACATCACCCACAAATGGTAATACGAACCCACCAAAATTGGAACCGCCGCCCAAACAGGATATCATAATATCAGGATAGTCGTCGAATATTTCAAACTGGTGTTTTGTCTCCAAGCCGATGATAGTCTGATGCATCAGCACATGGTTCAAGACTGAGCCGAGACAGTAGACGGCATCGGGTGATTTTGAAGAATCCTCCAACCCTTCAGAAATAGCAATCCCCAAAGAGCCGGGATGCTTCTTATCCTTCTCCAACAGTTTCCTTCCAAAGTCGGTCTTGGGACTGGGTGAGGCATTCACCTCTGCACCTAAAAGTTCCATAAATGTGCGTCTATCCTGCTTCCACTCATAGACCGCCCTGACCCAGTAAATGGTACATTCAAGACCGGCGAGACTCGCACCATAGGAAAGTGCGGTTCCCCACTGCCCTGCACCTGTCTCCGTAGTAACCCTTTTGAACCCTTGTTTTTTTGCATAATAACACTGGGCGATGGCGGTGTTCACCTTATGACTTCCTGTCGGGCTGAAGAATTCACTTTTATAGTAGAGTTTTGCCGGAGTGTCCAGTTTCTTTTCTAAATTTGTAGCACGGAAAAGTGGTCTGGGTCTACCAGCATGTGCATAAAGCTGCACAAGTTCTTCTGGTATATCAATCCAGTTTTCTTTGGAGAACTCCTGATTCAGACATTCCCCAATCATTAAATTTGGCAAATTCTTGATCCTCGATTCACCCTCTTCAGGGTCTTTTGGTGGTGGTAATGGTTCTGGTAGATCTGGAATTATATTATACCACTGCTTCGGTATATCATCTGTGGTGAGATTCACCTGTATTCTATCACCCATTTTTCCTCCTTTTTCTTCTCCTTACTAAATAGACTGGAATAATAAATGCAAAGAACAGAGTATCGAGCGGTATGCCTGAATAGAAAATGACTTCTCGGTATTCCTCATTATCGGATGCTTGCTCAATACTGATATCATCCAACTCATCCTTTGAGAAATGTCTTGCAAGTTTTGTAAGAAAACATCCCTCATCGATAAACTCGGCAATGGCTGGAAAGTATTCATTTATCTCTCCAACATCTGGTATCTTCTTTGCAAATTTCAATTTTGCATCGGTGAAGGTCGCTTTATAAGGGAGGAAACTATACAATGTCACATCTCCCCCTTCATAACTTAAAGATGTAATTTTCAAAGGATAGACTGGCGTAGATGTGGTAAATGTGAACTTGATGCCGAGATATCCGTAGTAATAACCATTGCTTCCATTCACTAAGGAGGTATCCACCCGTGAGCAGAAGAAATATTTCCAGTCTTTGCTTATATAATAGTTGAATATAGAAGTCGCACCTGAAGGGTACTCATACCCATGCTCGGTCAGATAATCGGCAAGTGCAGATGGATCGTCAGCAAGCAAAATCAGATATTCGAGAACACCAACAGTTCCAGAACCCACCTCCTCCACACCATCATTGAATGTTCCTTCATCGTCATCGTATCTTCCCCATTCGAATATGTAACGATCATTATCACATCCTGCACCCCTTCTCTTGTAGAGCGGTCTTGAGTAATCCCTTAGTTGATAGAATATGTCGATGGATACCGAATCCACTGTGGGTTCTGCTGGTAGTGGAACGATCCATGCGAAATCGTTCACATCTCCGTGAAATTCCACACGCAGAATGAGTTCTTCAGTAGAGTTGGACCATTTAACAATTCCAATCTGATCCCCCTCATAGACATAATGTGAAGGTGAAGGAATGAGACCACCATCGGCAGAGATATTGTTTAAACTGGCTACAGAGAAACAGAGAAAAAAACAAGAAAAAATTTTCATATGCCCTCCTACCAATAAAAACTAATGCAGGGTGCCAGACTGATACCTGTCATGTCTATGTAATAATTATATTCATATCCCCAGTAATCGGGTGGTGACTTCCGGGTCAGTCTGACCGCAAGAGCTTGTAACCTACTTTCAAAACCAACTGAAATAGTTCTCTTTACAAAGAATTCGTATTGAAAGAAGATAAAAGCACCTTCTGAAAAACCACTGTTATAGTCTTTCAGACTCTCAGTAGCCCATGCGAGGATAATCCCCCCACCTACAGAGACCCTTCTTCTGTTGACGACTTTCGTCTTGAACTCACCGCCTGCCTCTACACAGAAGACTTTCAAGGTCGTCTCAACATCTATAGGACGCTGTGAATATCCATCCCACCAGATATAATAATAATCTGTAAAAACGCCTTTATTGTAAGCATAGGAAAGGGAAACGACAACGCTTTTGCTGTGGTCGATGTTAAATTTTCCCCCGAGTCTAAAGAAAGGTATCACACCGTAGCCGTCCTGCATATCCTCTGCATGTGAGTGAAAAAAGGGAACACTGAAAGAAATCCCATCTTCTGGAATATAAGCCAGACTATCGTTTTGTGAGGTAGATATTAAGCATAAGACAAGACATAACGATAACATAGTTTGAATATAAAATATTTCAGCATGTTGTCAAGCAAAAAGAAACCACGGATCACACGAATACTATAAAAAATTCTCAAAAAGTATAAAAGAAATTCGTACAATTTGTCTAACCCGCCCCGAACTTATGCATAAGTGCGGGGTGAATGAACATTCGTGTTTATACTTTCATTATGAGAGTGTTGAAAAAACCATCAATGAGTTTCGGCAGGGGTATTTGGTTCCCTTGCTCCTAACTTTACGAATGTCGCTTAGTATCCGTATGTCTTTCATACTAAAAGGGTTAGCCAAAGTGACGAGTTTTGTGCCAAGGA
>JAUXAN010000070.1 GCA_030619885.1 bacterium
ATTCCCATCTAAATCTCCGACAGTCGTATTTATCTGTCCTATTGCTATCTTATATTTGGATAAATTCACATAAACTCTATATTACTATTTTCTCAAAAAGTCAAGAAAAATCGACCTATCTCTGGATCCGTATGGAATGCATCAAGCGGAGCGAGGGGCTATGTACCGAGTAAAACGAGGTGCTAATGGTCAGATTTTTCTGACCCCACGCTTTATACCTCCTTCAAGGGGTCAAGAAGAAAGAGCCCACGAAACACACGAAATACACGAATAAACTTCTTTTTCCTTGACAAGGAATTTAAAAATCTTAAAATTAAGATATGAATAAAATTTTATTAATTTTTATTTCCATTAGCTTTGTGGGAAACATATCCGCTGTAGAAAAGGTAACCATTGAAGATAGACTGATAAACATAGAAAAGGATATAGCTGTATTGAAAGAAGGACAAAAGGCGTTAAATCAAAGGATAGATGATATGAATGCAAATCTTGGTAAGAGAATAGATGATACAAATAAGAGGATAGATGATTTACACGATTTAATGCTCTGGGGATTTGGCATATTATTTGTTATGATGATAGCTCTGTTTGGTTATATCGTCTGGGATAGAAGAACTGCGTCATCACCTGTTGTGAAGAAAACAGCCGAGTTAGAAAAAATGCATAGCCTGATTCTCAATGCACTTAAAAAGTATGCTCAAAAAGAGCCTAAATTAGCAGAGGCAATGAAGTCTTTTGGATTGTTATGAGTATACAAAAAGTGACTTTTTCAGCAACCTCACATTTTTTACTTGATGGATAGGAATTTAATTGGGGGACAACCCCCAAAATTTGCCGCAACTCGTTGTAATGCATAGTGTTACAGAAAAGAACGAAAAACAAATATGAATTGTAGGAGGCATTTCCTAATGCCAAGAGATGAAAGATAAAAACCTCTTTTCCACAGGATCCTGCGGACAATTTCTTAAAATCCCTGTTGATATAAATCATAGTGCGGGGTAAATCTGCGTCCAATAAAAATGTCTTTTCTACTTCATCTTCTCCAGTATCGTCTTTATGACATCGGAGACGACCATTATTTCGTCTCTGTCCCTTTTCTTCAACCTATCCATCAAAGACTGCAAAATGGTTTCTTTGGAGGTAGCATAATCTTCTTCAAAGTAGAATAGTTCTGACAGTCCAATCCCCAATGCATTCGCTATCTTATCGAGGGTCTTCACTGATGGCGACCTCTCGCCTCTTTCAATTGCGCCGATATACTTATCACTCAACCCGACTTTTTCTGCAAGTTTCTGCTGTGTTATTTTCCTCGATTTCCTTATCTTCTTAATTCTTTTCCCCAATTTCTCAGCAATATCCATACTCTCTCCTTTACTTTTGCCACCAAGGCACAAAGTCACTTGGTTACGTTAATCGGCTACGACGCCCGTTTCGTCTAATGGTTACGTAAATCGTCTTTTTGACATAACCGACTGACGCTAAACGATACGGGCTTCGTCACCGTTGACCGTCCAACGTCTCCGACTCTATGCATACCTACATCCTTTTACTCAGATTTATACTTGATGATTGTCTTCAATTGAACACTCTATTTGTGGGGATTATACACTTTTTTCTTGACAAATAGTAGACATTTTATAGGTTATTTACATGATCAATCCATCCATTAACCTGATGGAAAAGGAGGTGGAAGAAAGACAGAACATATCGTCAAGGGTCTGACCCTAAAATGATAGACTGTTTAGGAGGTAGTATGAGAAAAATATTGATTCTAGAAGATAGTTCAACTCTGGTTAGTATAGTAAAATCCTATTTTGAACGGGAAGGGTACGATGTTTTGAGTGCCGAAACTGTGGATGGTGCGATGCAAATTTTAGAAGACCTGCCAGAGATAGATTCGTTCATAGTTGATATCGTCTTACGTGGAATGGGACTCACCGGATACGATTTTATTAAGAAGATTAGAGGGATAGAAAATTATAAATCTACACCGATCATAGTCACTTCCAGTCGAAGTATAAGTGGGGTTGAAATTGCATCAAAGAAAACAGGTGCCGATTTGGTTATTCCAAAACCATACGAACTTGATAAACTTCTTGAAAAAGTTAAAGAATTGGCTGGAAGTTGAAAGATCGTCTTGATATTTTTAAATTTTAGAGGAGGATTCCTCCTAATAATATAGTAACCCAAGAAAGGAGGAATCCCATGGGCAAGATTGAGATTAATCTCACCCTACAATTCAGTATACCGCGGGGAGATTCGGGGACGGTGCTTGACTCTGTGACTCGTGTCTCGTTGCCGTTAAACTTTTTAACGACTCCGAATCTATGTATATCTGCGTCCCCATTTTCACATTGCAAATTTTGCATTTTTGTACAAATTTTGCATTTTTATCCCAAGCCTTTGAAATTCAAAGAGATACCAGGAAATGTCCTCTAAAAACAGGGAAAAACTTGCAAAAATCACTGCTTTTTAAGATTTTCCCTCGATTTTTTTCGTATGAGACGAATTGAAAAAGAATTAGTTGGTAAGTTAATGCGAATCAAAGACTTATTCATCCACCCATTTGCCTATTCACCCATTCATCTATTTTCTGGCATAGTTTTTGCACTATATTAAAGTGTGAAGAAGAGAGTTGATAAAAAAATCTATAAAAAGGGGGTGGAAAATATTAACTGAATAACCTATTCACTCGAAACTAACACGGATCCAGGCTCAAGCATCCCATACGGGTCGTGTATCTTGGATCCAGCAAAAGGGAGGTAAAATGATCAAGAAAATTTTATTAGGGCTTGTCATAGTCAGCACCATAGGATGGGCATACCAGACAAAAACAGACGACAATGCTGAAGGAAACAATGCCAACCAAGAAGAAAAAGGAGTTCCTAACTATATAAACTATCAAGGTTATCTAACTGATAACAGTGGAAATCCTATAAATGGCAGCAAATCCATTACCTTCAGCATTTGGACTGCTTTGTCAGGAGGAATTCAGGTGTGGACTACAACTCTAACAGTTAGTGTTGAAAAGGGACTGTTCTACAAAGATTTGTCTGTGCCTCACAGTGTATTTTCTTCTGGTGCAAGACGCTGGTTGCAAATCAAAGTAGATACTCAAACTCTTTCACCACGCACAGAAATAACAAGTGCAGGCTTCTCTTACAGAACAACAAAAAGCGACACATCTTCTTATGCTAACAACTCAGATAAACTGGATAATCACAACTGGGGTGATCTATATCCTAATGCAGATAAGGTAGATGGGTTTAACGCAAATTCCAGTCCTGCTTCGAATAATCTATTTCCGCTGTCTGTGACACAAAATACTGGTACTATCAATAATTCTTCTAATCCTGTTGACTGGACAAAGTTAAAGAATGTGCCCAGCGGGTTTGCCGACGGTGTTGACAATAGTGGCGGTGGAGAAAATCTTTCTCAAACCTTATTAATAGGAAATTCAGCAGGGTCTTACAACATAAATATGAATGGCAGGCGAATTGAAAATTTAGGTGACCCAAACTCGGGCGACGATGTAATGGATAGAGATTATGCAGACGATAGGTATATCAATGAGGGTGCCTACATTTACGCTGGTAATTCTGATAGAGTAGATGGGTATCACGCCTCAAGCACACCAAGTCCAAATAAAATACTACCACTGACTTCTAACGGTCAATTTTATCACATTAGTAGCTATAGTACCCCGATTTATGCACGAACCTCTAATCCTTTCGGTAGCCTTTTTAACTCCACAGCGAGTAGTGGCATCGGCTTGACTGGATACGGAGGAGGAATTGGAATGTACTGTGGAGATAACTTCCAGTGCTCAGGATATGCTACCTTTTCAGGAGGCAAGAGTGGTTATGTAGTTGATATCTGCCGAAGTGACGAGACTGGTTTGCTTGAAGAAGGTGACATTGTAATGATTACAGGAGTTTCATCATCAGTAGTAGGAGAAATACCTGTTGTTAATGTAAAGAAGACAAGCGAAGCATACTGTTCAGGAGTAATAGGAGTTGTTGATAGACATTTTGAAAAAGAATATAGTAGTGAGTTAGCAGCTATAGCCAAGGAGGAGGGTTTACGGACGGATGCTACTATATGTAGATACGGAACGAAATCTTCAATAAATTGGGGAGAATATCTATCAGTAGAGACATTAGGTGCCTACAAGTCTATTAAGGCAGATGCCTCTTATGGCTCGATTAAACCAGGAGACCTTCTTACTTCCTCACCAACCCCTGGATAAGCAATGAAGGTGAAAGACAAAGCTGAAGCAATAGGTGCTATAGTTGGCAAGGCTCTTGAACCACTCAATTCTGGAAGAGGTACTATAAGTGTATTTGTGACGATCAAGTAACGGGAGGTAAGAATGCAAAAAATGAAAATTGCTTTGGTGCTTTTAATCTTGCTCCCTGCCTATGTTTCTGCCCAGACTTATGAACTCAAAAGCAGTGTCATTGATGAAGGTGGAACAAAGATGACTTCAACTGGATATATCCTGCGCGGGAGTTTCGGACAGCTAACTTGCGGCAAAGATTCGAGTTCTAATTACATTGCCCACATCGGATTCTGGCATCCACCTTATGCACCACCAACTGCAATTGAAGATTACCTCAAATTGGAACTGGCACCTACTGCCTTCTCTCTATCTCAAAACTATCCTAATCCTGCCTTCTCTAATACAAACATCAAATACACCTTGCCAAAAACTACTGATGTGAAACTTAAAATATACAATACAGCAGGACAATTAGTAAAAACTTTTTCAGCAGGAAAGCAAAAGCCAGGTTTCTATAAAATTTCGTGGGATGGCAGAAACGACAAAGGACAAAGAGTAAGACCAGGTGTCTACTTCTACCGCCTTAAAACTGACGATTCCCAACACACAAAGAAACTAATATTACTGCGATAAACCGGCAAGAAAAGGGCGGGTTAAGACTCGCCCTTTTTGCTTTGAGATCATATCCCTCTGTTTTTTGTGTCCTCAGTTACCCTATTGACATCAATTTGAAGGTGTATTTTGTGATTGACAAAAAGACTGAAAACCTCTATAATTAAATAAATGAACATTTTTTAATCTTGACTTGAAATGCAAAAAGATGATATAATAGAAACCACCAAATCAGTGTCTGGTAAAATCATTCAGCTTACATTTAAGCAATGGTTTCACATTGTTGAATCTCATGACTATATGGCAGGGAATATTAATAATATTATGGAAACAGCAAGTTCTCCTGATTGTATTGTAAAAGGTTCAAAAGGGGAACTAATTGCTTTAAAACATTATTCCAAAACAAACATTACAGAAAAATATTGTATTGTGGTTTATAAAGAAAATAAAGATGGTTTTATTATTACTGCTTTTTTTACATCTGAACCAGAAACCATTAGAAAGCGAGGTGTAATATGGCAAAAATAAAAGAGTTTGATACTTCTGTAATTCCATATTTTATTAAATTCAGTCAAAAACATTATTGGGTTGACTACGATGAGGAAACAGACACTCTTTATATTAGTTTCAGGAAACCTCAATGTGCAGATGACAGTATTATGGAAAACGATATTATTTATCATCATGACGGCGATCAGTTAGTTGGTGTAACGGTCTTGCACGCAAAAACGTTGGAAAAATCTGTCACTTCTGCAAAATAGGATATTGGGGGCGGTTCATTAAGTCGGTAATAGCAAAGGGCGGGCCTTAACCCGCCCTTTGCTATTTTTAGGCGTTTGGCTCATAATACGGCTGTTTAGATGGCAAAAAAGTATTGACATAGAAAAGGATTTAAGGCATAATAAAGAGTGAAAATTAGGTGATAGGGTGCGAATTAAATATTTTGAATGGGACAGCGAAAATAAAAAACACATTTCAAGTCATGATGTTACTCAGATGAAAGTTAGAGAAATTTGCAGAAGTAAATTTTGGGTCAGAAAAGCAACAGATAAAAGATATATTTTCTTTGGTAGAACATTTTCTGGAAGATACATATTTTTGGTAATGCGAGATTTAGGGAAGGGTAAATTTCGACCGATTACTGCAAGGAATATGACAGAGAAAGAGAAAAAATTTTATAAAAAGAAGGTAAAATGATGTCTAAAGAAATGCCTGTATTTAAAAATGATAAGAAAGCAGCAAAATTTTGGGATAGGACTGATGCTACAGAGTATATGAACAAAGGAAAGTTGGAAGAATCTATATGGAAAGAAGTAGAAGACCGCTGTGATAACTGTGGAAGTAAAATGAAAAAAAAACTCGATGATATTGAGTTTCATAATAACCAAGTTACTATTCATAAAGTTGTGAAATATCGGTGCCCTCACTGCGGCAAAGAAAAATTCAGCACCAAGTTTAAAAAAGAGATCCCTCTCATAGCTAAAGACCTTGTGGAAATGGCATTGAAGTAAAAGGCGCGGATTCGGGATTTCAGGGACGGTGCTTGACTCTGTGACTCTATCAAACGAAACAGTTTCAACGGGCCACTATATGATATACTGAGATGGAAGAAATGATAAAGGGAAAAAGGGATGAAACTGATCTGTGATTTTTAAGCAACCCCCGTGTTTTTTTCTTGACAAAAGAGCAGGAATTTATCATAATATATAATGGTGAAATATGGCAAAAGTCGTTGAGTGTATACCAAATTTCAGTGAGGGAAGGAGAAAAGAAGTGGTGGATGAGATAGTTGCTGAAATAACAAAGGTGAGCGGTGTGAAATTGCTTGACAGAGAGATGGATAAAGACCATAACCGTTCCGTAATTACCTTCATCGGTTCACCCGAAGGGGTGCTTGAAACAGCATTCAATAGTGTGAAGCGCGCCTCTGAATTGATAGATTTAAACAGGCATAAGGGTGAGCATCCAAGACTCGGTGCAACAGATGTAGTCCCATTCGTTCCTATATCGGGGATAACGATGAAAGAATGTGTCGGACTTGCT
>JAUXAN010000027.1 GCA_030619885.1 bacterium
GAAAGATTAGATTCCAGATTCCAGCACGACCCCACAAGTGCTTATACGAAGTGCGAGGCAAAGCCGAGCATTTGGGCGGAGCGAAGCGTAGCCGTATGTCCGCTGTTATCTGCAGGCTTATTACGATATGAATTCTATTCATGATTCTTTATAACCTCTTGTTAAAAGTTTTTTTGCCGGAATTCCTAATTTGTTTTCTATTCGTTGTCTATCTTTATAATTAATTGGATGTAAAGAACAATGATTAGCAACCATTAATTTTATTGCTCTTTTTGCCATCTCAGAAAAGTCCTTTTCGTCAATCCTTTCCACAATTTTATCAATTTGTAGATTCTTATTGTACCACATTAAAATCCCATGTTTTACCAGGAAAGATGCCGGAGTACTCACTTCATCACAAACTTTCTTCACAATTTCAGTTAATTTATCAGAACCTAACGAGTGAACAATCTTATAAATAATAATGTATACAGCAAGGAGGTTTAGATTCCAAAATATAATTCTTGAAATTTCCCTCAAATTTTCTTCACCTGGTTTTCTCTTTCTTTCTTCTTTTTTTTCAATAATTTTTCTTAATCTCTCCGAGATAAAATCAATTATAGCTTTTTGTTCATCTTCACTTTTTATGATTTCAAAGAAAGAAGATAAAATTCTTAAAAGAACATTCATCGCTTCCACAAATATCTCTTCAAGTCTCGTTTTTTCTAATGAGCCTGCTCGGTTTTTGATAATACACCCCATAACCTCTACAGTTTTAATAGCTCTCCTTAATTCTTTTCCCAAAGAATCCTCTTTATCGATATCTTCTTTTTGTTCTATATCTTTCTGAGATTCCTCCAAGTCATTTTGCATCTTTAATTTTTCCATTCTTTCCTTTTCAGGTGTTATATTAGCAGGTGGCAAAACCGCTTTAACAATAATGTCTGCTTGTTCATCAAAAAACTTAACTTCATCTTTTGTCAATGTTGCAGGTTTATATTTATCAAATAAACATAATGCGTTAAGTTCAATTTCTTCTAAGATATTGACATTTTTAGAATGATGAGCTATGAAAACCGCAAAATAGGCATTTTCATCTACATAAAGATTATTCATTATTGTTTCTATTTCTTCCTTTATTTTGTCATCTTCAATATGTTCGGCAAGATATTTAGCAACAAAAAAGTAATAAAGATATGGATATCGAAATGAGTAATTATTAAAGCTATCCACTGAAACTATTCGGCTTAAATTTTTAAGTAAGACTTCCTTTTCTATTGGAAGGTTATATTTTTCCAAATACAACTTCATAAATGAGGTAAAATCATCAGGCGATAACTCATACTTCTTTTCTTTGTAAATATAGAAAGCAAGCTCTGTTAGGAAATTTATGTATATATCAATCTTATCATTTTTTACACCTTGTTTCCTTAAATAAAAATATATAAAAGCTTGATAACAGTAACCCTGAGATGTTATTTCTTGATCAAGTGGTATTGCAAATGTTTCATAGGTAACTATGGCAGATAAAATAAAAAATGGATATGAAGGCATAATTCCTCTACCAATAGTTTTTCCTAAAATGGAATCTATAAGTTCTGTGGTTCTGTCAATATCTTTGTAAATATCTCTAATTTCTTTATCTGTTAAGCTTACCCACTTTTTAATTAATTCATACCTTAAGGACGGTTTAAGTTCCCTTATCTTAAAGTAAGCAAATGATCCAATAAGTTTTTCGTCTTTAATATTCAAACCAAAGATGTCATCAACAACGACAATACAGCGAGGATATATAGATAAATCTTTGATATGTTTTTCTTTATTCTTAGCAAGATGAAAATCATCTATTATCGGGATTATTCGCTCTTTATCAATTTTATTTATATCAATTCCCTTATATTGTTCATGAAATGAATGTAATATTTTATTTTCTATTTTCCCTGAAAAATGAGTCTTTTTATCAGATACATAAACAGGGATAAAATTCTTATTTCGTAACTCTTTAAACATAATTTTACACAAAGTTGTTTTGCCTGATCGGTCTTCTCCAGCTATAACAATCTTTGGATAGTCTAAAAGATTTTTTAATAATTCCTCTGGGCTTGTCTTTCCTTCATATTCTCTTAAATTATCATATTTATCTAACTCAGGATATACAAATATGTCATCTAAAAAAACTCTTTCTTTTTGAGAATGTGCTTCTGTTAACATTTCTGTATCTTGTAAAAAATTTTCAAATTCTTCTGTTATTTCTAATTGCTTAATTTTTATCTCTTTTTCAATTAGTTTTTTTAATCCAATGTAAACATCATGCCATGCTTCGTTTCGATCTCGAAAACTTGAGACAGGTTTTCCGTCTGTGGGCAAAGCCAATAATTTGGAAATATCTTTATCATCTGACCATCCACAAGGAGACAAAATGATTGGAATAACTGGAATTCCTTTCTGTTTTCTCAATTCCAATGCTTTCTTTTTTTCTTTCTTACAGTTATCTGAAGAAAGAAAATTTGGTGAGATAAATAGACAAATAATGTCTGCGTCTTCTAAATTATTATCAATTTTATTTTGATAATCTTCACCTGGTAAAATTTCACGATCATACCACTCTTCTATTAAACCATTATCTTTGAGCGGAGCGATATGTTTTTTAAATTGTTCAATATAAGGATTTTCATCAAGATTGTCTTGATGTGAGTAGCTAATAAAAAGTTTTAATTTCTTGTTCTGTTCCATGGCACTATCCTCCAATACTTATTTTAGCACCTATCCTCATTGTTTCTTTTTAAGCTTGCAGATAACTTGTTTATATCCGCCCATACGGGTCTGCGACAGTTAATTGCGGATATTCTTCTTATAACTCGATTTTTACTATTATTTAGCTTATCATCTCCCTCCTTTTCTAACAATCTGTCTAAGACCCCCTTTCTTTGGTAAAAATAAATCTAAATAAAAAAACGAGGATAGTACATAGTTTTCTCCTTTCACTACCCTCCTGAATATAATAATATAGTTTATTTCAAAATTTGTCAAGAAAAAAATGGCATTTTGTTGCAAAAAATTTTCTATGAAAATAGGGGAAGTGCCCCCATATTTCTTGCTGTGAATTTCTGAAACCTAAACCTTCCACTCGTCCTCCCAAATATCCAATGGCACTTCCGGTATCACGCTGTCAGAACTTCTCTCTTTTGCACGTCGCTGTTCTTCGCAATGAAGGGCTAATGAAAGATATATCAGCGCAGCTCGCGTCATCTTAATGAGCCTAAGCGTTTTTGCATCAAATTCTCGACGATACATAGAAAAAGCCAAAGTGTCAGCTAATGCCAGAGAGCTCACATTATTGTCCGAAGGTGGTCCGGACCAAAGGTCATCATGAAGTTTGAAGTATTTGTGTTCAAGGTGGTTACGAATTTCATAAAGTTTTTGAGCATCTGGCTCGATGGATTCCTTGAAACCAGGTTTATCCTCGAATAAATCCTTACTGAGCCAGAAAAGTCCCCGTAGCGGCCAGTTCTGACACCGTTGGAAGTTTGGCCTTAAGCCCTTGTTCTTTTTTGAGGACACGTACCAAAATGTTTTGAAATAAATTTTCTCTTTCCTTTCTAGAGAGAATTTCAAGTAATGAGTCAAGAAATAGGCAATTTTGTCGAATAAAGAGTAGGCTATTTTGAAAGCGGCTTTCACTTTTTCAATAGCCAGCGAATATGAGGGATAATCAAGTGTGTTGTAAAGAAGTACATCTCTGTCTGAAAAGTGAGGTTGCTCCGCATTGATTCCATCGTAGTATAGATATCTGGCCGACACGAACTCCTGCTTCATCTGATTGAAATAGCCCGGATAGTATGGGCCTTCCCTGATTCCGACGACAATGTCAGGTGTGGTGAGTATGTCGCGCGCTGCGATCGGATAAGGTCCCAAATCATTCAAGGGATTCAAGAATAACCCTTTCTCCAAGCACCATCGCCGATACCGAATCTCCTGTTCCGAGGCATCAAGACAGAAGGTATGCATATCAATATCTTTATCTATATACTCGGGCGACAGTACAGACTCAATCCCCATCCGACACTTGTCAAAATTTTTCCTTGCATCTTCATGGAGTGGCGATAATAGAGCAGTTTTCAGATCAGCATGGGCGTGTTTGAGAAATATTGCCGCATGACCTTCGTCATAAAGGGTGCGGGCGTAATGAGTGAGACCACATCCTTTGCAGCCGCGAGCCATGGTAAACGAAGGTAACTTGATTAATGCTTTCTCCCAATATTCGATCGCCTCCACAAAACGACCTACGTCATGCATAAGATTACCCAAATTTGTTAGGATTTGACATACTCGTTCATCTGGTAATTCGCCAAGTCCATCCTCGTGCAAAGCCCTGCGGCGGTGAATAATCTCCTTTCTTATCTCTTCTTGTTCCCAGTCCCAAGATCGATAACTGCCCGCTCTTAATGTTCTCAAATTTGCCCATGCGTTAGCTAATAAATAGTTAGACATTGCCAACTGCCCCGTGGTTAGGTGTCGCTTCTGCAACTCTTCGGATAATTTTATTGCGCGCTTCAGCCCTTCCATTTTTCGCATATCCAGAGAGAGATCCGTCAGCCGTCCGATATGCAACAGCACCTCTTCGGTTGTAAGATCTATCAAATTCTCCACCGAGATCAGTGACTTATAAGTATCTTCAGGATTTGCCATAGAATACCTCTAATCAACTTGTAGTTGTCGACATGAGGTCAGATTACAAGATAAGAAATAGACTCCGGATATTTCTTCCGCCATTTCAACCTCATTTATTTAACTCGTTCCTTCAATTATTTCCCTCTCTTCCTCTGTAATTCCATAAAGTTTATAGACTAAATTGTCAATTTCTCTATCCGTTTTTTCAATTTGTCGCTGTAGTTGGTCTTTTTCACTGCCTTTAGCAGTCTGGATTTTCTTATTCAAATCCAGCATCACATCCACCAATGCCACCAGGTCATCGTGAAGTTCCTTTTCGGCAGGGTTAGAAAAATTAATAGTGCAAATTGGAAGTTGTGCGACTTGTCTTGCTTGAATTTCGGAAAATACCTTTTTAGTTGACTTCAGAAATACTTGATAATAAAAATTTAAAGCTGAGGAGTTAAAAAGAGATAAAAAATATTTTAAATCATACTTGACTCCACTCCTTAAATTCATTACTACTAATGTGTTCAAAGCGTAGAATTGACTATCATCATAAGTAGCAATTAACCTATCACCTACCCTTCTGAAAAACAACTTTTCCTTACTCACAAAAATGTCTTCTCGTTTGCAACTATGAATAGCTTTAACATCATATTTCAAATATTTATTATTCCAATTCAAAGAATAGCGATTGATGTAACGCCCATCTAATACCCGTTTATACTGGTTATTTAACTTTTTACCACTAAGATATTTTGCTCTATCGTGTTTAATCGCAATTGCTTGGTTTATGTTAAGAAACTCACCAAGTTTTTTAGTTGAGGTTTCTAACTGGTTTTTTAATAATTGAGTTCTTTCATTAAGATTTATGTTAAATCTTCTTTTATGAGATTCATTAAATAATCCCTGAGTGATATCTCTTATTTCTATAAACTGATAGTTCTCATTAACATCATATATTTTAACTTTGTTTCTCTTTCTTCTTGATTTATCCCTTACATTTTCCAATATTAAGATTATATTTTCTATAACCGCATCTTTGAAGGGTAAATTTTCAAAAGAGACAATGCTTTTGATTACGCAATTATCTAAAATTATGATTCTCAATTTCTCATAATAATCTTGAGTTAATATTGTGTTAGGTATAATGAAACCAAGATGTCCTTTCTCACGCAAAAGCTCAATCCCAAGTTTTGTAAAAAACCCAAATGTATTAAGTCGACCCATTGAAGACTCGTATTTTTTGACAAGATATTTTTTCAGATTACTCTTTAAATTTTCTTCCATTGACAACTGTACATACGGCGGATTGCCTATTACTACATCAAATCCACCTTCTTCTTTCATAATCTTTCTAAATTCATCTTTCCAGTTGAATGGTTTGACTTTGTACCAGTCATCACCAAAGTATTTTTTCAGTTCTAATGTGTCACCAGAAATTAGTGAATTGCCGCACCGAATGTTTCTGTCCAGCATCGGCAGAATTGAACGGCCTGGAATGATGCCAAATTCGCCTTCAAGCATTTTTAACATTAAAGAAAGTTTTGTAACTTCTACCGCCTGCTCATCAATGTCCACACCAAAGATGTGGTCACGCAAGATTGCACTTTTTTCATGAATGGATAAAAGCGGCTCTACTTCCGCATGCTTCAACTCCAATTTCCTCTGCCCTTCTTTCGATTTGGGCTGATGTTTTTTCTTTTGATTTCGATAATAATTCATCATCTCTTCATAAGCCCTGATGAGAAAACTTCCCGAACCACAGGCTGGGTCTAATATCCTCAACTTTTTTATCTTCTTAGGCGGTAATTCTTGCAATAATTTACCAATGGTATTTTTGACAATGTAATCAACAATATATTCCGGGGTATAATAGACACCCCCTGCCTTTCTCACATCAGGCTTTAATTCGTATCTAACCTGGTGGTCAGTTAATCGGATAGTATAACCCAGATATTGTTCATAAATATTACCTAAAACTTCTGAAGGAATAACATCAAATTGATAAGGGTTGTAAGTATCCATGATGATGTCCCGTATTACAATGAAATCAATGGCTAAATTTTTCTCCCATTCCTGAGGTCTAAATAAATCACTGTCAAAAATGATATTGTAATGCTTGAATTCCTCTTTTAGAAAAAGCATTGTGTTCGTGCCTACAGTCTCGGTTCTTTCTTCAAATAATTCTTTTAAATGGCTACGATAAATAAAACTACGGTCTTCACAGGAACGCATAAATATAATACGGTCAAGAATCCGCTGGGTTATTTCTTTAAGATAATTCGCATCCTTTCCCGAATCACCAGAATGAAAAAGGTGATGATTATTTTTGAAAATATCTTTGGCTAAACTCACCCGCCACCTCTTGAGGTCATCAAGAATTGCTTTGTCAACTGGAAGCCTATCCTTTGGTTTTACAAGAAGTAATTTATCAAGTTCGCCTTTAACTACCGATTCCTTGGAAAGCAGCCATAACTTGTCAAACTGTTTAAGATAATCTTTCCAGTCTAAATCAAGTTTCAAGCCTTTAAGAAGATTCCTTGAATCTGGTTTAACGGTTACATCAAAGAGTTTAATTCCTTCAAAATCGGTTAGCAGAACAAAAGGAACACTTTTTTTGTTATATCCATATCGAACCGCCTGTTCAATGTGTTTATTAAGGTCTTCCCTTATTGCTTTCGACTCAATAAAGACTTTGATCACACCATCTACTTTTAGTCCATAATCAACTCTGCCGTGTGAAACCTTTTCTTCAGGGCTTACATCATCTATGTTATTCACATCCCAGCCCAAGACATCTTTCAATAGGGGTTGAATAAATCCTGTTTTGGTCGTTTCTTCCAAATAATCTTTTATTCGACCAGTTGCTAACTCTCTCTCAAACTTGGCTATTAACTTGGCTAAATTTTCTTTCGCTCTCTCTATCGTCAATTCCATTCTATTGCAATCATAATCTAAAAATACAGAAATGTCAAGCAATTTGAGGTCATGTTGCGCATAGATTTTCGACAATTCTCAATGCTAATAGAATTCTTGTATTAGATGATGGAGAGGAAAAAAATCCCTTGACATAAAGAGTGATTTAAGACATAATACTTTATATATGTTTACATCTGTAACAGATGTTTTTCAAATCTATCTCAGATCTTTTACTAATGAAGTTTTTGATTGTTAGAACCGACAGGATAGGTGATTTAATAATCTCTACCTCTGTCTTTGAACTCGTAAAAAGGAAATTCCCGGATTCAAAAATTATAGCATTAGTATTAAAAGATACCAAAGACATACTTCTATATAATCCTTACATAGATGGAATAGTTGGAATAAGTCGTTTTACAAATTTGAAAGACTTTCTCCATTTGGTAAGGCATATTCATAATCAAAAGTTCGATATAGGAATTCTTCTCCATCCGACATTTTCACTCTCGCTTCTGTTATTCTTATCGAGGGTAAAGATAAGGGTTGGGACAGGCTATAGGTTTTACAGCCTTCTATTCAACAGAAGGGTTTATGAACATAGAAAAGATTGTAAAAAGCATGAGGCAGAATACAATTTAGGATTTTTAAAATTTCTCGGCATTGAAGGGCTAAAAACTGTGCCAAAGATTTTTCTATCAAAAGAAGAAATTCGCAAATCTACTTACAAATTCAAGGACAAGATAGTAGCGATACATCCAGGGTCAGGTGGGTCTGCGAGGGCATGGGGGAGAGGCCACTTTGCAGAAATAGCAGACCTTCTTGCAAGGAAAGGGATGAGGGTCTATCTGACGGGCAGTAAGAAGGAGAAAGGATTAATAGATGAGATAAAAAGCAGAATGAGAACTCTGCCATCCATTTTGGTTGGTGGAACTACCCTCAGGGAGTTTGCTGTTTTTTTAAGCCATTGTTCACTTTTAATCACTAATTCTACAGGACCCTTGCACATAGCGGCAGCAGTTGGGACTCCCACCATTTCGATCTTCTGTCCGATTGCTGGATGCAGTCCAGTCCGATGGGGTCCACTGGGAAGAAAAAATAAGGTTTTCATTCCTGAAGTATCTGCCTGCAAAAAATGTATCGGAAAAAGATGTAGATACTATGATTGTATGGATATGATAAAACCAGAGGCGGTATTTGAAGAAGCAAAGAAAGTATTAAAAATTTAGATATTGATCTGTGCTAATCTGTGGGGTCTTTTTTTCCTTGACAAGAAGTTTGTATTTGCTATAGTTACTTTGAAAAGAGCTATGAAATAGATCCAGTAAAAAGAAAGGTAAAGATGGTTATCTTGGGGAAGCTTTTCAGTCGCTTTGGAAGCGAAGAGGTAAAAAAAATAGAGGAGGGTTAATGAAAGTTTTGTTGGTTAATCAACCCATGGGTTTTTCTTATGGTAGTATAGGCATAATGCGCCCTCCTCTTGGCTTAGCATACCTTGCTTCAGTTTTAAGAGACCATCACCAAGTGAAGATAATTGATTTCAGTGTTGAGAAACAAAACTGGAATAACTATCCATATAGTGAGTTCGATATTGTAGGTATCTCAGCTGATACTTCAAGATATCTTATCTCTTTGAGGATTGCTAAGGTTGCAAAAAATCAAGGAGCTATAGTGGTAATGGGAGGCCCTCATGTTAGCTTTTTAGATAAAGATGCATTAGAAAGCGGAGTGGTGGACTATGTCGTCCGAAATGAAGGGGAATACTCCTTTCTTTCCTTGGTTAAATTCTTATCTAAGGAGATACCTTTTGAAGAAGTGAGAGGGGTTTCCTATTTAACTAATGGCGAACTCAGCAGAACCCCTGATGCTCCATTTATTTATGATTTGGATTCCCTACCTTTTCCAGCAAGGGAGCTTTTACCTCTCAAACTTTATGGGGAAAAAATGAATGGTCGCCCTACGACTACGCTGATAACTTCTAGAGGCTGTCCCTTTAACTGCGACTTCTGCTCCTCCTCTCAGTTTTTTGGCGTTCGCTGGAGGGCAAGATCGGCTGAAAATGTTTTTGAAGAGATGGGATTGCTGTATAAAAAGTATAATTACCGAGCACTCTCATTTGTTGATGACAACTTTACCTTGGATCCTGATCGTATTATCAAACTATCCCAAAAAATAATAAAGCAAAGATGGAACCTCATCTGGGGGGCATGGTCACGTGTGGATACAATAGCACATAACCCTGACATGGTTAGAATGATGGCCAAGGCTGGATTTAAATGGACTTTCCTCGGATTTGAGAGTGGTAGCCAGGAAGTGTTGAATGAATACGGAAAAAGGGCGCTCGTCCAAGATGCTTTAAAAGCAATGGAAATACTAAAAGAAAATCATGTAGGAGTAACAGGAAGCTTTATCCTTGGGGCTCTGAATGAAACTAAAGATATGATGAAGGAAACCATCAACTTTGCAAAACGGCTTAACCCCCATACGGCTCAATTCTCAGTGCTAACCCCTTATCCTGGAACCAAGCTCTATGAAATGGTAAAAGATCGACTTTTAACTAAAAATTGGGGAATTTATACCGGCTCACATCCTGTAATAAAGCTTGACCATGTATCCCCTGAAGCATTGAGAATGCTTTTTATTATGGCTTATTCTTCCTTTTATCTGCGACCGGGAAAGCTCGTTGAGAACATGCCGTATGTTTGTAAAATAGTCCCTAACATCTTAAAACTTTTAGCTTCCAAGATGTTTTTATCTAAAAGCTTTTAAAAACTACTCACAGAACCCCCCATACGAGCCATATGGCAGTATCCGTATAGAAAGGTTTGCCCTACGAGTCATAGATGTTGATCTCTGCACCCTCTGCGGTTTTCTTTTTTTCTCTGTTAATCTGTGTAATCTGTGGTTTCCAGGTGGTTCCTTTTCTCTTGACATCTTTTATTACATTTCTAATAATTATTGAAATGGCATGTAAGCGATTAGATTTAACTGTGGGTAGGAATATCGGTGTGGTCTTTGCAATGCTTCCATTCTTTGTCGGGGAGAGGGTTGAGTTCGCTCTCAATTATGGCCCTGTCAGTGGGGGCACTGGAGTGATGGAAGTAAGAGATATTAAGAATATAGATGGGGCTGACTGTTTTCACCTGTTTTCTGCAGCAAAGACTAACTGGTTCTTCTCGCTCTTTTTCAAAATAGACGATACCTGGGAATCGTATTGCACAACCGATTCAATGTATACGATCCGATACGAAAAGAGATTGAGAGAGAAACTCTGCAATGTGGATGTCTCTGTTGACTTTGACCATAAAAGAGAAATGGTGTTCTACTCCGATGGCGACTCGATAGAAATGACAAAAGGAGCAATGGATTTTTTAACCTCGATCTATTATGTTCGAACACTTGAGTTGTCGGTTGGTGATACTATCTTCGTAAATAATCATACTGATAAGGAAAACTATCCTTTAGAGATATATGTACTCAAGAAAGAGAGGGTGAACACATTTGCTGGCATATTCGACTGTCTTAAATGTGAACTTCTTTCTAAAGGTGGAGGGATATTTGGAAGTAAGGGCGGTTTAACTATTTGGGTAACGGACGATTCGAAGAAGCTTCCCGTCCTTTTAGACAGCAAGGTCGCTATCGGTTCGATAAGGGCGATAGCACGCAAAATTAAAAGATAATGAGTTTTGAAGCTATCGATCTTGATGATATTAAGACCTGCTCAATTAAGAAGAGGAAAAGCAAGGTTAAAGTTAAAGATTTCAGCAAGGTCTTTGAACCTGACGACTATTTCGAAAACTTCATCTCTTCCTTTCCAAATATCTTGACAGGGAAAGATATTCGTTCTTTGACAGATATAATAGTTGCTACTGTAAGAAGAAATGGAGAAGTTGTGTTGATGTTGGGTGCGCATGTGATCAAGTGTGGACTATCGACTATTATCATAGATTTAATAGAAAATGAGGTTGTTACTTCAATAGCAATGAATGGGGCAGGGGGTATACATGACTTTGAGATTGGAGTCTGGGGAGAAACATCCGAAGATGTTGCTTCAGGGCTTAAAGTTGGCAAGTTTGGAATATGGGAAGAGACAGGACGGCTGATGAACGAAGCAATCTCTGAAGGCAAAGGGGATGGAATAGGTTTAGGTGAAGCCCTTGGTAAAAAAATTGTTGATCTTGGTACCTCCTATAAAAAATACAGTCTATTAGCAAAATGTTATGAGACCAAGATACCCTGCAGTATCCATGTCGCATTTGGTACCGATATAATACACTATCATCCGACTTTTGATGGAGGGGTAACAGGCGAAATGACCTTGACAGATTTCAAAATATTTGCTAAAGTTATATCAAGGTTGGAAGGTGGAGTCGTGATGAATATCGGGTCGTGTGTAATTCTTCCCGAAGTATTTTTGAAGGCATTAAACTGTGCCAGAAATTTAGGATACAGAGTAGAAAAGTTTACAGCGTGTAATTTCGACCAGATAGAACATTATAGACCTATGAAGAATGTGTGTGAGAGACCGACAGCAACTGGTGGAAAGAGTTTCTCTATTATTGGAAGGCATGAGATTGTAATCCCTCTACTGGCAGGGATCATAAAATACAAGTTATCGAGGAGTGGCTGAGATGTTTTTTGCGATTATACTTGCCGGGGGCAGAGGAGAGAGGTTCTGGCCGAAATCAACGAGGAGAAATCCGAAACAACTCATCCCGATAATAGGAGAAACTTCCATGATATCTACCACCTGTAAGAGGATATTTCCAATGCTGAAGGAAGATAATATCTTTATCGTAGCACCAAAAGATCTTCAGGACTCTATTCTCAAGACCCTCCCGTGGATGAGGGGGAAGAATATTCTAAAAGAACCGATGGGAAAAAATACAGCGCTGGCTATTGGATATGCGGCGGTTTCAATCGAGAGATATGATAAGGATGGTATAATGATCGTCCTCCCAGCAGACCACTTCATACCGGATGAGAAGAAATTTCTCAATACACTCAAAGTTGCGATAGATGTGGCGAAGAAAGGCTATCTGGTGACATTTGGTGTCGTTCCATTGAGACCTGAAACAGGATACGGGTATATCGAAGTGAACGCAGAGGTGATAGAGACGGGAAAGACGCCTGTTTATAGGTCGAATGCCTTCAAGGAGAAACCAAACTTGAGACTCGCCCAGAGATTTGTGAAATCTGGTAAGTATCTGTGGAACAGTGGTATGTTCGTGTGGAAAATATCCACGATAATGGATGCTTTTGCACAATATATGCCAGAACTCTATGAGAGGCTCGAAAAGTTCAGAAGATCACCTACTCCTGAGGTGTTAAATCGAATTTATAAGGCATCACCTCATATTTCAATAGATTATGGAATAATGGAGAGGGCAAAAAATGTAGCTGTAGTTCGGGCAGATTTTATGTGGGATGATGTAGGTTCATGGTTAGCACTGGAAAGGATGAAAAAGAAAGATAAAAATGGGAATGTTATAAATGGAGGATTTATTGGCACCGATACCAAAGATTCGATAATACTTTCTGACTCCGGACTGATAGCAACGATAGGAGTTGATAATCTTATCATAGTGCGGACAAAGAATACTACCCTGGTCTGTAAGAAAAGTATGGCACAGGAAGTAAGAAAAATTGTCAGCCTTCTTGAGACTAATGGACTTGAAAAATATTTATGAACAAAGGAGGTGGAAAGGATAGGAAGGATTAAATAGGGGCAACCCTTGCGGTTGCCTAAAAAGAGGGGCAACCCTTGTGGTTGCCTAAAAATAAGGAGGTTAAAAAATGAGAAAACTTCTATGTCTTCTGGTGTGTTTCATATTCATCTTCTCCTTCTCATGTAGGAAACGACCTCCGGAAGAGGTAGTCGCTGAGATTGGGGAAGAAGAATTTGAAGAAGAAGAATTTGAAGAAGAGGAAGAATTTGAAGAAGAAGAATGGGAAGAAGAAGAAGAATGGGAAGAGGAAGAAGAAGTAGTGGTAGAAGAAGAGGAAGTAACTCCAACTATAGAAGAAGAAGGGACAGTGACACCTCCACCAGTGACTCCTCCTGTAACGCCTACAGAAACTATGGGATTCAGGGTACAGGTAGTTGCTACAGCATATCTGGCTAATGCAGAGAAACTAGCATCTGAAGCGAGGATGAAATTCCCTGAAAAGGTATATGTGGAATATATCGCACCCTACTATAAAGTGAGGATTGGTGACTGTGTCTCCAAAGGCGATGCTAATGCCCTAAGAATGAAAGCAAGACAAATGGGTTATAGAGACGCATGGATAGTAGAGACTATGGTAAGACCGTGAATTATCTTGATGAAGGTAGCCCTTGCGACTAAGAATAAGGACAAGATAGTAGAGATAAAGGAGATATTAAAAGGGCTGAATCTGACATATTTTACCTTCTATGATTCTTCAGATATTCCTGATGTAGTAGAGGATGGACTAACTTTAAGGGAAAACGCAGAGAAAAAAGCAAGGCACTGCGTTAACTATACGAACTGCATTTCTATCGCTGATGACACCGGATTGGAGGTTGACATCCTCAAAGGGAAACCAGGGGTTCGTTCTTCCAGATTTGCTGGTGAAGATGCGACTTATGCCGACAATAACAAGAAACTTCTATCTATGCTAAAAGGTATTTCCAAAGAAAAGAGAACTGCTACTTTCAGATGTGTAGCAGCTTTGGTCTATCCATCAGGCAAGGAAGTAACCTTCGAAGGTTCAATATCTGGATACATAGGATACGAGCCGAAAGGAGAAGCTGGATTCGGATATGACCCTCTGTTTGTGGTCAGACAATACGGAAAGACGCTTGCTGAATTGGGCAGTGTAAAAAATAAGATCTCTCACAGGGCAAAGGCATTCTTGAAACTGAAGAGATATATAAAAAAAGAGATATAAAACGAGGTGTAGCGCAGTGGTTTAGGGAGCAGGAGGTCGTCCGTACGGATCACCCCAATGAAGTGCTGTTACAATGTCATATTATGTATATGTAATCAGGAGTCTTAAAGACGGGCGGTTGTATGTCGGACAGACTACAAACTTGAAGGCGAGACTGAAGAGACATAATGAAGGCAAAGTTCAGTCTACGAAGAATAAAGGACCCTTTGAGATAGAATATTTTGAGAAATATGAGACTCGTGGGGAAGCAATGAAGCGAGAACGATATTTAAAATCGCCAAAAAGGGAAAGTAAAGAAACGAGAGTCAATAAAGAATAAGACGGGGTGTAGCGCAGTGGTTTAGCGTCCGTATGGACCTTGGGAGCAGGAGGTCGTCCGTACGGATTACCCCAATGAAATGTTATCATAATGTGAGATAAAGATTAGGAAACGGGGTGTAGCGCAGTGGTTTAGCGCGCCTGCCTTGGGAGCAGGAGGTCGGTGGTTCAAATCCACTCACCCCGACCAAATTGACCTTTGGATTTTGGAAAGAAATGACAACAACAAAAAGTTACAACTTGAGGCTTCATCTAGAGTCGTGCATAAACGAAGTAGTTCGGTTATTTTAAGTTAGACGAAATCGTGAGCAAAAGGCTTAAAGGAGAGAGGATAATATGGGATTGAAAAAACACATGCACGCCAAAAGTAGATGGCAGAATAGTAGCCAAACCGGAATAAAAATAAATAAAGGAGTTAGAGATCATGCCAATTAGAAGAAGAACATTTGAAGGAAGGAAGGAAGGAAGAAGAGAAATTGAATTGAAAATTGAGGTAAAGAATTTTGGCCCGATAAGCAGTGGTAAGATAACACTTAAACCTCTCACACTATTTATTGGCCCTAACAACTCAGGAAAATCGTATGCTGCGATGCTAGTTCACTCCATATTTGAGTCTTATGCCCCGATTACTTTACCCAGACGGGCACCCTTCTTTATGAGGGGACGTTTTTTTGCCAAACATCTTGATATTCGTACTTTTCTCAAAGAATTCCCTGAGCTGAAAAGGCAAATCGACGATTTAAAAGAAGGAAGGGAACTAGAGATTCCAAAACAAGTTATAGAAAAAGTAACCAACATGATTTTTGGAGAGATATATGAAAAAAGATTAAGTGATGAAGTTGTTCGTTCATATGCTTGCCCACTCAACGAATTAATCAGGATTGGGAAAAAATCATTTGTACTAAAAATTAATTTTAATTCCTATAGTACTCATTTGACATACCAAAAAGATAAGTTAAAGATCAAAGAGTATCCACAATTGAATATCAAGATAAGAATCAAAGTAATCGACTTGCCTCGTCCTACAATTGAAATAAAGGAGAAGGAAAAGGAGGTTTTGATTGAGATAGGTGGGTGGAGAGAGAAAGAAGAGAAAAGGTTTATGTCTATCCGATTAATGGACATAATTTTCGAGGTATGTGTCTCTAAAATATTGGAAAATGTAGCGATGCCATGTTACTATCTTCCTGCTGCAAGGTCTGGTATACTTCAAGGTCATAAAGCGCTTGCTGCGAGTATAGTAAAAAAAGCCCCATATGTAGGTATAGAAAAGCTAGAAATCCCAAAGTTCTCTGGGGTTGTATCTGATTTTATTTCCTCTGTTATTACCTTACCTGAAGAGAAAGGTCCCTTTTATCAGCTCGCTCAGAACTTTGAAAAAAAACTGATTAAAGGAGAGATTGTAGTCCGAACTTTAGATGAGTATCTTTATCCGGAAATTAAATATAATTTTCAGAATACTGAGATTCCATTGCATAGAGCTTCTTCAACTGTTTCTGAATTAGCGCCGCTATTTCTTTATTTAAAGTATAGTATTGCACCTGGGAGCATTTTAATAATAGAAGAACCAGAAGCTCATTTACATCCAGAAAATCAGCGAATTTTAGCAAAGCTTTTGGTCAAATTAATAAGAAAGGGTGTCAACATAACAATTACAACTCATAGCGAGTACTTATTAGAGCAATTGAGCACTTTCATTCTGCTTAGCAAAGTTGAGCCAAAAAATCGCGTAGAGAGGTATAAATATAGCAAAGAAGATTTCTTAAAGCCCGATGAAATCGCTGCTTATGTGTTTGATTATGACAAAAGGAGTGCCGGACACAGAATAACCGAAGTTGAAATAACAGAAGAAGATGGGATTTCGCAAGAAGAATTCATCAATATTCATGAAGCTCTTTATGAAGAAACAATTAAACTTCGAAGAGACTTAAGCGCCGAGACATAAATATGGAGAGACTTTTTATGCCAGTTATAAACTGTATCAAAAGCAATTTTACTAATGCGATAATAGCGCGTTGTTCTGAGATGGGCTGTAGATTGAGACTCAATGGTTTGAGTAACTATGTCATATTGAAAGGTGAAAGAATTTGTGAAGATCGTAGAATATGTGACTGTATTATTTTTACTAGAGATAACTGTATGATTATTGGTATCGTAGAATTAAAAAGTAAAACTATACATTCAAATCAAATTATAGAAAAACTTACTAATGGGTCAAAAATTGCGTTAGATATTTTGGAAGAGTGTAGTGATAACGGCATGAATTTTGAATTTTATCACCTCGTTTTGTGCAAAAGGTGGCATTCATCTGAATACAGGGTAATAATTAGTAAAAAAATCATAGTCGGAGGAAAAAGATACGACATCATACCTAAAAGATGTGGAGTTTCTTTCTCTGCGGTAATATCTGGTTTAAAATAGCCTAATAATTGGAGAGGAGTTATGAGGTATAATATTTATGATGTGCACGCATATGCTAGTAAACAAGAAGAGATTACCTGAATCCTGCATGAGAATTTTAATGTTCAAATGTTAAGATCCTTATCAATTCTGAATTTAAAAGCTAAAAAGGCTTAAAAAGAGAGTTACAATTTAGACATACCTACGGTATGCCTTAATTGTAATGCCAAAACACCGCCAAAATATCAAAATATCATTTCAAAACAATATGTTAACCAACTTCGGTTAATAAAAGTCACGCAGGATTCAGGATTACCCTTTGCTCACGACTCTTCGGTCGCTGTCGCTCCCTCGTCCTCGCTTCGCTCGGAGCGTATAACACGGTGTATGCAGTTCGCTGTCGCTCACCCACAAGCAAATCTATTTGGGACGGTGCTTGACTCTGTGACTTTAACAAGGGGATAGACTACTTTAATGAAAGGGATATGGGGACGGTTCATTCATTATTCATAAAGTTTTGTTTGAAAGTTAAAGCAAAAACATCTAATGTGACCTGATCGGGGGTCACCTATGATGAAGTTGCTACTCCACCTCCGGTGAATTAAGGTGCAGGGGACAGGCGTTCGTTTGTTCGTTTTAAAAATAGGAATTTTGGCAAAGGCAGTTTTTGAGAAAATTAACAAAATCAAAAGAAAAAAAGATTGTATGCCTTGGCAAGAGGCAATCTGCAAAATGGAAGCGAATAGGGTAATGAGCATCTGAATAGGGTAATGAACAGGGCAATGTCTGGGTTATTCCGTTGTTTAACTAATTACGCTAAACAAAGGCATTAGAAAAGCAATAGGCGTTTCAGAATGCAGGCTAACGAATCAAAATAGGTTCGAACGGTGTCTAATTTCCCCGATAATTAGTCTATTCCACTTGGTAATAAGAGGATGTAGGGGGTGTGGGTTACAGGATTTTCCTGTAACAATACCTTTGTCTTATAAACATCTTCGATTAAAGTAGGTGTGATTACCTCCTCGGGGGTACCAATCAGTCGTATTCTACCAGCATCGAGTAATATCAACCTTTCACAGTACATACTTGCAAGATTTAAATCGTGGGAAATTGCCAGTATCGTCATACCCCTTTTATTCAACCTTTTTAACAGGTCGAATATTTCAATCTGATGGTTCAAATCGAGATGCGATGTTGGTTCATCAAGTAATAAAATTTTAGGTGACTGGGAGAGACTCCGCGCTATCACTACCCTCTGGCGTTCACCACCTGAGAGGTCATTTATAGGTCTGTCCCTAAAGGACAGGGTATCTGTAAATTTCATAGATTCGTAGACTATATCATAATCTTTTTTAGTCTCGGATTTAAACCTTTTAAGATATGGATACCTTCCCATAAGGACTATCTCTTCTGTTTTGAAGTTGAATGCAAAGAAACTCTCCTGAGGGACGACTCCGACCGACCTGGCTATATCTATTCTTGTAAGGGAGTCTGCACTTTTTTCAAAGATCTCCACATTGCCAGACCATGGATGGAGGATACCAGTGATAACCCGGAGTAAGGTCGTCTTCCCGGAACCATTAGGACCGATCAATCCAACAAAGGAACCGCTTTCAACAGTGAAATTCACATCCTTCAGAACAGGTTTTGAAATATACCCGACAGATATGTTATTTACTCTTATCGCTAACATTTTTCTGCTACAACTTCACCAATTCAAAACCGACTGAATTGCCTTATAAGTTATTCTGATACAGGCGGTGATAAAAAGCATAATCCCAAGCGAGAAGGTCCAGTAATTTCTATTGTGTATTCTAAAAAAATTGTATGCACCAAGATGGGAGAGAGCTATCATCTTGCACCTGATTTTGCTGGTGCTTCTTGCAAGATAGTGGATTACCTCAGCATCTGGGAAGAACATAACCTTCCATCCAGCGTGTTTCATCCGGTAACACCAGTCAACCTCATTGAAAAATAGTGGAAATCGCTCATCCAGCAATCCAACCCTTTCTAATACATCCCGTCTCACCACAATGCAGGCACCCATAAGCTGGTCAACTTCTTTGGGACTCTGATGGTCAAAATAGCCCATTCTCCAGCGACCGAAGATCTTATGATTTGGGAACATTTTAGAAAATCCTGTAAATTCCCAGAGAAAAGTTTGAAACGTCGGAAACTCGCGGCAGGATGGCTGAACGGTACCATCGGGATTCAAAAGTTTTGGACCGAGCGCACCAACACCAGAATGAGAGTCCATAAATTTTATCATCTTTTGGAGTGCATTCTCTCTAACAACAGTATCAGGATTCAGGAGTAAGGCGTATCTTCCTTTAACGACTTTTAATCCCTGATCGGTCGCCTTTGCAAACCCTCGATTTTCTCTATTACTTATTATCTTCACCTTCAGAAATCTTTCTCTAATAATCTCCAAAGTTCCATCACTAGAACCATTATCTACCACGAGTACTTTGGCTTTCAATCCGTTAACATTTTTAAATATAGAATTGAGACAACTTTCTATATACTCTCGACTGTTCCATGTGACTATGACAATTGATAAATCCAACATCCAACTTCACTCTTTAATTCAGACACTGATTAACATCTCAGGATCCGTATGGACAGATATTCAAAAGAAACTAAAGAGAAAGTAAGAAAATGGAAATTGTGAGACTGAACAGATAAATTTCTTAATTTCCAATTTCTATTTTCTGGTGTTAGTCTTTCAGTATCTACTTTTCTTCAAAATCAAGATAGCCTATGTAGGATAGATTTCTGTATCTCTCATTGTAATCTATTCCATATCCGACAACGAACTTATTTGGTATAGAGAATCCGAGATAATCTATATCTACCTCTACATCTCTCCTTTCTTTCTTATCAAGGAGTGCGCATACCCTTACACTGTTTACTTTTTTCAATTTAAATGTCTTTTGAATGAATTTTAGAGTTAGCCCTGTGTCAACTATATCCTCAATTATTATCACATCTCTCTTTTCTACTGAAGTAGTAAGGTCCTTTGTAATCTTTACTATACCCGATGTCTCGGTGCTTAAGCCGTATGATGCGACACCGAAGAACTCGCATTCACAGGAGATATCGAGTTTTCTCACAAGGTCTGCAAGAAAGATAAAAGCACCATTCAATATACCTATTAGAATTGGATTCTTGTCTTTGTAATCAGCAGAGATCTGTGCGGCTAACTCTGAAACCTTTGCCTCAATTTCTTCTTTAGATATGAGTGGAACGACCTTCACTTTGGTAGATGTTGAGGTAGAAATAGCTTGTACTCTAATTTCACCTCCTGTTGGTTCAGTCTTGAATAGTAAGCTTCTAACAGGTCCCATATCCTGAACCTTTTCTTCTTCAAAATTTTTGGTTCGCCCTCTATCCCTGCCATCCTGCCCGCAATAGTTATCGCATCACTCAGCGTTCCGAGTCTGTCAACCAGGCCCAATTCCTTTGCCTTTCTTCCGGTGAGAATCCTGCCATCAGCGATCTCCAAAACTTTTTTCCGTTCTAAATTTCTCTCTTTGCACACTATATCGACGAATTGGTTATAGACATCGTCCACAGACTCTTTTAAAAGCGCCTTCTCTTCGGGTGTCATCTCTCTGAATGGAGATCCAATATCTTTATACTTGCTCGATTTTATCACTTCAAACTTTACTCCAATTTTTTTCAACAATCCCTCCATATTTGTGAATCCCATAATTACACCTATCGAACCTGTTATCGTGCCGGGATTTGCAACCACTGTATCAGCAGCGGATGCTATATAATAGCCACCCGACGCACACACACTGCCCATAGATACAACGATACTTTTTCCATCTTCTTTTGCTTTCTTGATTTCATCGTAGATCTCATTCGAAGCCACCACGCCTCCACCAGGACTGTCTATTCTCAATACCATCGCCTTTATATCGCCCCTCTTTCTGTACTCCCTGATCTCTGAAATTATCTTATCAGCGTTAAATCTATGGATCAAATCGTTGATTTCAATTAAAGCAATCTTTTCCCCGAGCAGTGGTTCGGCAGAGACCATCGATTTGAATATACTTACAAGAAAGATTGTGAAGGCAACGACAAAAAAACCTGCCGCTATGCCTACAATAACCCAATATTTCTTTTTCATCACTGCCTCCTTAAATCAGGGCAACCACAAGGGTTGTCCCTACTTTATTTTATCATAATAGAAATCGGGACCAGCACACAGTATCCCAATACGAGTAGAATGGGGGCCAATGTAATCGAACCTTTCGCAAGCACATAAAATCCCACAACTATCACTATGATTCCAGAGAAAAAGATTATATAATTCCATTTTGAAAAAGAGAGCTTCGATTCAACCGTTTTCTTAAATTTCCTTTTTTTCTTTTTCTTCTTTGACATATTACCTCCTTAACTACCATATATGAACAGGGACCACTTCCCCTTTTTTAATCCTATAGAGTCTCAAATTCGCTGGTTTGATATTTTTTGATAGATATACAACCCCTGATATACCCCTTCTCATAGGCATCGAATCAAGAAATTCCTTTATTTCAAAAGGTGTACAAGCACCTTCCTTTACACTTTCCACTATGACCTTTCCAGCATCATAGCTTAAAACACTTGCTCGCATCGGTTCTATACCAAACTTTTCTTCATATGTCTTTACGAACTCTTCCTCTGCGTTGTTATTATTCTCTTCTCCAAAAAAACATGCAAACACCGCACCTTCAACATAATCCTCTGCTAAATTCGCAACCTTTTCTTCCATCCATCTGTTCCCACCTAAAAGAGCGGATTCTACTTCATAGTATCTAATTTGGGTTGAAATCAGGATTACATCGTCAGCGTAGCCTGGAATGTAGATGGCTTCAGGAGCGACCTCTTTCACAATCGCTAAAATCTCCCCAAAATCGGTAGTTCCGCATTCGTATGATTGCGTAGTTAAGACATTTCCACCCAATCTATTCACTTCATTGACAAAACTGTTGGCGAGGGATGAACCGTATGAGTCTTTCGGGTGAATCACAGCGAAAGTTCTATATCCCTCTTCTTCGATGGCATACCTTGCTACCTCCCTCGCTTCATACCTCAACCCTGTATTCAATTGAAAAACATACTCCCCCAAATCCTGTATCCTGCTTTCTGTAGCAGTTGGTGAAATGAGAGGGATATTCGAATAGTCTGCTATCACGGCGGCAGGAATAACAGATGCTGTAAATATCGGTCCAACAATTACCAGCACATCTTCATTCTTGATAAGCAGTTTCATTCCCTTTACAGCCTCGATCGCATCCCCTTTGGAGTCGTAATAAATCAACTCAAGTTTCTCCTTGCTATCCTTATTATATTCGGAAAGCGCCAACTTCAACCCATTTTTCACTGCATTTCCATAAAAGTAGTATTCGCCACTCAATGGGGCTATCAAACCTATACGGTTTGAAACCAACCCCCTGCCCTTTTTCGCTTTTCCATATAGATCCTCTGCTTTCAATGCATATGTAGAGTCAGGATATTTTTCAATTAAAGTTTCAAAGATTTCCTTCGCTTTTCTGTAGTTTTGACTCTCAAATTCGTATCTACCAATTCTGTAAAGTATGAGGGGGGCGAGACTCTTTATTTTACACTTTTTCTTTATCTTGTATAGTTCCTCAAGGGATAAATCTCCAACGAGTTTTGTCAGTTTTTTCTCTGCTTTATCTCGGAAGGACTCGTCATCACTCTTATCCAATATCTCAATCAGGGCATAACTCGCTTCTACTCTGTTTGAAAATCTTAAGTGAGTCTCGTAGAGAATCAAATTCACATCATCGATAAACGGAGATGATGGGAAATTCTTTTTCAACCTTTCCGATTCATCAATTGCAGAGGAATAGTTTTTCAATCGGTAATAACAGAGTGCCACCATAAACTGGGAATCATCTCCTTTTTCTGTAAAAGAAAGATTCCTCGCAACTTCTCTAAAATTTCTTAAACCATCTTCATATTTCCCTTTATTGAAAGCTACCTGTCCATTATTATAGATTCTCTCCGCCTTACGGTCCAAATACTCGATTTCCTTCTTTTCCAACTTTGGTGGTCTTTTCAAGCCTTCACATGAGAGGAGGAAGAAGCCAGCGAGAAAAAGTAGGTATTTTTTATTTATGGATAACATTTTTCTAAAAGTCTTGGAAAGGGTATCGCCTCTCTTATGTGTGGAAGTTTACATATCCAAGTTATGGTTCTTTCAAGTCCCAGTCCAAATCCAGAATGGGGGACTGAACCGTATTTCCTCAAATCGAGATACCACTCGTATGCATCCTGAGGTAAGTTGTGTTCTTCAATCCTTTTCTTAATAGTTTCGAGGTCGTCTTCCCTCTGGCTACCACCAATTATTTCCCCGTAACCTTCGGGTGCAAGCATATCTATAGCAAGGGCAAGCTGAGGGTTTTGTGGGTCTCTCTTCATATAGAATGGCTTGCATTTCGCAGGATAATGATGAACCAGGAGGGGTTTGTTAAATTTTTCTGAGAGCAGGGTCTCCTCTGGGGAACCGAAGTCATCCCCCCATTTGAAGGAAGAACCTTCTTTATTCAAAATGTCTACTGCCTCATCATAAGATATCCTCGGAAAGGGTGGAATGACATTTTCTAATGGACCCGTATCCCTCTCCAGTATTTTTAACTCCTCTGCTCGGTTTACAAGCACCTGCTCTGTAATATAAGCAACAAATTTCTCAGCGAGTTCCATTATGTCATCGAGTTCAGCAAAAGCAATTTCAGGCTCAATCTGCCAGAATTCTGTTATATGTCTCCTTGTCTTCGATTTCTCTGCTCTAAATGTGGGTCCAAAACAGTATACCTTTCCGAATGCCATCGCAGCCGCTTCCATATACAACTGACCACTCTGTGAAAGGTAGGCTGTCTCGCCAAAATAATCTGTTTCGAACAGGGTGGTAGTACCTTCAACAGCGGATGGGGTGAGGATAGGCGCATCTACAAGAAGAAACCCGAGTGAATCAAAAAATTTTCTACACGCTGAAATTATCACGTTCCTTATCCTCATTATTGCTAGCTGTTTTTTTGAACGGAGCCAGAGGTGGCGATGTGACATCAAAAATCCTGTTCCATGTTCTTTCTTCGTAATAGGGTAGTTCTCGGCAATCTGTATAGGTTCCAACTCTGATACAAGAATCTCGTAGCCACCAGGCGCCCTCTTATCTTCTCTGATTTTACCTTTAACGACAGCAGAGGATTCTTGAGGAATTCTGTCAGCCAGTTCGAAAGTTTGCTCAGAAACATCCGCTTTTGAGATAACCCCTTGGGCAATTCCTGTTCCATCTCTGAGCATAAGGAATCTTATATTTCCGCTTGAACGTCGGTTATACACCCACCCCTTCAAAGTTACATTTTCACCTACATATTTGCCCATTTCAGCTATATATACCTGCTCAAGCATTAGAGCCTTTTTCTCATCGTCTACAAGAATTATCATTTAGAACTTATCTTGCTAAAGATATGAAACTTTGTCAATAGAAAAGAAAAGAAACCTTCTATACGGATCCGTATGGATCGTATGACAAGATTGCACAGATTTTAACCCATCTGTGAGTGGAACTGCTGTGAAAAAACCTTGACTTGTTTTTAAAAAGTTGTTAGAAAGAGAAAGGGAAATGATGTTAAAAATGATTAAATGGGTTCAATCTTGAATTTTGGATGAGGAAAGACTTTGTATCTGTTCTCAGGATAAAAGATTTTTTAATCTTTGCATCTGGCCAGACAGTCTCCCAGTTTGGCGAGAAAATGGTTAACCTTGCACTTATCGCATTGGTGGGTGTGTATGCAAAGGGCTCGCCTGCTGCACTTTCAAAACTCGCTGTTAGTATCAGCCTCCCTGTCATTCTGTTCGCTCCTTTGGTGGGTGTTGCAGTAGATAGGTTAAACAGAAAGAAAGCCATCATTTTCAGTGAATTAGGTCGGGCATTGCTCATTCTGACTATTCCTCTTGTAATGGTCTGCATGCATAGCCTTTTTGCAATATATATTTTTGCATTTTTCATCTTCTTATATGCTCTTATCTTCAATACATCAAAATTATCTATAATTCCAAATCTCGTTCCAACCGATAAACTTCTTGGTGCAAATTCGGTGTGCTCCTTTGCAGTAAGAACGGCAACAGTCGTTGGTCTACTTGGAGGTGGCTATTTAATCGACTGGTGGGGATGGCAGAAAAGTTTTTATATTAACTCTCTATTTTTTATTGGTTCTGCATCCATCTTCACTCAAATTTTCGTCAGTTTCAAAAACAGAACCAGATCTAAATTGACATTCTTCTCAGACCTTAAAGAAGGTTTTACACTCGTTTTTAAAGAGAGGAAAGTTCTGTTCGTTATGGGAGTATCTTTTCTCCTCTGTTTAGTCGGTGCTTCTGTTTATGTTCTTATTGTAAATATAGTCCAGCAGGAATTGGGCAAGGGGACAGGGGGTATTGGGATGCTTGGGGGGATGTTGGCTATTGGAACACTCATCGGCGCTTTTCTGTTTGGTATGACAGGTCGGCGTTTTAAAAAAAAGAGAGTGATTCTTTTTGCATTCCTGATTTTGGGAATTATTTTTGCTGGCTTCTCACTCTGCAAGAATTTCATTTTCTTTATATTATTATCCTTCTTGGCAGGGATTGTGATGACGCCCATCACAATCAGTCAGGATACTATTTTACACGAAACATTAAGAGAAGAGATGAGGGGGAGAATATTTGGTATAAAAGATTGGATATTAAATCTTTTTTTTGCAATCTCATCAGTAACACTTGGAATAATTGCCACAGTGACATCGGTAAGGGCAACCCTTTTTGGAACGGGCTGTCTGATAGCGGTATTAAGTGTTCTTGGAATGTGGCGGATTCGAAAATAGTCCTTTTATTCTTTTATCAATGGCATCATAATGGGTACCCTGCCAGTAGTATTTATTACACCTGTTACAATGAACAAAACTGGACTGGTTCTGATACACGAAGAGAGGAACTTTACCTTTTGCATCTTCTTTATTCACTTCAGTTAGTTTTGTATTACACAGGCCACATCTTGTGAATGGTTTTGGCTTCAGTTTGAATTTCGAAACGACTTCTTTCAACTGTTCAAAAGTCAAGTCGCTCTTTAACAGGTAGACCCTACCTTTATTTGCCAGTGACCGTTTTCTCGTTAAAATGATTCTGTCTTCTTCAAGGCTCTTCTGGCAGAGTCTTGCGTTATTATCCTCTTTGAAATACAGGGTGTCGAAACCCAACATTCGCAACCATTTGGCGAGTCTTCCTGCCATGAAGTCCACAATAAATTTAAGTTCAACAGACGCCAAAAGTCATTCACCTATAGTCTTCATCCTTATGGGTATGCCAACTATACGCACCCTGGATTCTTGCTATTCTCAAGGCGACGTTGTGGACGAAGGCGATCTCATAGGGCTGCCAGAACTCTTTTATTTTCTCCTTGGCAAATTCTTTCAAAGAAATCTTTGTCATCGTTCCTCCTTACCAAGTTTGATTATATCTACATAAATATAAATGGCAAGAAAAATCAAACCACAGATTAACATAGAGAAATACAGACTAAAGTACAGGAGAACTTTCTCTTTTCCATACGGATCCCATATCCCTACGGATCCGTTGCACAGCATCCGTATGGAATGGACGGGTCTGCGACCTGCGGAAAATTTATACTGAGGAATGACGGTATGGACAGTTCTTAAAGTTGCATCGAGAACATTTAATCTTTACATCAGAAGAGGAAATATCTTTACTTAGATTGACTGCAAAGGAGATCGATTTTCTCGGCACCATCATCATTGAATCGAGAAGTTTTACTCCTATTTTGTTACCATCCAGAATTTTAAAAATCAACTTCTGTCCTTCGATTTTCCACGAACTATATCCAGGGCTGAACCTCCGTGATACTAAAAGGTCCAGGTTTTTTGCACAAGTGCATATTCGGAAGTTTGCGTAGTCGGCTACCTCTTCTACAACACAGGAACCGATAGCGTCCAAGATTAGACCCTTTGTGAGCTCACCCGATTGCGTAAATTTAGAAACCTTCTCTTCTAATGCAGGGCCAATGCTACAGACAGAAAAAGCAACCATTTCAGTCTTTTTAAAAATTCTGTGGCTGGATATTTTATCTGCACTTACTATTGTATAGATTGAAATAGGTCTTACCAAAAAATTTGACAGTTTTTTAAGTTCGACTATTAAATTCAGATATCTGCTTCTGATATCCGAATTTTCCTTATACCCCAGATACCTGTAGATTTCCTGGTCCTTTACTTCTACAGTAAAATTTGACAGAATTTCCATTTACCACACAAGAAAGTATAAACCACAAGATTAACACCAGAAAATAGAAATTAAGAAATTCATCCGTTCAGTTTCACGATTTTCATTTTCTTATTTTTTCTTTAGTATCTCGTGAAAATCTGTATCATCTGTGGTTTCTTTTTTCTTGACCACATCCTTTATCTCTTTAATAAACTCGGGATTAGTTCCACAACATCCGCCCACTATATTACAACCAAATTCAAGTATTCGACGAATATCTTCAGCGAAGTCTTTTGGTTTTTGCTGATATGTAGCCGTGCCCACAGGATCCTTTGGACCAGAGACTATCCTCGGTTTTCCTGCATTGGGTTGGGCAATTACGGGTAAGTTAGTATTCTGTTTAATTATCTTTACGAGTTCGACCATCTCCTTACTTCCAAGAGTACAGTTTGTTCCCACTACATCTGCCCCTTCATCCTTTAGAGATTTAACTGCTTTAGCCACTTCATCTCCCATCATCGTAAAAAAACCGCGGGGTGTGTGGTTATAGGTGAGAGAAACAAAGACTGGCAGAGATGTAACCCTCTTTGCTCCTCTAAGGGCACAGAGAGCCTCCCTTAAATCATACATAGTCTCGATATTTATTAAATCAAGACCTCCTTCACTGAGAAGGGAAGCCTGTTCACTGAATACCTCCTCAAGTTCACTTTCCGTAGCATTACCCATTGGAGGCAGGAACTTTCCTGTGGGTCCAATATCGCCTGCCGTGTATTTTCCTTCCGGGCAAACGTCTCTTACAAGTCTCGAAGCCTCAAGATTAACTTTTGTAATCTCTTTATCAATACCTGAACTTTCGAGTTTCGTTCTATTTCCACCGAAAGTATTCGTCTGCACTATATCAGAGCCTGCATTATAATATGCGAGGTGTATCTTCTTAACGACTTCAGGATGTTCGAGATTCCACTTTTCTGGAGGAACTCCCGGAGGAAGACCTTCTGCGATCAGCATCGTTCCCATACCCCCATCGAAAATCAGTACCCGTTCCTTGAAAACTTCCAATACATTTTTCTCCATTCAATTTGGATTACAAAGATAAAATCTTCTTGTCAAGTGTAAATTTAAGGAGAAATGGAGAAAGTCCACAGGATCCGTATGGAAAGGAAATGGAAAATCTGTGTTAATCTGTGGTTTCAAAATATTTTCTTTTTTGCTATAATACCAGTATAAACGCTGTTTGAAAAAGATTTTTGACAAATTTCTGGCTTTATGGCATATTCAACCTGATTATTCGTGTAACCTGCCCCGCACTTATGCATAAGTGCGGGGTGAATGAGATTCGTGGTTTTTTTTCTTGACAAAATCTAATTCTATTTTTAATATAATTTTTAAGCATGCTGTTAAAAAGTCTCAGACTTTCAGGTTTCAAATCCTTTCCCAACCGTATAGATTTTAATTTTACAGATGGGTTGACCTGTTTCGTTGGCCCAAATGGTTGTGGAAAGACCAATATAGTTGAAGCGATACGCTGGGTACTTGGTGAACAGAATCCACAGCGGCTCAGATGCGAAAAGATGGAGGATATTATATTCAATGGTTCTGCCAGTAGACCGCCTACAGGTATGGCTGAGGTGACGCTCACAATATCGAATGATGATGGAGGCCTACCCATAGATTATACCGATGTTGCTATTACAAGAAGACTCTATCGCTCGGGTGAGAGTGAATACTTTATAAACAGAAATCCTGTCAGATTGAAGGATATAACAGAATTATTTTTGAATACAGGAGTAGGTGCCCGAACTTACTCCCTATTTGAACAGTCGATGATAGATAAAATATTATCAAAGGATCCACATCAGAGGAGATACTTCTTTGAAGAGGCTTCAAAGACAGCAAAATATAGAGAACGAAAGAAAGAGACCTTGAGAAAATTGGAGGCAACTGAACAGGACCTCTTGAGTGTTCGCGAGGTTGCATTGGAGATACGAAGGCATACCAGATCCCTTAAACGTCAGGCGAGCAGCGCAAGGAAACATCTAAGGCTGAAAGAAGAGTTGAAGAAAGTAGAAACTTCTTTTTTTAAAAAAAGATACGAGGAGATAAATTCCGAGATAGAAAATCTGAATGATAAGAAGAAGAAAATAGTATCTGCAAGGGATGAACTGCTGAACTCTTTATCGAACAACAAAACAAAGATACAGACTCTTAAGAATGAATCCAGCAATATAGTAAATGAGGTGGTCAAAGTAGAACGGATGATTGTAAAGATTGATGCGGAAATAAAAGAGAACGAGAAAGAAGCGGTCTCATATAAAGAAAGATTGAAAGCACTTGCTGAGAACAAAAAAAGTCTGAAAGAGGATGTAAAACTCTCCATGAAGAAGAATAAAGAGATTACAATTAGAATTAGAGACAACGAAGCGAAACTCAAAAAGATAGAGCATAGCCTTTCTAAAATAAGGGGTAAATTGAAAAATTGTGAAGCAGAAAAGATAGAGATAGAAGGGAGGATAGTCAAAACTAAAGAAGAGTATAATAGAACTAAAGATAAGTATATGAGTCTGTTTACATCTGAAAAAGAGAAAAAAAGTGAACTTTTCCATTTACGGACTAAAGAGGATGGCGAAGAGTACCAGAACAAAAATTTGAGGATAGAATTGAGTAACTTGAACAAGGATGTATGCTCAACCGGTGAAGAAATCAAGTTGAGAACTGAAGCGATAGGCAATTTGAAAAAGGGCGAAGCCATTTCAAAAACCGAACTTGAAACACTCAAAGAAAAAAAGGAAAATTTTGCAAACAGTTTGGCCGAAATGAATTCCGAGATAGAGAACCTCTCAAGGAAGATAGAGAAAGAGAGAGAAGAACTGAAATCTCTGCTAAAGGACAAGTCTTGTCTGTTTACAGGAGATGTTCTATCTGAAATTGTAGATATCACCCCCGGATACGAATCTGCAATTGAAACTGCTCTTGGCGATAGGGTGAGCGCAGTTGTAGTAAAAAGTGAAGCAGAGGCAGTAGAACATATCAAATATTTAAAAGAACACGACCTTCCAAGAACAAATTTTGTGGTGTCTCGGGAAGGTGAACAGAAAGAACTTCCAGACGATAAGGGTATTATAGGGAGAGCAACGGATTTTGTATCCTCAAAATCCAAACAGATTCTCGGAAGATTGCTTGGAAATTTTGCTGTGGTGAAAGACTTGCGTACAGGAATTAACTTGAGTAAAAAATATAAAGAAATTAACTTTTGCACCCTTGCAGGAGAGGTAGTTCGAACCGATGGTATAATCGCAGGTGGAAAATTCGTTGATAAGGTTATTGGAAGGAAAGAGAGGATAGATGAGTTGCAAAGGCAGATTGAAATTCATACAAAAAGCCTCGTCCTTGCAGAAAAAAACAGGAATACTTTGAACTCTGAACTTTCTAAAATAGAGCGAACCATTTCAAAGAAAGAATCGTCCATTAGAGACATTACTTTGAAACGGGCAGGACTCGATATAGAGAAGTCCCAGTTAGAATTGAAAAAATCAGATTTACAAAGAAGAGTTTACCAGATAAGTGCATCCTTGAAATCCACAAAAGAAAAAATCGAAAAATTAGAGAACAAAATCAAAACGGCTGAAGCCCAATACCAATCTATAAAAAGCAATAAAGATACACACGAACTTGCTCTTGAAGAAGTTGAGAAAACACGGAGTAGAACAGAAAATCTAAATAGGAAGATATTGAAAAAACTCGATGAGCTCAAATTGAACTCTTTCCATCTCGAGACGGAGTATAATAACATTCGTAACAGGATAGAGAGTAGCAGAAATACTTTGAATGAGATTAAAGAGAATAGGATAAAGAGTGAAGAGAGGCTCGATCTCATAGCGACTAAAAGCAAACAACTTGAGGAAGGTTATAAAAGATGTACCCATCTCATTAGAGAGAAGATAGAGAAGAGAAATCTGGCACTGGAACGTACGGACGAACTGTCACACAAAAAAGGCGAACTCGCTGAAGAATTATCAAATGCAGAAGCCGAGTCTAACACATTACAGAAAGAAATAGAAGGATGCAGAGAAGAAATCCACCAGACAGAGATGGACATTTTAGAACTCGTAGCTCAAAGAAAAAATTTGAGCCAGAAAGTATTGGACGAATATGGGGTCAAACTTGGTGAATTTGAAAGTGAAATTGAAGAAGTGACAGAAGAGAAGATAGCAGAGATAAGAGAGAAACTAAATAGACTGGGACTTGTCAACCCATTAGCACTCGAAGAGTATGAACAGGAAAAAGAGAGATTGGAATTTTTGAATGCACAGATAGGTGACCTTACAGGTGCTAAAGAGTCGTTGATTGAGACCATATCGCATCTCGACAAGAGTGCACGGGAACAGTTCTGTAGGGTATTTGAGGATATAGAGAAGAAGTTCAAAGAAATTTTCGGCAAACTTTTTGAGGAGGGTGAAGCGGATCTGATTTTAGAGAAGGGTAAGGACCCCCTCGATGCATCCATAGACATTATTGCCTGTCCTGCCGGGAAAAAATTTCGGAGCATAGAACTTCTCTCCGGTGGAGAGCGGAGCCTTGTGGCTATAGCACTACTTTTTGCAATCTATCTTACCAGTCCATCACCATTCTGTATATTGGATGAGATAGATGCCCCACTCGATGACTCCAATATCGTAAGATTTGCATACCTTCTGAAAGATTTGAGCAAATATGCTCAATTTGCAATCATCTCTCACAACAAGAAGACGATGGAGGCAGCGACTTCCTTATATGGAATTACGATGCCAGAACCAGGCGTTTCCGAAGTCATATCAGTGGACTTCCGGTAAAACTGCCCTATTTTAATGAATCTCTTTAAAAAAATAAGTTCATATCTCAAAAGAGGGTTGAAACTGGATGAGGAATTTTTCGTTTCTTTAGAGGAGAAACTTGTAGAGGCAGATGTTGGGATTTTAACTTGTAAAAAAATCGTTAATAAGATAAGAGAAGAAGTTAGAAAACATAAACTTGTCGATTCTACTGCAATCATACCGTATGTAAAGAAAGAAATATTGGATATACTTTCTGTTGAAAGAGAAATAAATTTCAATTCTCAACTTCATACGATACTGGTAATAGGTGTCAATGGAACGGGTAAGACCACGACGATTGCTAAACTTGCGAATTATTACAAAGGGTTAAAAAAGGATGTGCTTTTAGCCTGTTGTGACACTTACCGTGCAGCTAGTTTCACACAACTTGGAATCTGGGCAGATAGATTGAATATCGGTATTGTGAAAGGTGCGAGCGGTGCAGACCCTGGGGCGGTGGCATACGATGCCGTAGAGTCCGCTTTTGAGAAGAAGAATATCTTAATAATAGATACAGCGGGTAGACAGCATACAAAATATAACTTGATGGAAGAACTGAAGAAGATAAAGAGGGTACTTGCGAAAAAGATTGAGGGAGCGCCTGCTGAGGTCCTATTGGTTCTCGATGCCACCACAGGCCAGAACGCACTATCACAGGCAAGGCTTTTTACTAAAAATTTAGATGTTACAGGGATAGTAATTGCAAAACTCGACGGAACAGCGAAGGGAGGGATAGTTATTGCCATTGCAGATGAGTTAAAAATACCGATAAGATACATAGGAATTGGGGAAGGGGTGGAAGACTTTAATATATTTAACAAGGAAAAATTCGTAGATTCAATATTTGAATAATACCTCCACACTTTTTTCTTGACCTATAAGAGAGTTTCGAAAAATCTTTTCCCATAAAGAAGGCAGGGGTTTTTGGTGAGTGCAGATCCGTCGACAATCCTTGGCACAAAACTCTTCACTTTGGCTAACCCTTTTAGTATGAAAGACATACGGATACTAAGCGACATTCGTAAAGTTAGGAGCAAGGGAACCAAATACCCCTGCCGAAACTCATTGATGGTTTTTTCAACACTCTCTATGCAATCAAGCAAAAAGTCAAATAGTTAGCCTGACCCCAATAACAATCCCTGGGGGATAACAAGTTTCACGAAATCAAAACTCAAGGAAAAATCTTCCCATAGCCCTACGGATCCCATACGTGTCTGTCATACGACCCGTCCCTACGGATCTGTATGGATAAGGGCGACTGTGTTTTTTTTCTCTTGACTTTTTCATATTTTTGTGCCATACTTCTTATAAGGAGGTTAGAAGATATGAACATGAAAACTTTGAAACTGTATCCAGAACAAATTGCTGTAGCTATCTCGCTCCTAAATGATGAGGAAAAAAAGAAAGTAGTCAAGTTGGTTCCTGATATCGGAAGATACTTCCGTTTCCAGTCGCTTGACGCAATTCGAGAAAAAAATAAGCGGGCATCACCCAAAAAAGTCTCATTGGATGTAGATAAAGCAATAAAGGCAATAAGAACTGGTAATGACTAAGGCAGTTTTGGATACTAATGTAGTGGTAAGCGGCACAATATCTCCAAGAGGAATTCCGT
>JAUXAN010000002.1 GCA_030619885.1 bacterium
CCTGTTTGGGGACGCTGCTTGACTCTGTGACTCTATGATACCTGGATGTAAAGTAAGGATATGAGGATAGCGAGGGTAACTTATAAGGGTGCATATCACCATGTGATGAACAGGGGGATAGAAGGGAAGAATATATTTCCAGATGATAAGGCAAAACAATATTTCCTCAATATTTTATGTGATAAATCAAGGAATCTTAAGATAAGATTATTGGCTCGTTGTGTAATGGATAGTCATTATCACCTGACATTGCAGAACAGTTCAGGCAGATTGTCAGATTTCATGGAAGATGTCAGAGTCACAGAGTCAAGCAGCGTCCCCAAGACACCACAAGCAGCGTCCCCAAGACACCAAGATTGTTTATTTAATAGACTTGTAGAACAAGATGGGGTGGTGTTATGTGGATAGTGTAAAGGAAAAAATTTATGCTGAGATGGAGAATATTACAACAGTCCTGACCGAGATAGAAAAAGTCAAAGATAGACCCCACAAAGAACTCGTGGTTCTTGTAGGAATAGGTGCATATCTTCAAAATATCTATACAGGGATAGAAAACATTTTGAAACAATTATTATTACACAAAGGTATTCCGGTACCTGATACGCCCACGTGGCACAAGGATTTATTGAATTTGTCTGTCGAACATAATTTTATAACAAAGGAAACAGCAGACAAAATAGGTAAGTATCTATTCTTTCGCCATTTCTTCATGTACGCTTATGGTTTTCTTCTAAATGAGGCGGGATTAAAGCCCTTAATGAACAATGTCTCCAACGTATATTCTGAGTTCAAAAGACAGATAGATAACTATCTCAGAAAAATTGAAGAATAAACAAGTTTCATGGGCTTTGCCTAACAGACCGTATCTGGCTTCGGTGCTTTGCACCTTCCCAAATTCCCCTTCGGGAAACTTCGGATACGCTTGGAACTTTAGACAAAATGGCAGCTCTGAATGGATTGTCAACTCATAACCATCCCGCCGTCCACATTTATCACCTGTCCTGTTATGTATCTTGCATCGTCGGATGCTAAAAATAACGCAAGGTTTGCTACATCCTCAGGAGTTCCTATCTCTCCCAGGGGTATCATCTCTTTCAATCTATTTTTTGCGTCTTCTTTTAAAACATCCGTCATAGGGGTCTTTATGTATCCCGGTGCAATCGCATTGACCGTTATCCCCCTTTTTGCGAACTCTTTTGCAACCGATTTTGTGAGTCCGATTATACCTGCCTTGGATGCTGCATAGTTTGCCTGTCCGGGATTTCCTACGAGTCCTATTATGGATGAGATATTGATAATTCTCCCACTCTTCTTTTTCATCATATACTTCACAACCTCTTTTGACATGTTAAAAACGCCTTTTAAATTTATATTCAAAACTTTGTCCCAGTCTTCCTCACTCATCCGCACAAGCAGAGTATCCTTCGTTATACCGGCATTGTTAACAAGTATATCTATCTGAGAAAACCTATCAATCACCTCTTTCATATTCTTAGAAACATCTGCGTAATGAGAGACATCGACTTTTAAAAATATAAACTCCCTATTCAACTTTTCTACATCTGATTTTGTATCTTCTGCTTCCTTTATATCGAAGACGGCAATCTTTGCACCTTCAGCGGCAAATTTCAGAGTAATTGCCTTGCCAATACCCTGAGCACCGCCTGTAATGATTGCAACTCTATTTTCCAGTTTCATTGTTCCTCCTTATAAACCTAACGGTATTGTCAAAAAACCACAGATAAACACTGTTAAATTATAAATTTTTCATATTTTAATTTGGGCAGCGAATTTTCATATACTTTCTCAAGCAATCTACAACCTAAAGTATTATGAACATTATACGGTGACTCTATTACCCTGCACTTATGTATAAGTGCAGGGTTCTTTCTCTGTGTTCATCGGTCCATACGGATATTGAGATGTCCATCTGTGGTTTCATGCTATTTTTCACATCATAATCCTAACTCTTCTGAAATGGACTGCATTCCTTCAAGACATATTTTGATAAACTCATCGAGTGAAAGTCCAATTTCATCGCAACTTTTTATCTGTTCTCTATTGGCTCCAGCAGCAAATCTCTTCTCTTTAAACCTTCTCAAAATAAACTCGGTGTCGAGACTCGAAAGTTTTTTGTCGGGATGCATCAATGCTGATGCAACGATTAACCCTGTCAGAGGGTCGACAGCGTATAGCGATTTATCGAGTGGCGATTTTCTCTCAACATGTCCGGGATGTGCCTTTATCGCATATATTATCCTCTCATCCACACCTTTGTTTTTTAATATATCTGCAGAGACGAATCCGTGCTTTGAAAATTCTTGAGCAGTCTGGTCGTAATCGACGTCATGCAACAATCCAGTAATACCCCAGAGTTCTTCGTTCTCCCCCAAATATCTTGCAAGACTCCGCATACAGGATTCAGTCGCTAACATATGTTTAATCAAATTCTTGTTGCCCACATTCGACTTGATTAAATCCAATGCTTCCTTTCTATCCATCGTGGTTTACTATAGATAAGATACATATCTTGTCAATATATTAGTGATTCAACTCGTAGGGCAAACCTTTAAAAAGTTATTCGTTATTTGTGATTCGTTCATAGAAATGATAAGGAATACCAGATTATCAGAATACCAGATGGAGAATTCAGATATCAGAGTATCAAATTATAAAAATTCTATTAAATACAAGTGGAAAGTAGACTCTGATATTCTAATTTCTGACCGTCTCATTCTGATACTCTGGTAATCTGATTCTCAGATTTTCGGACAAAACGGATATCGTAACCGATTAACATAAACGAGTGACTTGGTCTTCGTGGTTTCTTTTTTCTTGACTTTTGGATAGGATAAGGTAATTTAATTATTACGGATGTCTAAAGTTTATGACTGCATAATCGTAGGAGCAGGACCTTCTGGAAGTATTCTGGGTTACGAATTGGCAAGTAAAGGTTTTTCTACTATTATCCTTGAGAAAGAAAGACTTCCAAGATATAAGGTCTGTGCAGGTGGACTTCCACACCGTATATGTGAACTTTTAGATTTTGACCTCTCTTCTATTACCGAAGATAGAATCACTAAAATCGAATTTACTCATAAACTTGAAGATAGATACATCTTTCAGAATGATGAACCATTTGCTTATACCGTTAAGAGAGAGAAATTCGACTATTTCCTAACCCAGAGGACAAAGAAAGAAGGATGTGAAATCAAGACCGGTGAAAAAGTAACGAAGGTAGAGATAAACAGAGACAGGGTAGATGTTATCACATCGAGAAACAGATATAAAGCAAAAATTTTAGTGGGCGGTGATGGGGTAAGAAGTGTAGTGGCGGATAAATTTCATATCACAAGAAGGGCAGTCACTACGATAGAAGCAGAAGTGAAATTTGATGATATGAAAAAACATCAGGGAATGATGAAGATAGATTGGGGAATAATTCCTTTTGGCTATGCGTGGGCTTTACCCAAGAAAGATGTTCTCTCTGTAGGTATCGGCGCACTGAAATCGAGGGTTAAAAATCTCAAGGGATATTTTGAACGGTGGTTAGAATATTGTGGCATCAGAGATCAAAAGATGAAAGTTTATACCTTTTCAGTTTCTCTAGGTGGTTTGAAAAGCAAAATAGCAGGGGAGAGGACCTGTTTAATTGGTGATGCGGGTAATTTTGTCCATCCTCTCACAGCAGAGGGGATATACTATGGGGTGAAATCAGCAAACCTCGCAAGTATTGCCATCGAAAAGGCGTTGAGGAGAAAATCTTATAACCTATCCGAATATCAGGAACTCGTTGAAAGAGAGATCTATCCCCATTTCAAAAAATTGTATCTATTCAGCGGATTCTTATATACCTTTTCTAAAATCGGGTATACGATCTGGATAAAAAACAACCGAACATTATTCAAGTATTTTTTTAAAACTTGACATTTTGCCCAAGTTTTATATTTTAAAATAGATGGGAACAAAGATTAAACTTAAAATTCCTGACGAACTTGCGGATGTTTTAAACACACTACAGAAAAAACTTTTTGAATTCAATTGAGACGGACTTTTAAAGTTGGTTCTTTATGGCTCATGGGCTACTGGAAGATCAGAACCTAATTCAGATGTAGACTTATTGATGCAATTTCAAGAAGTATCCGACGATCTCGAGGAAAAAGTGAATGATATTATCTATGAAATTATGTGGGAGAAAAATTTCAACTACTTTATTTCTTCATACATATTGAATGGAAATACCTATAATAAACTTCTAAAAACTGGTTCAACTTTTCTTGCAAATATTGAAGATGAAGGAATTATCCTGTGGGAAAATACAGAGAAGAAGTAAAGGAGTGGATTAAAAAGGATGAAAGAAGCATCGAAGTAGCAGAAAGTCTACTTGAATCCCAATATTTTCCATAGTCTATTGTTCGTTCTTATTATAGGATGTTCTACATTACAAGGGGATTATTAGTTAATGATGGAATAACTAAAGTAACTAAACACTCAAGTGTAATTGCATTTTTAGGTAAGAATTATGTCAAGACCGGTAGAATAGCTAAAGACATTCATAAGATGCTCACAGAAGCTTTTAATCTCAGACAAAAATCAGATTATGAACTTTTTTGGGAAGCTGATAGAAAAAATGCGGAGCGAATTTTAAAAAACGCAAAAATCGTTGTGGAAAAATTTAAAAACTTCCTGAAGTGAGGAAAAGCCAAAAAAATCCAGAGAAAATTATCATAGCTGGTGAGATAAAGGTCAAAACTATCTTTTTTGACTCTCTTGGTGCGAAGTGTATGTCCGTTCTCATTAAAACACCAGATATTCGTCTGCTCGTCGACCCAGGTGCCGCTGGTATGCAAAAAAGAACTATTAAAGAAAGGCGAAAAATGGTTTAAAAAAATGGTGAGTATATGGCAGACGGGACCCTGGATTAAAGAATTTACTACCCCTGACTATTCCATTGAATTCGTAGATGGAAAGGAGTATAGTTTTAAAAATACTACAATAAAATTCACTCAACCCCTTTTTCATGGAATAGAGTATGATAGGGTAGGATGGGTTGTGGCTCTTCTGGTTGAACATAAGGGTAAAAAATTCATCTATTCCTCTGACCTTCAAGGTCCGCAGATAGAGGACTATGCTGAATGGATAATAGAGCAAAACCCCGACGCAATGACTCTCGATGGACCAGCCACTTATCTTTTCGGTTATATGATGAACCGTATTAACCTTGAGCGGGCAATAGATAATGTGATAAGAATATTGAGAAGAACGAAGACGAACCCGATAATTTATGACCATTACCTTTTGCGTGAATGGAAATATAAAGAGAGGCTTTCAGAAGTTTACAAAGAGGGTGGAGGAAGAATCCTTACTGCTGCAGAATTTATGGGAAGAGAACCCTTAATATTGAAAATAAATAAGCAGAAATGGAAGAATATCAACGATTCTTGAGCCCCGACTTCACCCCTTTTGATCCTTTGGAACTGGCAAGAAAAACAGGGGAGATAGTAACGAGAAGAGGAAAGGAGGGGTTAGAAAGGAAGTATGTTGGCATCTATTCAGCTCCTGTGTACAGGGGGATCGCTACAGGCTATGCTGTGGGTTGTTGCCTCCGCTGCATCTACTGCTGGACCGACTGGTCGAGGGATTTTCCCCAAAAATTTGGAAGATTTTATTCCCCGAGGAAGCTTGCTCAAAAACTTTTTAAAGCAGCAGAGGATGGAATAACCACACCCGGTTGGGAACGATTTAAATGGCTTAAAGTGAATAAACTCCGTCTATCCGGATGTGAACCGACTATTGGAAGAGAACACCTGCTATCGGTTCTAAAACTTGCAAAAGATTCAAAGTATCCGCTTTTCATCCTCGAAACGAACGGGATACTCCTTGGTGCTAGTAGGGATTATGTAAAGAGTCTGGCCCCTTTTAGAGAAAAACTTTATGTCCGTGTCTCATTCAAGGCGGCAACTCCAGAGGGTTTCACTCAACGAACAGGGGCTATTGGAGAACGATATGAGCTTCCTTTTAAGGCTTTGGAATGGCTTTTAGAGGAGAGGATATATGCTCGTGCAGCAGCGATGACAGACCAAAAAATTATGCCTGATGAAGAAAGAGGAATTTTAATAAAGAGGTTGGCAAGAATCGATCCAACATTGGCTCAAGACCTTGAAGAAGAGCAGATTGATATATATGACGCCACGGTTAATCGCATGAAAGCCTTCTGTAACTCGGAATTTGCAAAAAAACTCGAAAAAGAAATAGAAGAGAGACGAATTCACAACCGCTGAGGGAAACCTCCTCGGTCTGCCGTATGGGTGGAAGGGATTTTCTTTTTTTCTCTGTGGTTTCTTTTTTCTTGACATTCAGAGTTTGTTTGATAATATAACAGTGCTAAAAAATTTTATGGAGGTAGAATGAAAGTAGATATTGAAAAATTGAAAGGAATAGTGGGGGAAGAAAATGTGAAAGACAATGTCGCCGACCTTTATATTTATGGCTCTGATGCATCTGTCCATGAAGCCTTACCCTGGGTTGTCGTAAGACCTAAAACAAAAGAACAGGTTCAGGAGATTATACGGTATGCCAATGCAGAGGTTATACCAGTCGTTCCAAGAGGTGCAGGCTCTGGTATGTCAGGTCATGCAGTCCCGATAGATGGAGGGATTGTGATGGACTTGAAGCAGATGAACCGCATCCTTGAGATAAGACCCCAGGATATGCTCTGTAAGGTTGAACCAGGGGTAGTTGATGATGACTTGAACCGTGCGCTTAAACCTTATGGTATGTTTTATCCTCCAACACCGGCTTCGAGTAAGATTGCGACTATTGGTGGAGAGATTGCCAATAATGCCTCTGGAGTAAGGTCAGTGAAATATGGTGCGACCCGGGATTCGGTTCTTGGTATGAAGGTTGTCCTCGCAAATGGAGACCTGGTTAATCTCGGTTCCAATACACGGGTAGAGGCATCAGGTTACCAACTCGATAGACTCATAGTTGGTTCCGAAGGGACTCTCGGTGTAATCGTAGAAGCGACGCTCTTGCTCACACCACTTCCAAAAATTCGGTGCCTCGCTACGGCAAGTTTCAATAAACTTGAGGATGCTGGTGAGAGTATATCTGATATAATATCGAGTGGTGCATTACCATCTATGCTTGAACTGATGGATAATGTAGCAATCACTGCCGTAAACAAAACCCTCAATCTTGGTCTGCCCGATGTAGAAGCAATTGTACTATTTGAAGCGGATGGAAAAGTAAAAGAGGCTGTAGATTATGAGATGAAAATTATGAAAGAGATTTGTGAGCGCCATAATGGTTTCGGGATTGAGATGAGTTATGATGCAAAAGAGCGCACCAGAATATATTCAGGAAGGAAAAAATTATTTGCAGCGCTGTCAAGATATAAAGAGGGATTATCGTGTACATCCCTGGCTGACGATATGGCTGTTCCGAACTCGAAAATGGCAGAATGTGCCCGTAAAATCCACGAGATTGCTGAACGTAATAATGTTGTGATGACTGCCTACGGACACTGTGGCTCAGGGTGCATGCATACGAAGATATTGATGGACCCCACAAAAAAAGAGCAGTGGGAGGATGCAAAAAGGGCAGTGGCTGAAGTTTATGACTATGTTTATTCAGTAGGTGGGACAACTTCTGCAGAACATGGCATTGCACTTTCCAAGGCACCATCATGGAAGAAAGAAAAAGCCGATTCACTCGCTATGATGAGAGCAATAAAGAAAGCACTCGACCCTAACAATATCTTGAATCCACATAAATTACAGGATGCACCAGATGACTGGGTTACAGCAACAAGGCTAAGATACCCAGTGAGAGCATAAAGAGCACAAGTAGTTATGGAAGAGGGAAAAGAATAACTCTCAAGGAGGCAAAAATGGATAAAGAAATGCTTAAAATCAAATTAGGTGAAGAGAATTATCAGAAACTTCTGGGAATAGATAACTCCAAACTCCATGAGTTCGTTGCCAGGTATGTTGAACTCTGTAATCCTGATAAGGTATTTGTGGCAACCGATTCACAAGAAGACATCAACTATATCAGAGAGGCGTCGATAAGGAATGGGGAGGAGAAAAAACTCGCTGTTGATGGCTGGACTGTCCATTTTGATGGCTATTATGATCAAGCAAGGGATAAGCCTCGGACCAAGTTCCTCCTGCCAAAAGGGGTTGATCTGGGTCCGAATTTGAACGCAATGGATAGAGATGAAGGACTCGAGGAGATACACGAAATTCTTAAAAACATCATGCAAGGTAAAGAGTTGTATATCAGGTTCTTCTGTCTTGGACCCACCAATTCGGAATTTGCCGTACCGTGTGTACAACTCACCGATTCTGCTTATGTAGCACATAGTGAGGATTTATTGTATCGATGGGGATATGAAGAATTCAAGAGGCAGGGAAAGTCTGCACGATTCTTCAAGTTTGTCCATAGTGCAGGTGAACTGGATGAGAGAAAGGCGAGCAAGAATATTGATAAACGGAGGGTATATATTGACCTTGAGGAGAGCACTGTATATGGTTCGAATACACAGTATGGGGGCAATACAATTGGATTAAAAAAATTGGCGATGCGATTAGCGATAAATAGAGCCGCAAAAGAAGGGTGGCTGACCGAACATATGCTCATTATTGGGGTACACGGTCCTAACAACAGAGTAACATATCTCACCGGCGCATTCCCTTCTCTCTGTGGAAAAACCTCTACCTCTATGATACCAGGCGAAACTATAGTCGGAGACGACATAGCCTATATCAGAAAAAGTGGTGATAGAGTCTATGGAGTCAATGTAGAATCTGGTATGTTTGGAATAATAATGGGCGTAAATTCTAAAGATGACCCCATAATATGGAAAGTACTCCATAATCCCAATGAGATTATATTTTCAAATGTGCTGATAGGTGAAGACAACAAACCTTACTGGATTGGAATGGGTGAAGAGATACCTGAAAAGGGCAACAATTACTCTGGAGAATGGACCAGTGGGAAGAAGGATGCCAAAGGTAATGAGATAACACCTTCGCATAGGAATGCAAGATTTACAAGCGATTTGAAACAGTTAGATAATTTAGACGAGAAACTCAATGACCCAAATGGTGTCGAGTTGGGTGGAATGTTCTATGGAGGCAGAGATTCAGATACCTGGGTGCCGATAACAGAGGCTTTTGATTGGACACATGGAATAATCACTAAGGGCGCATCATTAGAGTCAGAAACTACAGCCGCTACTTTAGGTAAAGAGGGTGTGAGAAAATTCAACCCTATATCAAATCTCGACTTTTTATCCGTACCTATAGGCAAGTATATAGAGATGAATCTAAATTTTGGCAATTCGCTTGAGAACCCACCACTCATATTTGGCGTGAACTACTTCTTGAAGGATAAAGATGGCAATTTTATGAATGAAAAGACCGACAAGAAGATCTGGCTCAAGTGGATGGAACTACGCACACATAAAGAGGTCGATGCGGTAAAGACCCCAACTGGATTCATACCAAGGTATGAAGACCTTAAAAAATTGTTTAAAGAGGTCTTGAATAAGGACTATTCTGAGGAAGAGTACAAAGCACAATTCACGATAAGGGTGCCTGAAAATTTAGCAAAGATCGATAGAATAAAGAAGATTTACGAGACTACGGTCGCTGAGACGCCCCCAATACTTTTCAAGGTACTGGAGGAGGAGAGGCAGAGACTGCTTGAGGCAAAAGAGAAATATGGGGATTACATACCTCCAGATAAATTCCGATGAGATTCGTAAACAACTCGATAGACGAAACCGAAAATTTGCCTATTTGCGAACTTCTTTTTTCCGTAAACCGATAGACATCAAAATGCAGGGTGAAAGTAGAAAGGAGTGAGTCCTGCAGGATTTTCGACTAATTGTTGATCTCGACCGTCACGAAGTGACCCGTAGCCGTGCGATGCGGGCAAATTTCTGCGTTCTTTGTGATCTCTGCAGTTAACTTTTATTGCCTACATGGCTGAAATAGACGAAGAAGTTGTTAGAGAATTACAGGATATTGTAGGAAAGGATAATATCATCACAGATGAACAGTTGATGGAAGCCTACTCCCACGATGAGACACCGGGTTTGAAATATATCCCCGGAATTGTTGTAAAACCCGAAACTGCAAAGCAGATCTCAGAAATAATGAAACTGGCAAACTCTGAGAAGGTGCCTGTTACTCCCAGGGGTGGAGGGACCGGACTCTCCGGCGGCGCCCTGCCGGTGTATGGGGGGATCCTCCTCTCTACAGAAATGATGAACCGCATAAAAGAGATAGATAGAGATAATCTTATGGTAGTTACAGAACCAGGCGTTATTACAGGTAAACTCCAGAAAGAGGTCGAAAAACATGGACTCTTCTACCCACCCGATCCCATAAGCCTCGACTCCTGCTTCATCGGAGGAAATATCGCAGAGAATGCAGGAGGACCACGAGCGGTAAAATACGGCGTGACCCGAAATTATGTTAGCGGCCTCGAAATCGTCCTCCCAAACGGTGAGATCCTTAAATTGAGCGGTAAATTGTTGAAAAATGTGACAGGTTACAGCCTCCTCGATGTTATCATAGGCTCAGAAGGGACATTAGCAATCATAACCGAGATTATCCTTAAAATTTTACCTTTTCCTGAAGGAAAAGTCGATTTGCTCATACCTTTCAAAAGGATAGAAGATGCAACCGAAGCTGTTACAAAATTTCTCAATGATGGGATAGTACCAGCGACCATCGAGCTGATGGAAGGGGAGTCTGTAAGAATGTGTGAAGAATTTCTGGGAAGAGACATCCCCTTCAGCAATGCAGAAGCACACATCATAGTCGAACTCGACGGTAATAAAAGAGGAGAATTGGAAGAAGATTATGAGCAAATTGGGAATATTGCATTGAATACCAATGCAATAGAGGTCTTTGTAGTTGAAGATAGGGCTATGCAAGTAAAGGTATGGGAGCCGAGGAGGAGTATGGGGGAGGCGTTGAAGGCTCAGCCGGGCAAAATAGTTGCTCGTGAGGATCTTGTGGTACCCCGGAGTAGGATTCCCGCTCTAATCAGAAAATTGAAGAAGATATGCGAAGATTACGCGGTAAAACTTTATTCTTTTGGGCATATGGGGGATGGCAACATACATGTGGATGTGGTAGATCCCTCTTCTATCACTATGGATGAGAAGCGCTTGCCTCAATTCGTTGAAGAAATCTATAAAGAGACTATATTACTTGATGGTGCGATTACGGCGGAGCATGGGATTGGGTTGACGAAGATAAAGTATCTAAAATTTGGGCTCGACTCTACTCAAATCAAGGTTATGAGAGGTATAAAGGGGGTCTTTGATCCGAACAATATATTGAACCCGGGTAAGATTTTTGAGAATTAGACAGGAGGTTTATATGGGTAAGACTCTGGCAGAAAAGATTTTGACTGAGAAGAGTGGTCAGGATGCGAAGGCAGGGGATATAGTAATTACAAAAGTCGATGTCGCTGCGCTTCAGGATGGGACAGGTCCATTGGCAGTGAAGCAGTTACAGAAGATGGGTATGGAAAAGGTCTCTTCGAACAAAGCAATTCTTTTTATAGACCATGCCGCCCCTTCGCCGAGAAAAGAACTCTCTAACGACCATAAACTCCTCAGAGAATTTGCAAAGAAGACAGGTGCAACACTATCCGAAGTCGGTGATGGTGTGATTCATCAAAGGCTTGTAGAATCTTTTGCGAAACCCGGTGATGTTGTTATTGGTGCAGATTCCCACTCCTGCACGCCTGGTGCTCTATGCGCATTCTCCACAGGTATGGGTTCAACGGATGTTGCAATTGGAATGGCTCTTGGCAAGACATGGATGAGGGTGCCTGACACTTTTAAAGTAAATGTCACAGGAGAGTTCCCGAAATTTGTCTGCTCTAAGGATGTGCTATTATATCTGATCGGGATGATTGGTGCAGATGGGGCGACATACAAATCGCTTGAATTTGGTGGAGAGAGTATAAAAAAGATGAGTATGTCTTCGAGATTTGTCCTCTCCAATATGGCGGTTGAGGCAGGGGCAAAAACAGGACTTATAGAGTCGGATGAGATAACCAGACAGTTTTTAGAAGAACAGGGGAGAGGGAATGATTTCAAAGAGATAAGGGCTGATGTGGATGCGGCCTATGAAAAAGTTATAGGAATAGATGTTGCAGCCCTCGAACCTCAAGTGGCATTTCCCCATACGGTTGATAATACAAAACCCGTATCTGAGGCGAAGGGGGTGAAGATAGACCAAATCTACATAGGAACCTGCACAAATGGAAGGATTGAAGACCTCGAAATTGCCGCGAAAATATTAGAAGGCAAGAACCGTCATCCAGATACAAGACTCATAATATGTCCAGCATCGAGGAAAGTTTATTTAGAGGCATTGAAGAAAGGATTACTGGAGATCTTTGTAAAGGCGGGTGCATCGATAATGGGACCCGGCTGCGGACCGTGTGTAGGGGTGCATGAGGGTATCTTGGGAGATGGTGAGAACTGCCTATCCACCCAGAATAGGAATTTCAAGGGAAGGATGGGCAATCCAGAAGGGTTCATTTACCTATCTTCTCCAGCAACGGCAGCCGCATCGGCAATAAAAGGAGAGATAACAGACCCGAGAGAAATGTAATTAAACGATGTTCAGAAATAGGAATCCCAAATCCAAATACTACAAAATCCAAATTAAATCCCAATTCCAAAATCCCAATAAAGACAACAAGGTCTATGATATAAGAGAACGAACATTTAATTTTGCAAAAAAGATATTAGAACTTGCAGAGAAACTACCTAATAGTCGTACTTCTCAGATACTATCTTCACAGTTAGTGCGTGCCGGGACATCTATCGGGGCAAATGTAGAAGAGGCAGATGGTACTGTGACCAAGCGAGATTTAGTAAACAAATTTGTGATTGCGAGGAAAGAAGCAAAAGAAACTAAATACTGGCTTAGGTTGATAAGCGATAAGTACTTGCCAAGTGAAGTTGTGGCTCCGGATTTGAAAGAGATAAATGAAATTATAAATGTACTGAGTGCAATAATCAACAAGTTACGAAAATGAATATGGACAAATTTGAAATTTGGATTTTGGATTTAATTGGGGTTTTGGATTTTGGAATTTGGATTTTTCACAAGGGAGGTAGTTATGGTTTTAAAAGGTAAGGTATGGAAATTTGGAGACAGTATATCAACAGATTTGATCTGTCCTGGGAGATACTTCCATCTCCGTTCAAATCTGCCAGAACTGGCAAAACATGTTTTAGAGGATGCAGACCCGGAATTTGCCAAAAAAATGAACAAGGATGATTTCGTCGTGGGCGGTAGTAACTTTGGGTTGGGTTCATCAAGGGAACATGCGCCTACAATTATCAAAATTGCGGGCGTATCAGCAGTGCTTGCCAAATCTTTTGCCAGGATATTTTACAGGAATGCTATAAATGTGGGTTTACCCCTGTTAGAATGTGATACCGATAAGATAGATGAGGGGGATGAACTTGAAGTTGACTTAACTACGGGTTTAATAAAAGACACAACGAAGGGGCTCGAACTCGAAGCGAATCCACTTCCTCAGGCTATGATAAACATATTGAACGATGGTGGATTGGTCGCCCATATTCAAAAACACGGCGATTTCAAGGTAGTGTAACAGACTCCTGAATGAGCATTGAGGGTCAATTCTCAAAAGATACCAAAATATTTTAACATAAAAGGAAAACTATGAACAAAAATTTCTATTGGCTGGCATTGAGTAAGGTAAAGGGGGTTGGAAGCAAAACTCTCCTAAATATTTCTAATAGGAATAAAGAGATAGGCATTAGCATTGAAGAATTTTGGAATTTAGAGGGGGACAGAATGAGTAAGCAGTATACGATTCGTAATTCAATTATAGAGGAAATTATCAGAAAGAGAAAAAATAGTGCCGATGTTAATGCCTTACAGCAAGAACTTGATAACAAAAGGGTCAAAGTTATCACCCTTGAAGATGAAATATATCCTGTACAATTAAAGGAAATGGATAAACCACCATTTATTCTATATGCCTATGGAAATCTTAATCTCCTTAATGAGGATCCTGTAGCTATTGTTGGGTCAAGGGGTATATCTAATGAAGGGTTGGCATTGACCTATAAATTCTCTAATGTATTGATAGACCAAGGAATTACTGTTTTAAAAGGTGACACAAAGGATGTTGATACTATTACTCACATTGCTACAAGAGACACGGAAGGTTTGGAGATAACCGTGCTGAGTGAAGGTATTTTGACTAATCTATACAAATTGGAAAAGGGTAACAAACAGATAGACACATCAAAAACACTCATACTCTCCTTCACTGACCCCAATTTACACTGGACACCGTATGGGGAGAGAAGAAGAAACCAGATAGTATTTAGTTTGTCAGACAGCATAATAGTTGTAGAGGTAAGGGAAGGTGGTATAATTATGACTGAGAGTATAAAAGCCATTGAAAAAGGTAAGAAATTGTTTGTAGTAAGATATGAAGAATATCCCCCAAATGCCTCTGCGAATAAATTTTTAATAAAAAAAGGAGCAAAACCAATCAGTAGTATAGATTCCACTCTAAACCTCACGGAAGTGATAAACTCGGTTACTGGTATAAAAACAATAAGAAAAGTTGAACAGAAAAAAGATTTGGGACAGTATTTCACTCCTCATACCGTTGTAGAATTTATGTATGACATAATTCAAACTCTATGGCAAAAAGAAACCCCTAAAATTATTGACCCAGCCTGTGGTGAAGGGATATTCTTAAAATATGCATTAGAACAGGAAATTACTGATGGTGATAATCTCTATGGATGTGACATAGATACAGGGATCAGGGAAAAATGGGATTCGCTTGGTATAATAAATAAGATGAAACTCTTTATTCAAAATGGACTTCTGGATAGCAAAGAATTAGGAATAGAAAGAGATAAATTTGATTTAGTGATAGGTAATCCTCCTTATGGAGGAACAGGCTTGGGTGAACTTGCCCGATTACTTAAAGAAAATAAACCTGAATCCAGAAAAGTCTCTTCTCTACATCTATTTGAAAAGGGATCAGAAATTAAGAAAAGAGAATTGGTGGCTGAAAAGAAGCCGATTTATGCAACACCTATTAGTAACGAAAGAAAAAGAGAGCTAATTTTGTTAGCTAATGCACTGGGTGAGTTCTACGAAACCTGGAAAAAAGGAGACATAACAGAAATAACTGGTACAGGAAAGCAAGAGACTGTAACTTCTGGACTTTTTGAAGGGCTTGAAGATATGAAGCTTGGTAAAAAGAGGGTTGACTTAATCGTGGAGAGAATTCAAAAGGCTAAACTTCTTGGGAAGGGCAAAGAACAATTACATCTTTCTCCTAAAGAATTAAAGAAGTTAATTTCCTATCCAATAGAGGTTTTGTTTATTGAACGCTTCTTACAACTTGCCAAACCGGGTGGATATGTTGCCATTATAATTCCTGATGGGGTTTTGGCAAATATAAATCTTCAGTATGTGAGAGAGTGGATATTTGAGCAAGCGAGAATCTTTGCTATTGTTAGTTTACCAAGACAAACTTTCAAATATATTGGCACAACAGCCAAGACCAGTATTATTTTTATGCAAAAGTTTAATGTAGGGCAGACCTTTGAGGCTGTAAAAAAACTCCCAATATTTATGACGTCGGTGGATTATGTAGGAATAAATCACGAAGGAAAGAACGATTTACCTGCAATTTCGAGAGAGTTTAAAAAATTCTACCAAGGTGAAAAAATTGTGGGGGAACATATGTCTCCAATGCTAACAAGTGCAACTGGTAAAGATGTGTTAAAAGTCCATCGCCTGGACCCAGAATTCTGGAACCCGAAGTATAAGAAACTAATCAAGATAATGGAGAAAAATTGGAAAACAAGAGAATTAGGTAAATTTGAGACAGTGCAAATTATACCCTCAGATCATGTTAGAAAGTCTAAGGGAGAATATGAGGGTCCAAAATATTCAATAAATTATTTTACACCAGCGGGATTTTTAGAGACAGGATATGATACTGTAAACATACCAAGGTGTTCTAAAAATGCATATGAACGTATGAAGAGAACCCAGGTTAAGAAAGATGATATTTTATTGGGTGGGTTTGGGATGGGACCAACAGGAAAGAGTCTGCTAATACATTTTGAACCAAAGAAATCAATTGTGGGCAACATCTTTATCATTAGAAGCTCGAATCCTGTTCCGCATTTTTTAGTAACTTTCCTAAAGGCAAAATATGGAATTAGCCAATTAGAGCGAATGAAAGCAGGAGTAGCGTTTTATAGCCTGAGCTCTGATGAAATCAAAGATCTAAAAATTCCCCTATTTAATCTTGAATTACAAAAACAAATAAAAAAAGAATATAAAAAGATGTCCAAGTGGCATGATAAAGCAATGGAGGTTAAGAAGAAATTGATTGAAGGTGGGTTGTCAAACAGGGAAGCAGAAAAAGATGCCGAGTATCAGAGAAATATCAAGAGTGCTGAAGCAATGCTTAAGGATTTAATTAAGAGGACAGAAGAAATTATTGAAGGTAAGCGTAAAAAGTTATAAATGATCTCTTCTCAGAAATTCCAAGATTTAATAAAGACCAGATATCATAATGAAACTGATTACTGGGATAATGTAGTTACTCCACTATTGGACAGTCTTGGAGTTCCAAAAGGGGCACATATTCGCAGGAGAGAATTCCCTATTACCACCCACTGGGGAGATAGAAGTGCAGATTGGTTAATATTTATAGAGAACCGTCCGATGTTAGTAATCGAAGCCAAACAATCAGAAAAGGATTTTGAAAAAGCAAAAGCGGATGCTAAAACCTTTGCTGTTAATTTTAATCCTAAAAAAATAGGAGATAGAGAAACCATCGGCGAAATTCGAGCTATACCATATATCTTTACACCTTGTGGAACCAGATTGACAATGTTTAAGTTGACTATTTTAGAGGATGGAATTACACCAGATTTGCAGTCTCTTGAAGGTTTACTAACCTATGGTGAATTAAAACAAATTGCTGAAAAATCCATTAAGCCCACTGGAACAAAACCATTAGAAAGGAACCTTCTATCAACAAGTCAATTTCGTATAAATTTCGAAGAAATTTCCGAAGTAATTGAAAAAAGAATATCCAAAACTAAACCTGGGTTAGCAAGTATTAAAGATTACGTTGTTCTTATTTTGAACAAAATATTATTAGCCAGTTTTCAAAAGCAAGATAGAGCTACGATTTATGAAAAACATAAATTTACTAAAAAAGTGGCCCATCAGATTGAAACAGTCCTTAATCGTTACGACTTGAGTCAGATTGAAGGACCAGATTTAGCGTATGCGTATAGAGATTTTGTAACTCGCAATTTTACTGGTACTACTCCATGGTGGGCAGATAAAGGTGAAAAAGAAGTCGGGAGATATTTAACTCCAGCCCCGGTCATAAAATTTATGATAGACCTGTGTAATCCTGACCCAAATGATAAAGTTATTGACTTTGCCTGTGGCTCGGGTGGGTTTCTCGGAGCTATTGCTAGTCGAATGATTTCTCATGTAAACATTGATAAATATCTTCCAGAAAAACTCTTTGCTTGTGATGTGGACTTGTTTTCAGTATCTACTGCCCAGACTTTTATGGAACTACTTCTTCCAGGTGAACAAACATTAGCCCAAGTTATTGAAAAGAAGGAAGGCATGCTCAATATTTTTCATCACAATGGACTCTTTTCAGAAAAAATCCATTCATGGGAACATAACCTGAGTTCTATTATTGCTCAACAAAGTTTTGGACTTGTTATTAGCAATCCTCCAGGAGGTACAGATTACAACTTGGGTCACGAGGATGAATTAAAAAAACTTTTCCCATTAGAGAGTTCAAGGAAAAAATTACAAAATGCGCCGCTCTTTATCCAGAGAGCAATTCAGTTAGCTCAAAATGGTGGAAAAATTTGTCTCATTGTTCCAGATGGGATATTAGCAAACATACAACTTCAATATCTCCATAAACACATCTTTAAGACCTGTCAGGTAAAGGGAGTAATCTCATTGCCTCGTGGCATTTTTCCAAATGTTCCCTCAAAGATGAGTATCCTTTATATGATTAAGTCAAAGAAGCTTTCTCTTATAAAACCAATTTTTATGGCGAGTGTTGAAATTGGAGAAGAAACTGACCTTGAATCTGAACTAGAGAAAATACTGAAGAGTTACAAGAAGTTCAAATGAAAAAAATTGGATGTAGCTCCTATTTTTAAAAATTAGAGATTATCAGGAAAAAAGCAGAGACTTTAAGGGCAGAAATCGAAGAACTCCAAACCTCAATTGATGAAATGGTTTTCAAACTCTATGGAGTATCAAAAATCTGGGGTACAAACTTATAAAACCTTTAACGTAGTAGTGAGAAATGAAGGAAATTTTCCAATCAATTTCAGAACTGTTAGAAAAATCTGATAATATACCTGTTCTTATACATGGAATAGGTTTAACTCTTCTTACCATTTTTATTCCTTTATCAATAGCTATCTTCGATAAAGAAAAAGAATTTTTAGAATTAGATAAGCGGGTAATATTAGATTCAATAATAAAAGCCAAGTGGTTTTTATTATATATAGCGTTGATTTTTATTCCACCTCTATTTTGGGATATATATCCTAATTTGTGTATTATTTTGATAATTCTTTCTTTCTTTGGAATTGGATTTATCGGAAAAAGTTTAGTTAATTCATATCGTTGGATTAGGGGAGATAAATTCGGTCCAAGATTCTCGCATCTACAGAAATTAAAGAGTAAAAAGGAGATTGACATAATATGGCGTTCTGTATGGCGAACAAAAGGAATTAATTTTCAAAACGAAAAAAATTTCTCCGAGATATTTTCCTCACAGACAGAGACTTTGCTTACAAAGGAAAAAGAAGAATATCTTGAAATTGCACAAAGACTTCTGGGTGATTTTCAATATTTTATTGAAAATCGTAATATCTTCTCTACAATAGAAAATATCTTCCCTAAATTGTTAGACTGGCATTATAAAATGTGGAACAAAGTTCAGGGATATCGGCATAAAGGAGCATCCACTTGGTTATATTACGACAGGATTTTAACAATATTAAATTCGGCAATCAGGAAAATTGAGAATATGTTATTTAAAAATGAGGGGTTGCAAGAATTTCTTGATTATTTTAAAAAACATATCGAAAACAACAAGGATAAAAAAGAGTATTTGAATTCTATATTTGGTATTTTTTATCCAGAATTTTTCAATAATATCGCTGATTATAAAAAGGAAGAAAGGATTTGGGAAGGTGACTTTCCTATGGAATGGAAAATTACAAAAAAGAATTTGCAAGATAAAGAAAACTTAATATCAAGAATATCTCTTGAAAAATACTTGAACTGGAGCATTAGACGAATTCAATCTCCTAAAAAGGAATTTGATAAAAATTTAGAGGAAGTAACGAAAAATATGTTCCCTGAGGTAGACCCTATTTTATGGTCCAGAGTTTTGATATTTAGGTTCTCTCCATATAATCCTGAAAATAGAGTGAAATCAGTAATCGAATGTCCTTGGAATTTTGGTTATTTTGGAAGGGTAAAGGTCTATTGGGAATCATCTAATTATCAAGATACCGATTTAGAATCCCAATGTAAAACCGAACTCGAGAATACATTTGAATTGGCATACCTACTGTTTAGGAATGAATTCTCCAAACAAAATCTTAAAAAGTATATAAGAGAACTTGAAAAACTGAGTTATAAAAGTAATTCCCTCAAGGAAATAAGAAGAAAAGAGTTGTCAGACATTTTTAAGGAAATGTTGAAATTTTTAGAAAATGAAATTTAAAACAGAATCTCAAAATATAGAGTTCAAACTATGTCAAAATGGGGAGAGTCTCTATTTTTACATAACATTGGACTGCAGGCTATGGACTGAACAATGTTCTATAGCTTATATTTAAGGAGGGAAACCATGTCGATTCTACTATCCGCTTACTTTCCAGAAGGTATCGTGTTCGCTGCAGACAGGAATGTGAGTCTCATTGCTAATACTACAGGCAGTTTATATCAAGATGTAGAAATAGGTGCAACTACCAAAGTTATTCCGTGGCCTCGTCGAAGGGCTGTAGTAGGTTACTGTGGTTTAGGTTACCTTGCTGATCTCACAATGGAAGAATGGATGAGGCAGTTCGTTGCCCAGACACGTGACTTTGACAATCTAACCACAGTTGCTACACAGTTGCAAGAACTAATTCAGCGTGACTTCGATAAAGATTATCCAGAAGAAGCAAACATTGATGGAGCTGGGCTCATAGTGCATTTGGGAGGCTTTAGATATGAAAATGGCACTCCTGTACCAGCAATGTACCTAATCTCCAATATTCCCGGTTTCGATCAACGTGGAAACTATAGAAATGCTGTTAGGAACTTCGTGGAACCGAGTGATGAAATGCAAAAATTTGCAATAAAGAGTGACTTAAAAAGTCCTTCAGACTACAAACCGTGGCTTGAGGGGATTTACCAAAATAAGGACTTAGTTTGGTTTACCAATGGATTGCATTTCCCTGCTTTTAATGTTTTCAAAGACACTCTTTGGGGAGCACTAAATGCAATTAGAGACTTTGAAATCATGCCTTTACTCAGTGCGCCATCGCTTGAAGATCGAGTTGCTTACTGTGCAATGTCGGTGGAGCTGTTCGGTTCTTTCTTTCGCCATCACACCTACCCTAGATATAGGTCTGTTGGGGGTGGGGTGGATGCCGAGTGTATACCTTGGCCCGAAGAGTAATGCGAGAACGCTATAATCTTGGGAAAAATGGGGACAGCGCCTATTTTTACTCTGTGATTCAGACAATAGACACTGATTTACCCCGTTAGATAGTAAACAACTAACGGGGTTTACACTGATGGCCGCAGAAGAACATGGAGGATAAAAATGAAAACAATAAAACAGGTCCTGAGAGAGTTTTTGAAGGAACAGCAAGCCCGATTCAAGCCGAGAACCTATAGAGGGTATGAGAGCGCAATATGTCTCTTTGAGCACTGCTTAAACGGTTGTGCTTCCCAAAATCTAAACGAAAAGGACAGTAAACTCTTTGATGAACTCTATAATGAGGAAAATAAAGAGTTCTGCGAAATATTTGGGCCTGATAAAATTGGATCTTTTGAAATTAGTGAATTCCTCGATTACTTCATGATCAGAAAGGTAATGGGCAGTAAAGAATTCATGAAAACAGTAGGTAGAGTTATGCGGAAATTTGTGAAATGGATGAATGGAAAAGGATACATGAATGAAGAGGAATATGAGAATACTGCTGAGATTGTTGATGAGCTCAAGGATGAACTCCCAAAGGTGGAGGGACTATCCAATTTGATATATGATTATATTCAGAATAATCCACCCAAAGATTTTACTGAGACTGTAGAGGGATATTTTATGGTAACAAAGATTAAACCTGGTGAATTGTGGTTTGAAGATTATATAGGTCCTGAGGAAGAGATAGGTCCAGTTTTCGTTTCTACTGAGATAAGTTCAATGTGCAAAGTAGGGTGGGTAATTTCTCTTGAGTTGGGCAAAACTATCAAAGGTTGGCAGATGCTGGAAAGCGGAAATGTTTATCCAAGTTAGGAAAACAAGCGATAGATCTTCACATTAGACTTTGAAGAATTTGGGGTTGGATGGAAACTCGCTCTTACCAGCAAAGTGTAATGTTGTTTGTATCTACCCGACTTGACAAAACTCTATCTGTATTGTATATTCTAAAATGTGGATTTAATGTGATGGAGGTAATCACAATGGGGCATTTACATACAGATATGGTGGTAAGAGGAAACAAGGCTGAAGTAGAAAGGAATGACTCATTTCTATCGGGCTATTTCATTACCTCTTTTCTACCAAAATCTCTTGTAAGAGAGAACTCGTCTATGGGGATTGATGTCTTCCCTGTTGTTATCAGTTCTGCAACGAGTTTTCCAAGTGACGGTCCGAGCATGAACCCGTGTCCGCACATTCCACCTGCAACATAGAAACCGTCTATCTCTGTTCTGTCAATTATGGGATTTCCATCGGGTGTCATCGTATAACTTCCAGCCCACTGACGGATGACCCTCACATCTCTTAAAACAGGTAGCAAACGAATCATCCTTTTTGACATCTCTTTTATGAATTCGAAAGAAGAGTCAACTCCGTCCCCAACCACTTTTGGGTCTGGTGTATAACAACCGATGAATTGACCCGTATCGATCTTCTGGTTGAAATAACACCCATCAGGACGGTAGTCTACAAGCATGGGCTCAAGTATCCTCTCAACACCCTCTGTGATCAGTGCTTCATGCCTTTCAGGTTCTGTTGGAAGATCTATATGTACTAATGTTCCGACCTCTTTAAACGAGGGTCCGGCGGCGTTCAACACGATGGGTGCAAAATACTCATCGCCATTTTCGGTTTCAATGGATACTACCCTGCTATGTCTCACATTGATTTTGGTCACTCTGGTATAGGTGAAGATATTTCCTTCCAATCTCTTTATCATATCTGTATATCCCTTGACTACCAGGAAAGGGTTTGCCTGTCCATCACTTTTACAGTATGCCGCTCCAAGAATCCCTTCTGGGTTCAGAGACGGAACTATGTTCATAGTCTTCTCAGGGGATATGAACTCTACACCAAGTCCGAGACTCTTCTGCAATTCGATTACACTGAGATAGTTCTGTTTCATCTCCTCCGAGTGTGCTAAGAAGATGTATCCACCAGGATACCAGTCTACTCCGATACCCAGTTCTTCTTCCATCTTAGTGAATAGATTTACACTCTCCATTGCCACCCTGATCGTAGTTTCTGATGAGAACTGTTGACGAATACCACCGATACATCTTCCAGTAGAGCCAGAGCACAGATATTCTTTTTCAAAGAGCGCTACCCTCATCCCCTGTTTTGCGAGGTAATACCCTGAGGCAGGACCTACTATGCCTCCTCCAATGATGATTGCATCTGCGGTCTTATACATTTTTATCTTTTGCCAGTGTATCGAGTAATAGTGGTTTGAATGGTGGTCTTGTCGTTGGCGGCTCAATCTCACTCATATTCTTTCCTGTTTCTCTTGCGATAATCTGTGCTATAAGGGTTCTGCAGATCTTTCCCTGACAGTGTCCCATACCACATCGTAGAATCCTTTTTATCTCATCTAAGGTAGTAAGTCCAGACCTGACCGTTTCTACGATCTCTTTTTCAGATACATCCTCACATCGACAGATAATGGTATCCTTTTCCATAACTATGCCTTTGTTACCCGTATGTTTCTCACATCCATGACAAATTTTCTTGGCACAGTCATGCTTATGATTGCGGTTCTATCCTGTGCCTTTTTATTTAATACCCTGACCACCTTCGCATCACATACCTTTTTCCCCCTTCTGTTTAACCCCTCTACAATATCTCCTTTTTTGGGTAGAGGGATGAACTCGTAAGATAACATCACAAGAGATTCATTATCAGAATAATACTTATTTATTACAAATATTGCGAGTCCAGGGCATTTACTTATGCACAGACCACACCCATTGCATAATTCAAAATTTACTTTTGGCAGTTCGTTTATACTCCCATCTATTGTGATTGCACCTCTTGGACATGCGTCCACACATGGATCACAAGGTATCCTCTCAAAACATTCCAGAAGGACGACACCTCCTTTTTTGAGTCCATCTTCTGGAGGTAGAATCTTGTGCAAATCTTTCTCTGTTGCTATACCTGTTTTTCGCATGGGTATTATCCCAGATTACATATTAAACACCGAGAATCACAGATTCAAATCAAAATTAACAATTATCAATTAGTCCCGCACATAAATTTATGTGCGGGACTAATTGATAATTTTGAATTGTTATTTTTAAATGGTGCTCTTCGGTCATACGATCCCTACGGACCCGTATGGGTGTTTTTACGCATTGAGATTATCAATTTTCTCTTTACCTATTCTTGCTTTTTCCCCGAAAGGTCCTGCACGAAAGACCCTCAACTCTTCTTTTGCTCGCTCTTTTACTTTCTCTGCTTTGGGTTTTATTTCGGGGAAGAGGGAGACTGATGCCTGTGCGCCTGCTATTCTCCCCTCGAGCATTGCAGTTACTGCCTCTTCGATGCCCGATACATCACCCGCAAGATATATCCCTTCTTTCGTGGTTTCCATATCATCGTTGTGGACTGCGACATATCCACCCAGTTCTTTCACATAGACGAGTTTACAACCAGCTGCCCAGAAAAACTCGCTCAGAGGCGATAAACCCACTGCGAGACAGATTGTGTCGCATTCTATCTTTTTTTCTGTTCCTTTTATGAAATTCCATCTCTTATCGAGTTTTGCAATTACAGCGCCACTCACTTCTTCTTCACCGAGTGCCTCTTTTATCGAGTATGGGATATAGAAAGGGACGTCGCATCTGGCGAGTTTCGATGCATGGACCGGGTATCCACCTATGTGGTCCATCGCTTCAACCAGACCAACCACCTCGACATCCGCCTGCATAAGCTGATAACTCACTATTAATCCAATATTACCAGAACCAATCATCAAGGCCTTTTTACCCGGTCTTATGCCATACACATTCATCAGAGTCTGGACTGCACCCGCGCCGTATATCCCGGGCAAGTCATTGTTAACGAAGGAAAGAAAATTTTCGTTTGCACCGGTGGCTACGATGATTTTTTCAGCCTTTATAGAAAAGAAGTTTTCATCACTATTATCAAGTTGATGAACTCCGATTGTCAGATCGCCATAATAACCCACAACCGTTGTATTCAATAAGGTCTCCACATTCTTCTCTTTGACTTTTTCTTTCAAAATATCAGCGATGTCTACTCCTCTTGCCCCGCAGTAATGTGATGCCGAGCCGAAGAACATATGGGTCTGTTTTATAAGTTGTCCGCCTAATTTTGGATTCTCATCTATGACTATGATCTTTGACCGTTCACCCAAAAGTTGTACCGCTGCATTTGCCGCTGAAAGTCCTGCTGGTCCGCCGCCTATAACTGCAATATCATACTTGTGCATAACTTCTAATCTTTTTGGAATGCATTGACCGTGTCAATGCTCTTTTGGGCAACAACATGGTTGTTGCACTCCATAGCAAGTTTTCCTCTTCCACTCTGGGTCTCTACGACTGTGCCTTCTTTCAGTGGTGTGATACATACCATAACATTCACTTTACCATTTACCTTCATAAGACAGGAAGAACATTTGCCAATAGCACAAAAAAAGCCTCTCGGTCTATTCAGTTTTATACTTCTTCTCAGAACTTTTATGCCTGCAGCATGGAGTGCAGCTGCTATCGGTTCACCCTCGTACCCCTCCAACTCTCCACCATCGAAAGTAAATTTCACTCTCTGACCTTTTTTAAATTTGAGTATCGGATGATTTTCTATCCTATAGTGGAAATTCATATTCTGGTGTCCGCTAACTCCCTCTGTTTTTCTTTGCTTCTTTTTTGGCGTTCAGGTGTTCTTTTAGATGGCGTGAGAATATGTGAGACCCATCGCCTTTGGCTACAAAATATAGATAGTCACGATCGGCTGGATATAAGGCAGCTATTAAAGACGCCTTTTCTGGACTGCATATTGGCCCTGGGGGTAAACCCTTGTGCTTGTATGTATTATACGGTGAGTCTATCTGTAGGTGTTTGTATAGTAACCTCTCTCTGTGTTTTGGTAAGATGTATTGAATTGTAGGGTCCGCCTGAAGTGGACGCCCCAGTTTCAACCGATTGTGAAATACAGCGGATATTATTGGTTTCTCATCATCGAACGCTGTCTCTTTTTCTATTATAGACGCAAGAGTCACTATTTCACCCACCTTAAAACCCAATTGCTCTGCCCTCCTTTTGGAGTTCTCAGTGAAGATTTCTTTGAATCTACCCACCATAGTTCTTATGATAGCAGACTCTTTCATCTTCCAATAAAAATTGTAGGTATCAGGATAGAGGTAACCTTCAAGCGATGTGCCATCTATCCCTAACTCTTCTATAAATTTCTTATCATTTGTTAAATTTAAAAATTCTTCTTCATCGATGTCTGTATATTTTTTCAATACGGCTGCTACCTCTTTTATTGTGAAACCTTCGGGTATAGTAACATTACCCGAGATAGAACCGCCTTTGTTCAATATCTTCACCGCGTCCAACTCGGGAATATTGAGTTTTAATATGTACCGTCCCGCCTTCAGTTCTCTTTCGACGCCTCTTATCTTTGCAAGATATACAAAACTCTTTGCGTCATCAATTATTCCCTCTTTTAGCAGAAAACCCCCAATCTGTACAACATTCATCCCTTGCCTTATACAGATTTCTTTTCTCTCAGCTTTTGAGATAAGAGAAGGTGGTGCCAGAAATATATGGTAGATGGGCAATAGAACAATTGAAGAGGAGACTATGATTAAAATATCAAATTTAATTTTCCATAAGTCTCGATTTATAGAAATTTTTCTCATATACTAATAGTTTATACTCTGTAGGTAACTCTGAAGGATTAAAATAGCTGCAACTTTGTTTACATTCTCCTTCTCAAGGGAAGGCTTTTTGCCTGCTTCCCTCATTATCTTTTCTGCCTCCTTGGAGGTCAGTCTCTCATCCTGAAGAATAACAGGGAGTGAAAATCTCTCCTTCAACTTGGACACAAATTTTTTAACCGATGCAGACTTCTTTCCTTCTTTTCCGGTCATTGTTAAAGGATTGCCCACAACTATTTCAGAAACATCGTATTTTTCGATCAGGTTTTTTATCTCCGCAAAGGTTTCTTCTTTACTTTTAACCTTGATAGTATCGAGTCCCTGCGCTGTTATATGGAGCGGGTCGCTCGCTGCGACGCCGATCCTTGCTGTGCCAAAATCGAGACAGAGTATTCTATCTTTGAATTCATCGTTTATCAACTCTTCTGCCTTCTTCTTCTCTTTTTCACGATAGTAGATTTTATTTGAATGCTTGACTTTCGTAAAAGGTTTTACTTTCCATTTCCTTCTCATTGCCTTTTACCTCTCCATATGGATTGTTCGTTGTTCCATGTTGGTTTTTATAAATGGGATTTTTTACGATTCTGGAGCGATGCCTTGAGGGCATCGTCTATCGTATCGATAAATATGAATTTCATATCTTCTTTTATATTTTCCGGTATCTTTTCAAGGTCTTTTCGGTTCTCTTTTGGGATGATGATTTTGTTTATACCAGCTCTTCTTGTAGCCAATACCTTCTCTTTTATTCCCCCAACAGGGAGTATCTTTCCTCGTAAGGTTATCTCGCCTGTCATCGCAATGTCGGATTTTACAGGTTTCTTTGTAAGTAAGGAGGCAAGGGATACTGTAATCGTTATTCCTGCAGATGGGCCATCTTTTGGTATGGCACCAGCAGGAACATGGATGTGTATATCAGAGCTATTAAAAAATCCTTCCTCAATCTTGTATTTCTTTGTTTTAGACCGTAGGTAAGAAAGGGCTGCCTGTGCAGACTCCTTCATCACATTGCCGATACTTCCTGTAAGTGTAAGGGATTTTGTCCCTTTCATTTTAGTTGCTTCTACAAAGAGTATCTCTCCACCTGCAGGTGTCCACGCAACGCCTGTTGCGACGCCAATCTCGTCCTTTTTCTTCCTTACCTCCGAGAAGAACTTGGCAGGACCCAGATATTCGTGCAGATCCTTTCTATCTATATTGAATTTACCCTTCTTCCCCTCAGCGACTTTCTTCGCCACTTTTCTGCATATCGAACCGATTTCTCTCTCGAGATTTCGCAATCCTGCCTCCCTTGTATAATCTCTTATTAAAGTATGAATCGCCCTATCAGTAAAACTTATGACTTTCGCTGTCAATCCATTCTCATGTAACTGCTTGGGGATGAGATACTTCTTTGCAATGTGCAATTTTTCTTCTTCAATATACCCGGGGAGCCCAAGAGTTTCCATTCTATCTTTCAGTGCAGGAGGAATTGGGTCGACGATATTTGCGGTGGTTATGAACATAACTTTTGAGAGATCAAAAGCCACATCCAGGTAATGGTCTTGAAATGTGTGGTTCTGCTCGGTGTCTAATACTTCTAAAAGTGCACTCGCAGGGTCACCCCGAAAATCTACCCCAATTTTATCTACCTCATCGAGCATAAACACAGGGTTTTTAGAACCTGTCCGTTTTATGCCCTGAATGATTCTTCCGGGAAGGGCTCCGATGTATGTCCTGCGGTGTCCCCTTATTTCTGCTTCGTCTCTAACACCCCCGAGTGATAGCCTTACAAACTTTCTACCCAATGCCCGTGCTATTGACTGTCCTAAAGAGGTCTTTCCTACTCCTGGTGGCCCAACAAAACATAGTATCGGTCCCTTTGCCTCACCTTTTAGTTTCCTTACCGCCAGATATTCTAATATTCTTTCCTTCACATCTTCAAGGTCATAGTGGTCTTCATCGAGGATTCTCTTGGCATCCTTCACATCTATATTATCTTTTGTCTCAACTGACCAAGGGAGGTCGACGAGCCAGTCTAAATAGGTTCTCGATACCGTATACTCTGCGGCCTGTATCGGCATTATTGCTAATCTGTCGAGTTCTTTGCGTGCAGCATCTTCTGCCTCTTTAGGCATATGTGCAAGTTCAATCTTTTTCTTGAATTCTTCAATCTCTACAGTCTTTTCATCTTTCTCGCCTAATTCTTTCTGGATAGCACGTAATTGTTCACGGAGGTAGTATTCCTTTTGGGTCTTATCTAACTCGGTTTTGACCTCCGACCTTATCTTCGCACCTATTTCCAGTATGTTCAATTCCTTTGTGAGGATTGGGATGAGATATTTTAGCCTCTCTTTGGGGTCAAAGGTTTCTAATATCTTCTGCTCTTCTTTGAATTCGATGTCTAAATTTGAAGTGACAAAATCTGCGAGTTTACTCGGGTTGTCAATGTTTATTATGATTACTTGAAGGTCATCAGGAAGATGGGGAGAGTTCTCCACGATCTTCTGAAATAGTCCAGAGACATTGCGAATGAGTGCATCGAGTTCAACACTCTTTTGCCATTTCTCTTTAATAACCTCAATCCTTGCCTTTATGTAAGGGTCGACAGTCTCAAAATCTATAGTTCTTATACGCGCAATCCCTTGAACCCAGAGTCTGATACTTTCATCAGGAAGACGGAGCATCTTCATTATAGTGACCGCGGTCCCTACCCTAGAGAGGTCTTTGGGACCCGGGGATTTAATCTTTGATTTTGGGGCAACTATGCCCATCAGCCTATCTCCCTGCAGAACCTCGTCAATGAGATGTACGAGTTTCTTTTCTTTGATGACTACAGGAGCTACAAGGTAGGGAAATACTACTACTCTTGTCGGCAAGATGGGGAGAACCTCAGGGATTTTTACCTCTTCAGCCATTTTTGTCTACTTTATCTCGACGGTTACTGGCTCAGGTTTTGACACTCGGATCTTCGGCAATTCTATCTCTAAAAGTCCATCTATGAACTTGAACTCTATATGTTCAGGGTCGACTCGGGAGGGAAGAACAATCTTCCTCTCAAAAGGGCCAAACCTAATTTCCATTGAATGGTAGCATCTACTTTCGGCTCTATCCTTTTCCTTTCTTATACCGTGGATGTGAATTGTTTTTTCGGATGCTGAAATTTCTATATCCTCTTTTTGTACCCCTGCAAGTTCGACTACCAACACAACCTTATCCTTTGTCTCGTATACATCCACCGATGGATGCCATTTACGTTCTGTAAGTGAAAATGAATATTTCACCTGGAAGAAATTGTCAAAAAGGAGCTCCATCTCCTCATGAATTCTTTTTACCTCATCAAATATGTCTTCCTTCATCTTTATTTTACTATACTATTTTTATCAAAATTGTCAAGAAAAAAGAAACTTTTGAGAACATCTCAGGATCCGTATGGACAGAGAAAAAAGAAACCACATGTGGAAAGAAGGATGAAATCTGTGGTTTAATTCATATTTTTTTAGAGCGTAAAATTTTTCCAACCAAAAGTATTGCAAGGGCTATGGCGACCAGAAAGCCTATCCCACTTATTACAGGTATTCCAAGCACTCGAGGACCCCTGTCAATTAGAATGATCGAAACATAAGCAGTAACGAATATTACTACAGCCACCGCTATTCGATTGGCCAACTTCTCCCATATATCCATAAATTCATTGAACTGGTGCGACCTCACTTCAATACTGCCTTTTCTAATCTTTCTTGAAATCTCAGAAAATTCATCAGGAAACCTTTTCATCAGTCTAAAATATTCTCTAAGAATAGTCACATTCCTCTTTATAATTGATGTTGGGGACGTTCTCTTTTTCACCAATCTCTTCACATAAGGACGGGCATGAGAAATTATGTCGAAAGATGGGTCCAGAATCCTACCAATATTTTCGGCGGTGGAGAGGGATTTTGCGAGCAGAACCAAATTCGTAGGAAGTCTCATCTTGTATTTTCGTGCGAGTACGAAACCCTCATCAGCAGCTGCTTTATAATTTATCTTATTCAGAGGTATATTGGTGTACTCATCGATCAACCTCATAATGTCGAGTTTTAATTCCGAAATGTTGGTCTCTTCATCTATTGCACCGAGTGCTGTAGATGTGTGAATGATCTCATCAACATTCCTTTCTACTACCCCGATAAAAAGGTCGGTTAAGTTATCGAGGGTCTGCGAGTCGAGTTGCCCGACCATCCCGAAATCCAATGGGGCAATCTTTCCACTCTTTGTTACAAAAATATTACCGGGGTGCGGGTCGCCGTGAAAGAACCCATGTTCAAAGACCTGTTTCAGTATCAAATTCGCCCCCCTTCTCGCTACCGCTTTACAGCCCAATCCTGACCTCTTTATTCTTTCTATATCTGCAATCTTGGTCCCATCTATGAGTTGCATAGTTAGAATATTTGAAGTGGTGAGGTCCCAGTAAATCTTTGGTATCACAACAGTATTATCATCCTTGAAATTTTTTCTGGATCTTTCAATATTCTTTCCCTCATTTATAAAATTGAGTTCAGCGGTCAATATCTTCCTTATCTCATCAGCCTTTCCTGTGAGATCGTAGTCTTTAAGTTCGGGTATTCTTGTTTCTGCTATCTTTGCCAAATCTGATAATATTTCAAGGTCTGTTCTTATTACCTTTCTAATTTTCGGACGCTGAACCTTCACTGCAACTTTATGACCATCTATGGTTGCACGATGGACCTGTGCCAGAGAGGCAGAAGCGATTGGTCTTTCTTGGAAAGAAGAGAAATGTTTTGATATTGGTTCTTTCAACTCATCCTCTATGGTCTGTTTTATTATGGAAAAGGGGAGAGGAGAGACCTCATCTTGAAGTTTACTCAATTCAACGATATAACTTTGTGGGAGAAGGTCCGGTCTCACACTCAAGAACTGGCCGAGTTTCACGAATGTTGGTCCGAGTCCTTCGAGTGCCAATCTCAGTCGGTGTTCAATACCACTTTTTTGCAGTCTCTTTTTTTTAAAGGAAAATTTGAAAGCGAGCCTATCTACTATCCATCCAAAACCATATTTTGCAAAGACAGTAAATATCTGGTGGGTTCTCTTAATATTTCTATACCGCCCGTAGAGATTCAACATTGGTTAAGAGAAACGGTTGCAAGCGAGGGAGAGAGATAGGGGAACAGCCTTAAGGCTGTTCCCCTACCACTTATTTGAGTTTCTTTGCTATCTGATCAAGTTTCTTTTTGATCTCTTCTATATCAGAGCGGGTTGGTAGATTCACTCTGTTGATAGCGCGTTCGATCGCATCGATTATTCTACGATCCACTTCCTCACCTCGCTCGATCAACTCCTTTACAAAACCGGGCGCTTCTTCCCTTGATATCTCTCCCTTCTTTACCAGATCGTCGACGAACTTTTTGGTCTTCTCTTTTGTCAGCGCTATTGCCCCGATGCTTGCTAAAATAGCCTTCTTAATCATACTTTCCCTCCTTGAACTGGAGAGTCCATCTTTTCAGCCTATTCTTCCAGACAGGATCGCTCAAATACTCCTCTTTCCAAACTCTATCGGCTATCTTACCATAACTTTCAGTATATCTGTCCACCTTGGAAGCAAGGGTGGTTATCAATTTCTCCGCACCTTCATGTGTAGGATGGGCGCCGGTCTCTGCAACAATATCTCTTAAGAGTTGTGGATTATCCACTAATATGCACGGTCTGAGATGGTTCTCATTGAATGGCTGTTTTTTCTGGATAAATTTAAAGAAGGAAGAGGCGAGTATTTCGCACAGAGATTTCTCTTTTATATTATCTACGGCGAAATGGCAGAATACACAGGGTTCAACATCTCCATTGGGAATGATGTGAAGGTATTCTCTCCCAGCTGAGATGCATCCTCCAACCCAAGGGCCATCGTTCCAGAAATCTCCGATAAAGATGGGCTTATTATTACGCGCATACTCGACCCATTTTCTCAATCCATCCCTCTGTTCTGGTGTCATCATCGCTTCCACACTCGGTTTCTTGCCAACAGGAACATACATAAAATACCACCCGAATGAAGCGCCTTTTTCTATCATCTTGTTGATAAAGTCTTCACTGGTTAAGTCATCAACATTATACTTCCCGACCGTTGCAGAGAAACCGAAAATCACACCCTTTTTATTCAGATTGTCCATTGCGTTCATAATCTTTTGATATACACCCTTACCTCTTCTTCTATCCGTATCCTCTTCTGCACCCTCTATACTTATTGCAGGGACTGCGTTGCCCACTTCGGCTAATTTATTCGCAACCCTCGCATCTATGAATGTCCCGTTAGTATATATCTGGAAAGCCATATCGAGATGGTTATTCAAGATGTCAAACAGGTGGGGCCAGAGAAATGGCTCCCCGCCGGAAATCGTTATAAAATGAATGCCTAACTCTTTTGCTTCGGTGATGATGCGGTTCATCAAATCGAAGCTCATGCCATCTTTTTTTGAATAATCTCCGGCATAGCAACCCTTACATCTCAAATTACATCTCATACTTGGAGATATGACCAGCAAGAAGGGGATATGGAACCCATTATTCTGGTTATGCAATCTTCCCCTCACCTCTGAACATTTCATCCCACCTATGAAGAAGTTGACGAGAAATCTATCTCTGCAGTTTGGATTTACACCTTTTGAGAGTCTTTTGATGAGTTCAAGTTGAGGATGACCGGTTTGGACTTTCTGTCGAAGGTCTTTCATCATCTCCCGTTGTCGACCAGAAAGGGCCACCTTACTTGCGATCGAGAAACTCCTTTTTAAACCTTTCATAGAACCATTAGCGAAGTCTGACACCGCCTTCTGCAGTAGCCTCTTTACCAAGAACCCCTTAATTGGATTCATCTTTTAACACCTCCTTTCTTTAGATTTTTTAAAAAAACAACATATTTTAATTTATATTATAAAAGAGACAAAAGATGTCAAGTAAAAAACAAAACCAAAAGGATAATGAACCAGATTCAGCATTTCCTACATTATCCTTAAGTAGACACTGATTTACGCAGAAGAACTACATTAGTGAGAATAAAAGCACCAATGACCAACCACCAATGACTTGCAATGTATATCTGTCCATTCCATACGGTCACAGACCCGTATGGGATGCTGCGCAACGGATCCTGAGATGGTAATCAGTGTCTGAATTACAATTTATTTTTTTATGAGAACTTTTTTATATTGTTCGTGTGATTCGTGGGTTCTTTTTTCTTGACTTTTGCACATTTTCTTTTAAAATCGCTTTAATGAAAATTGCCGTAGTTGGCGCAGATGGGCAACTTGGAAGTGATATTGTCAGAACACTGAAAGATGAGGAGATTGTTCCTTTGGCTATTCAGGATATGGATATAACAGATTTTGAATCCGTCAACCGAACTCTTGGAAAAATTTCCCCTGCACTGATTATCAATACAGCTGCTTTTACTAATGTAAAAGAATGCGAGAAAAATGACAGAGAGGCTTATGAGGTGAATGGTATAGGTGCTAAAAATTTAGCTATCGTATGTAAGAGACTGCATAATACCCTTTTCCATATAAGCACAGACTATGTCTTCGATGGTGAAAAGGGGAGTCCATATATAGAAACGGACATACCTCGCCCATTGAATGTATATGGGCTGTCCAAATTGGCAGGAGAGTATTATATCAGATACATTCTTGAAAATTATTTTATAGTCAGAACATCGGGATTGTATGGTATCCATACCTGTATTGGTAAGGGAGGTAATTTCATTGACACAATGGTGCGTTTTTCAAAGGAGAAGGACGAAATAAAGGTGGTGGACGATGAAGTTCTTACCCCTACATATACATTAGACTTATCGCAACAGATTAAAGCACTGATAAAGACGAACTTTTATGGAATATACCATATAACGAATGAGGGTGAATGTTCGTGGTATGAATTTGCGAAAGCGATTTTCACATTTTTGGACTTTAATGTAAATTTGAAAAGGGTTAACTCGAAAGAATTCCCATCTTCGGTGAGAAGGCCGAGATACTCTGTATTGGAGAACAGGGCGTTAAAAAAATTAAAGTTGAACAGAATGCGACCGTGGCAGGGAGCACTCAAAGATTATATAGAGGAACGTAAAGAAAAGGGAATGGTATGAGAAATAAGATTAAAAAGATTATGCAAGAGACAAAGGAGGTAAGGCTGACATACCTTTTTGGCTCCCGAGTGGGTGGTAAAACCGGACCTTTGAGTGATTATGACATCGGGGTAGTGGTAGATAGGAAAGTGCTATACGATTTCAAATACAGACTTGCCAGCGAATTACGCCAAGCATTGAACACTGAAAGGGTTGATGTTGTGATTTTAAATTTTGCCCCCATTGAACTGGTGTATAATGTCATAGCGGCGGGAAAATTAGTTTATGAGAAAAGTGTTTATGAGAGAGTTGAATTTGAGGCAATTACTTTAAGCAAATATTTTGACTACCTTCCTGTCTTGAGAAAACAGAGGAAAGAAATATTGGAGGAAACAAATTATGAAAGAGGAATTCAGCGGCATAGAGAGGCATTTAGAAAAACTGAAGGAATGCTTGCTGAACTTAGAGCCGCTCAAAAGAAAAAGGTTTGATGATTTTGTTGATGATGCAAATTTACGAGCCATGACCGAGAGGTGGCTCGAAATTGCAGCTCAGTGTTGTATTGACATAGCCGGAAGAATAATCTCGTTAGAACAAGCTGAAAAGCCTAAGGATTATAAAGAGGCTATAATGCGATTAGGAGAGTTGAGAGTAATTCCTATGAGATTTGCCCAAAAATTTGCTCCCATTGCTGGTTTTAGAAATATTCTTGTTTATAATTATCTGGAGATAGGGTAGGAAGAAGTCTACGAAAATCTTCAGAAGATTTCGGATATTTACGAGTTTATGGGGTATGTAAAAGACTGGCTGAAAGAAAGGATTAAAGAATGAAGGTTTTATATATAGTAACTGCTTTTGCGAGGTATGAAGGTGATGTAATTACCCCCTGGCTTACTGAAACCATAAAACGACTCAAAAACAACGGAGTAGACATTAGTGTATTTGTATCCTCATATAAGGGACTTGGAAATCAAAAAATATCAGGCATAGATGTTAAAAGATTCAGATATTTTTTCAAAAAATGGGAAAATCTGACACATGAAGAGATGACCGTTGAAAGAATCGAAAGGGAACCGAAATTTCTTATGCTTGTTCCATTTTATATAGTGGGAGGTATGATAAAAATATACCAAATTTGTAAGAGAGAAAAATTCGAGATAATTCATGTTCATTGGCCATTTCCACATGCCATTTTTGGATGGCTTGGCAAAAAGGTTGGTGGGGTAAAACTTGTATATACCTTCTATGGAGCAGAGGCGTTGTTGATTACAAAAAAATTAAATTTCTTGCTGAAACCAATGAAATGGGCGTTGCAAAAGGCTGATGATATTATTGCGATCTCTTCATTCACTGGCAGAGAGATAGAGCAGATTTGCAGTAAGAAAATAAAGGTAATTCCTTGTGGTTCTGGATTTGAGAATATACAACCGAAAAAGAACACTAGCGAATCTAACCAAAGAGCAAGGATTCCTAATATCTTGTTTGTAGGCAGACTCGTGGAACGGAAGGGAATAGATTACTTGATAAAAGCTATCTCTATGGTTCGTAAAGAGAGGGAAATTACACTGACGATTGTAGGGGAAGGTGATGAAAGGACTAAACTGGACAAATTGGTTCGTGATCTAAATCTTAAAAATTGCGTGGAATTTACAGGATTTGTCTCACATGAGGAACTGGACCCATATTTTCGACGATGTGCACTCTTTGTACTGCCTGCTATTGTTGATTCAAGAGGAGATACTGAAGGTCTTGGGATAGTACTTCTGGAAGCAATGAGTTACCAACGACCCGTTATCGCCTCAAATGTTGGGGGCATTGTCGATATTGTAAAAGGCGAAAAAACAGGGATGTTGGTGCAAGAGAAAAACCCAAAGGAGTTGGCAGATGCCATAGTGAAGATTCTTTCTGATAGATCTCTTGCGAACAGACTTGCAAAAGCTGGGAATGAGTTCGTCAAAAATAGATTTAACTGGAATGCTACAATTGATGAATTGGTTAAAGTATACAAAAACCTGGTGAAGGAGTTAAGATGAAGATATTAGTTACTGGAGGAGCTGGTTTTATTGGCTCACACATAGCGGAGTACTATTCAAAGAGAGGGGAGGAGGTAATAGTTTACGACAATCTATCACGTGCTGAAATATTAGGAAAAGAGATGAAGAACATTACCTACATTTGGGATTATCTTCGAGAAAAACATCCTGGTATTACACTCCTAAAATACGATATAAGAGATCTTGAGAGATTGAGAGAAACGGTTGAAGGTGTGGATGTAATATTCCATACAGCTGCTCAAACAGCTGTTACCACATCAGTAATTGACCCACAAATCGATTTCTCGGTCAATGTTGAGGGAACTTTCAATGTTTTGCAAGTAGCAAGAGAGTCTAAAAAGAAACCCGCGATTATTTTCTGCTCTACCAATAAGGTTTACGGCGATAATGTCAACTCAATCAGAGTTATTGAAGAAGAAAAACATTATAGGTTTGAAGATAAGTATGATAAAGGCGTTCCAGAAAATTTTCCTATAGATTTATGTGAGCATACACCTTATGGGTGTTCTAAATTGACAGGCGACATCTACACGCAAGATTACGGTCATCTATATGGATTAAAGATTGGGGTTTTCAGGATGAGTTGTATTTATGGGGAGAAACAGTTTGGAGTGGAAGACCAGGGATGGGTTGCACATTTTGTTATCTCTACCTTATTAGGCAGACCGATAACCATTTACGGTGATGGAAAGCAGGTTCGTGATGTCTTATATGTTACTGACTTGATAGAGGCTTATGACAGGTTCTTGACGAGTGACTTGAAACTGGGTGTTTTCAATATTGGAGGTGGCCATAAGAACAAAATTTCTCTTCTTGAACTTTTGGATATCATAGCAGAGAGCACTGGTAAAAGAAGCGAGATCAGATTTGCTGACTGGCGTCCATCAGACCAGAAAGTTTATATTTCAAACCTGAGCAGGATTAAGCAACTATTAGGATGGGAACCGAAAACAGATATTAAACTTGGAATCAAAAATCTTATCGATTGGGTTGTAAAAAATAAGGAAATATTTTAAAGATGTGAAGCGGTCTGATTTCAAAATGAATAGTACCAAAAGCAGAGATTATTATAATCGACTCTATCATTTTAAACAAGATGCGAGGTTGCTTGATTTTAAGCGTATGAAGAACTTTCTTTCTGGGCTCAAGATAAAACCAGGTAGCAGGTATCTTGATATAGGATGCGGTGTGGGAGGTGCCCTTGCAGTGGCTAAAGCCAAAGGGGCAGAGTGTTATGGAATGGATATATCTCTTACTGCGCTGTCAACGGCGAAAGGATTGGTGTCAAAAGAAATTGACTTGGTGTTAGGTGAGGGAGAATATCTTCCATTTAAGGACGAGGTGTTTGATTATGTTTCTGTCATCGGGTCTCTCGAACATTTCAGAGATCCAAAAGCAGGTCTTGAAGAAATAAAAAGAGTCTGCCTCCCGAGTGCGCGTGTGTGTCTTGCGGTTCCCAATTCTTATGGGATACTTAACAAACTAGGAATTTATCGAGGAACTAACCAACCTCAAGAGATACTGGCTACTCTGAGTGAATGGGTTCGCTATACTAAAGAGAGTGGATATAAAACAATTTCTATAGGGAGCGATAGAGGTCCTCAGATTCTTAAGAATAAGAAACCTCACAAGATAGTAGAACGTCTCCTGTTGAGATTTACCAAATGTCTCCCTCTTTCTTTTGCTTATGTATTTATTTTTATCTGTGAGAAAAAATCGATTTTGCTTAGGAACCACCTTTTAAGAACAAGATGAACATCGAAATTCAAGTGACTAAAGAAAGAGTGGGTAAGAAATGGTTGCCCTTTCTTAAGGTCACTGACGGCAAATATGAAATCCTGGGCTTTCCTGCCGATAGAATGCCTCTGATCATGGAACATGTTGCCTCTTACAAGTTTTTCTTAGAGTATTTAAAAAATAAAACTGTTTTGGACATAGGATGTGGATATGGATACGGTACTTTCCTCCTGTCACTAGTATCTAAAACTGTGGTAGGGATAGACCTCTCTTCCGAACGCATAAGAAAAGCCAGAGAAACATATAGAGCTGACAATATCGATTTTCAGGTGATGGATGCCATGTTAATAGAGAAACATTTTGAACCAAACAATTTTGAGGTGGTAACAGCGATGCAATTTATTGAACATATACCAGAGCCTCAGAACTTTCTTGATAGTGTAAAGACCGTTCTAACTGAAAGGGGTAGGTTTATTCTGGCTACCCCCAACCGGTTATTTCGTTTAGGCAATAGCAACATTCCATGGAACCCGGAGCATTTTCAGGAATATGATGCTAAATCACTTGATCAACTCTTGAGCACTTGCTTTAGGAACATAAATATATATGGAATTTATGGGATTCCAGAAGCTTATGAATGGGAGAGAAGGAGAATGGGGGGAAACATCTCTCCCAGAATGAAGTCGATTTGGAGATATACACCAGAATGGTTGAAGAAATCACTTCGCAGAGTGGTCAATTTGAACCTGAAGGAGATAGATGTGACCGTAGATGACTATGTGGTGAAAGATAGTGTAGATTCAAGTAGTTTCTTCTTGCTCGCGAGCTGTACCAAAAGGAGTTAAGATTGTCTATGAAGAGATGAAGACAGCAGTATTTAGGTAGGAAATAAAAGTTGTTATACTTATGAAAGTCCTGGTTTCTATGTACTACTTCAAGCCTCTCAGTTTGGAGGGTGGAGGAACCTTTATGGATTCTCTTGCAACATCTTTTTGCGATGCTGGGATTGGAACCACTCTTATTGCACCATTAGATTCTGGTGCAAATAAGCCCTATGAAGTAATCAACTACCTGAAATCAGGATTAGGTGGACCATTTGTAAATTTGAGAAGATACATCAGGACCGTAAAAAAAATTGCAAAAGAGTGTGATGCGGTTTATATTCATCAAAATAATCCAGCAGTATCCTTCATCAGTGATGTCGTATATACAGCAAATAAAAATACATTTGTAATCTTTGGTACTCCGTTGCAGAGATTTTTCATCCATCGGGGAGGTACTTTTACAAAACAACATATTTCTCATTGGCTGGTAAAAAACAAAATGGGAACCTATTTTTCATCCTTTAAGTGCAGATATTATATAGTTAGCACTCATTTTCAAAAAAGGGAATTACTCTCACTTGATATACCTGAGGAGAAAGTAGTCGTTATCCCATTTGGCATTTCTCCGAAATATTTTGAGCCTCACAATAAGAAAAAAGCAAGGAGGGAATTTGGACTGAAAGGCGACAAGATTATTTCATATCTTGGACATTTTTCTCCAGTGAAAGGGGTGCCTGATCTAATTATGTCGTTTAAGAATATAGTTAAGAAAAACGATAATGTTCTCCTTCTTATTGCCCGGAGTGGCAAAGGGAGTGAAACTAAAAAAGTTTTTAAACTTATCAGAGAGCACGACTTGAACAAAAAGGTAATCATATTGGGAAAAGTGGATGTCAGAAAATTCATTTCTGCTTCAGATGTGATGGTGTTACCTTACACACATAGTTCAATTCCCCATTTTCCATTGGTGATGATGGAGTCCTTTGCAGTGGGAACCCCAGTGATTTCCACCAATGTTGGAGGGCTCTCTGAAATGATTGTCAATAATAAGACAGGGATGTTAGTATCACCGAACAGAGTAGACCAATTGACAGGTGCTATTCAGAAGTTATTAGATGATGGAAATCTTTATCAAACCATTTCTGAAAATAGTAGAAATGAATTTTTAGAAAAATATAATTCAGATGTAGTAGTAAGGCAATATCTCAAATTATATGAGAAGATTAAGAGATGAATAGAAAGCGTTGGTCAAAAGATAAAAAGCAAGTTTTTGTAGAGAAGGAAAAGATGGATGCCTATGAGCATAAAATGGGCTACTATGCCCGGACTATAGACCAGAAAGTTGTCTCCTCATTTTTAGACAATGAGAAAGGCTTTATACTGGATTTGGGGTGCGGTACAGGGAGGTTTACAAGTTTTCTCGAGAGCAGTGGTGCCAGAGTGATAGGCGCTGACTATTCTCCTGGTATGCTCCATGTTGCTCAAAAGAGAATAAAATCTCCTCTTGTAAGATGCGATGCATTTAATCTACCCTTTAAGGATAATGTTTTTGATAATGTGCTCTCTATGCGTCTGATTTTTCACTACTACCGACCGAGAGGAATAGTAGAAGAGGTAAAGAGAGTCATGGATGATACTGGAGCATTTGTTTTTGACTCACTGAACAAATATTCTTTAAGGTATTTCTTATATTTTATTCAGCGAGTTTTTCAAAGAAGGGCAGGAAGACAGATGTGGTATGCCTCAAAAAAGGAAATGCTCGATTTTATAACATCGATTGGACTGGGGATTGAAAAAAGTGAATCAAGATATCTCCTTCCAACTCGATTTTATAGATTTCTACCCCATGTATTGATTTTTATTATAGATAAAATAGAACCATTTTGGCCTGCACCCCTGAGACAGATTTCATATTGGAAAACACGATGTAAATAAGATACACAGAAATGAACCTTAAAAGAAACTATCTTTCAATTGCTATCCTGATCTTTTTCATAGCCTGGTGCGGGATATATGTTAAGAATCACATAAATGAATTTAAGATTATTTCCCAGATATCCGTCAAATTTACTCTGATATTGTGTTTGTTATCTCTAACAATCATTTCACTTAGAGGATATTTCACAAAAATACTGCTTGAACCGTTTAAAATAGACCTGAAATTGAGAGAGTGGTTCGGACTTTCATTTGTGTCAACAATGGGCAATTACCTTGTTCCATTTAGAACTGGTGCCGCATTCAGGGCTGTTTACCTTAAAACAAATTATGATTTTTCTTACTCTTCGTTTCTTTCTACAATGGCGGCAACATACATACTCAACTTCTTTTTTAATTCCATTATTGGTATGGGAAGTATAGTGTTGATTTATGCCAAATACAAAATGTTCAGCATCCCAGTTTTTCTATTCTTCTTAATTGCTTTCCTGATTTTGTTAGTGATTATCACCTTTCCACTAAAGGTTTCAAGTAATAGACGGAGGTTCTTAAAGAGCATAAACAACATTATCAACGGATGGTGTCGAATAAGAACGAATCGATTGCTTATCAGAAATCTCTCATTCTTGCTTCTGCTCAACGCCGTTCTCTTCTTGCTCTCCATCAATTTTGCGTTCAAGGCATTTTCTATAAGTCTTCCCTTGATAAAATGTTTGCTGATTTCAGCATTCCACTCCTTCTCGATATTGATAAGTATTACACCAGGTTCTTTAGGTATATCTGAAGGGGTCATCGTCTTTACATCCAAATTGTTTGGCATAAGTCCAGTAGAAAGTCTTGTTGTTGCAGGCTTAATTCGGGCTATCACCCTATTCTGGGTTCTTACATTAGGACCTATATGGAGTTATTTCCTGATTACCCAAAAACGGAGGGATTATGACAAAGAGAACTAAGAAGGAACGGAGTAAGATATCTGTCCCAGAGAAGCACGGCAGATTCTCTGAAAAGAGATTAAATAAAATAGCTATTGGTATTCTATTTATTCTTCCCTTTATATTTTTCTACAGGTTACTTTCTGGAAAGGTGATGATGTATGGTTCAGACTGGTTACTTGCTGCGTGCCCTCAGAGGATGTGGATGTCTTCTTATATTGCACAACATGCAAGAATCCCTATGTGGTATCCTTACATTTACTCTGGCCGTCCAAGCGTTGCTAACTTCTTCGGTGATGCCTTCTATCCAACCGCTCTCTTCCGCCTCTTTATTCCAATACATATTGTATGGACATACGCCTTTGTCTTTCATATATTTCTTGCTGGCTTAGGAGCATATCTTTTCTTAAGGGAATTGAAACTCTCTGTCTATCCCTCGCTTCTTGCTGGGATGGTCTATATGTTTGCTGGTGATGTTATATCTACAACTTATGCAGGGCACGATGGAAAACTTATATGCGCTGCACTCTTTCCCTTTGCCTTACTTTTTCTGCATAAAGGGTTAAAAACACATAGGCTTCCCTATTTTCTCTTTATGGGCAGCATTTTTGGTCTCTCTCTTCTCTCAGGTCACTTCCAAAAGGCATATTATTCGCTGGTTTTATCAGCCTTTTATCTTCTCTGTTATCTCATCTGGGAAAGGAAAAAAAATAAATTGGGAGGTAGTATTAAACTTGTACTATTCTATGGATTGGGTATCTTATTTATGGTCTGCCTGGTCGCAGTCCAATATCTTCCAGTGTACGGGAGCCTGCCTTACGGTGCAAGAGGTGAAACAAGAGGATATGAGTATGCAACCTCATGGTCTATGCCAACTGCCGAATTTTTGAACCTGTTAACTCCACATTTCTCCGGGATATTGAATAACTATTGGGGTGAGAGTTATTTCAAGTTACATAGTGAATACCTGGGTATTCTTTCTCTACTTCTTATGGGGATAGCAGTAGCATATAAGAGAAGGGACAGGTATGTAAAATTTTTCATATGGCTTGGTGTGGTCACAACGATAATGGCTCTTGGAGGCTATACGCCCTTATATAAGATACCCTACTATCTCCTTCCAGGGTTAAAGAAATTCAGGTGTCCATCACAGATATTCTATCTTGTCTCTTTTGCTGTTGCCATTCTTGCAGGATTTGGAATACAATCGATACTAAACAAAAGACGAAAGGCAAAAGACGAAAGACAAAAGTCTTATACCCGGCTTGCAATTGGGTTGGGAATAGTATTTGGCATTGTAGTCATATTCAGCCTCCTATGTTCTCTTGGAAAGGATTTTATGCTTGGCTCTTTAAAATCCCATTTCCAGTCGAGCCTCACTCAACAGAAAGTAAATAATCTCTACAAAAATTATCCCTATTTTCTTAAGGGACTTGGGATAGCACTATTTTTGATACTGATAAATTCAGGCTTAATTCTTCTATTGGCTATGAAGAGATTGAAAGCGGGTATCTGGGCATTGATTGCCCTTCCAATTCTCATTTTTGATGTATGGATTATTGAGTTGCGATTTGTAAGAACTGTCCCGGTGCCCCCAAAATACTATGCACGAGACGATGTTGTAACTTTCCTGAAGAATGATAGAACCCTGTACAGGGTATTCCCACTTTATTACGAACACACAAACGATGGATTTCTTGGCTATCATAGTATCCAGAGTGCGGGTGGGGTCACTGCAAATCCTCTTGCAAGATACCAGAAGTTTATAGGTACCGGAGGAAGTGTTATGTTCAATCCACGGAATTTAATAAAGTATAAGAAGTTTTTAAATCTCTTGAACATAAAGTATATAATAAGTATCCAACTTCCAGAGGATGTTTCAAGATATGATAAGAGAACTCAAGAGATGATAAGGAATCTCAAGGATTACCTCAAGGATTTTAAACTTGTTTATAGAGGGAAGCATACAATTTATGAGAATGAAGATTTTCTTCCAAGGGCATTTCTTGTTCCAGATTTTGAAGTATATCCCAAGGAAGAGGTATTGAATAGGATGAAAGATTTCGATCCAAGAACTACAGTAATCCTTGAGGAATCACCAGAGGTCTCACATCCAGAATCACTCATAAATTCTGGGACTGTGAATATAATAAGTTATGATGCAAATAGGATTGTGTGTGAAGCAAATATGATAGTGCCAGGTTTTCTCGTTTTGAGTGAGAACTATCATCCTGCGTGGAAGTGTTGGGTTGATGGAAAAAGGAGTAAAATCTACTGTGCAAACTACACTTTCAGGGCTGTATGGTTGCCACCGGGTGTGCATAAAGTGGAATTCGTATACGATTCTATCTATTTCAAACTTGGGGCTATAATGAGCTCACTCTCAATTTTATTCCTTATAGGTGTTATAATATGGCATATAAGATTGCGACGTATACGCCATGTCTAAATATAGGGGACGCAGATTTTCAGGATTCAAAAATTAGAAGATTAAAGATTGAAAAGAATTTGCAATCTCCAAATCTTTCAATTATCTGCGTTTATCCGCGTGTATCTGCGTCCCATTTAAATGTTTTTTTAATAAAAATCCTGTTAATCCTGTCAAATGAATAGAATCAAGACCGAAATAGGAGGGTATAGGAAAAGAAGGGGAAATACCTCTTTCTGTCTCGTCTATCCCAATATCTACGAAGTTGGAATTGCCAATTTAGGTTTTCAACAGGTGTATAAACTCTTGAATCAGATAGAGGGTGTCTATTGTGAAAGGGGATTCTATTGTGAAGGTCCATTTAAATCTTTTGAGAGCAGTAGAAAATTGAGTGATTTCTCAATTATCGGATTCTCATTCCCTTACGAGTTAGATTATATGAATTTCTTTAAAATTCTAAAACACTCTAAAATTCCCATATTTTCAAAAGACCGTGGTCCCCGTTTCCCACCAATAATCGCAGGTGGTGTCTCCGTTTCAGCCAATCCGACCGTACTCGCCCCATTTGTAGACCTCTTCGTAATAGGAGAAGCAGAAGAAATCTTAGGTGAAATCGTAAAAGTCTTCATCAATAATAAAAAGAAGCAGAATTTTCTTAAAGCAGTCTCTGAAATTGAAGGGGTCTATGTCCCTGAACTTGGAAGGGGGAGGATAGAGAGAAGATGGGTCTCCGATCTGAATAGATTCCCTACCTCATCCTGTATAATTTCCCCCCACTCGCATTTCAAAAATATGTATCTTGTAGAACTTGAAAGAGGGTGTCCGTATAGGTGCAGATTCTGTATGGGGGGATATTTTCACAACCCTTACAGGGTGAGAGACCACAGAAAGTTGATTGAACATATCAAGACAGATAGGCTGCCAAAGAAATCTATCGGGCTCATTGGTGCTGCGATTTCAGAATTCCCACACCTTGAAGAGACAATCCGTGAGCTCTCACCACTTACCAATACTATCCATATCTCATCTTTAAGGCTCGACAGGGTGAGCAAAAAGTTGGTATCGTTGTTGGTCAAAAAGGGCTTGAAACAACTAACGATTGCACCAGAAACAGGAGGGGAGAGGTTAAGAAATATCATAGGGAAGAATATAGAAGATGAGAAGATACTTGAGGTTGTCTCATATTGCAGTTCCGCAGGTGCTGAGGGGATCAAACTCTATTTTATGATAGGGCTCCCTTTTGAGACCGATGATGATGTATTTAAAATTGGAGAACTGATTAAGGAGATTAGAAGAATATATAATAGAAGGATTACAGTTAGCATAAACCCTTTTGTCCCAAAACCTCACACACCATTTCAGCACCACAATATGGAGGGAAGGGAGAATTTGAGAAGGAAGATGAGATTGGTCGAAAATTCGTTAAAAGTCGTAGACCCGTATGGGGGGATGAAGGGAATAAAGGTGATCAAAAAGGGAATAAGGGAAGCGATACTTCAGTCAATAGTCTCGAGGGGCGATGAAAAGATCGGAACTGCATTAGGCAACAGTATTTTAAGGGGTTCACCAGTGCAAAGAATTTTTTTGGAAGAGGGGATAGATACCGATTTTTACACAGGCACAAGGGAAGAAGTAACTTTCCCATGGGATTTTATACACTCAAAAATTGACAGGAAGGGTCTTTACACTGAATATAGAAGAGCGAAAGAATCTATTTAGCCTTTTTCACTGCCCCTGAACGGAGGCATCTTGTGCACACATAAATTTTTTTAACTTTGCCATCTATAACTGCCCTTACCCTTTGAAGATTGGGCTGCCATTTTTTCTTCGTTACATTATGGGCATGACTCACCGAATGTCCAAATTGTCCTATCTTACCGCAGATCACACATTTTCTTGCCATAGTTCCTCCATTATTAATCCCCATGTTACATATAATCTAAAACTTGTCAACTTAATAGGGACGCAGATTTCCGCAGATAAACGCAGATAATTCAAAGATATAATTCACTTATAGTCACTCGTTTACGTTAATCGGTTACGATGCTCGTTTTGTCCTTTGGTGACGGAGTCCGCACATCCGTAACCTTTAACCGCGCCACGATACGGGCTTCGTTACCGTTAAACTTTTATCGATTCCGAATCTATGTGTATCTGCGTCCTTATTTTTAAAATGACTCACATATTACCTACTCAGTGGAGATTGAATTTGGGCTCTTTCCCTTTGAGCAAACGTTTTATATTCGAAATATGCCGTACGAGTATTAAGCAGGCAACAACGATTGCCAAAAGAAAGAGCGGGAAAGGTCTTTTCATAAAATAAATCAGAACAGGTGCACATACCGCAGCGGTCATACTCGCAAGCGATACATATCTGAAGCCAAGCAGGACTACGACCCATATACCGAAGCATAATAAGACAGGGACTGGTACCAATCCCAGAAACACGCCCAGGGCTGTTGATACCCCCTTGCCACCTCTGAACTTCAAAAAGGGTGTGAACATATGTCCTAAAACAGCACCCACACCCGTAGTTATCCCATAATTAATGCTATATCGAGCGACTATAAATGCGGGAAGAAAGCCCTTAACCACATCGAAGAGAAATGCTACACCACCTGCTTTCTTGCCACAGAGCCTCGCCACATTGGCAGCACCTATGTTGCCACTCCCTGCTTTCCTTATATCTACACCTTTCAATTTTCCGATGAGAAAACCAAAAGGTATTCCACCTGCCAGAAAACCAATTAGGAAAAATAGAACAAAGTTCATCTCAAAATATCCATCACTTCTCTCAATCCTCGTTTTATTTCCGAAAGGACTTTCCTCGCCCTGAATTCTGCAAAAGGTATCTCCAATTGAGTTCGGTCGTGTTTTTTTAGTTCCTTCAATCTTTTCTTTGCTCCTTCAATGGTGAATCTATCTTCGTAGAGCAGTTTTTTAATGAGAAGTATAAGTTTGACCTCATCGAGTGTGTACTTTCTTCTTCCCCTCATCCTTCTCGGCTTCAAAACCTTGAATTCGGATTCCCAGTATCTGATAATATAAGGCTTCACATCAGCGATCTCCGAGACTTCTTTTATCGAATAGTAATATTTATTTAACTCCATACCTCAGCCTTTGGCTTTCGCATCATCAAATCTGAAATCGCATCTTGAGAGCGTTTATTTTTGAAAAGAATTTTGTATACCTGTTCAGCGATTGGTAGTTCTACCTGATATTTTTTAGCCAGTTTTAAAGCAGCTTTTGTAGTATCCACCCCTTCTGCGACCATAATCATCCCTTTGAGTATTTCTTTCAACTTTCTTCCTTTCCCAATCTCCTCTCCAACGAATCTATTCCTGCTGTGTTTAGAAAATGAAGTGGTTATCAGATCGCCAATGCCTGATAGCCCTGCAAATGTAGTCGGCTTTGCACCCATAGCCACACCCAGCCTCGTTATTTCAGCAAGTCCTCTCGTCATAAGCGCGCCCTTGGTATTTGCACCCGTCTGTAATCCATCGCATATACCGGCAGCAATTGCAATGATATTTTTCAAAGCGCCACCCAATTCTACCCCGATCACATCACCATTTGTATATGCTCTGAAACTGGGAGTGAAGAATACATCTTGAATTTTTTTAGAAACTTTTTCGTCTTCAGATGCCACAACTACCGTAGTAGGAACTTTCCTTGCAACCTCATTGGCTATACAGGGCCCTGATAATACGGCTGTCTTCGAAGATTTGCTCTCTTCTTCCATTATCTCAGACATCCTCTTCAATGATCTTAGTTCAATACCTTTACTCACGCTGAGCAAGATAGCATCTTTTAACATCCCGGATATTTTTTTCATAACATCCCTAAATACCTGACACCTGAGTGAAAGGATGACCAGTTCACTATCAGAAACCGCTTCCTCCAATTCATTCGTTATGTACACAGAAGCAGGAATAGTGAACCCCTTTAAGAATTCCTTATTCTCCCTCTCTTTTTTTAACCTCTCTGCCCTTTCAGGGAAGAATTCCCAGAGTTTTACCTTATGGCCCTTATCATTCAAAAGCAGTGCCAGGGTAGTTCCAAAATTCCCTGCACCCAGAATAGATATATCAGCCACTATATAAATTTTGCAAAAAAACCCTCTCTTGTCAAGAAAAATCAACCTAATGCACCGAACGGAGTGAGGTGCTATGTACCGAGTAAAACGAGGTGCTATGTACCGAGTAAAACGAGGTGCTAATGGTCAGATTTTTCTGACCCCACGCATTATATATCTTTCAAGGGGTCAAGAAAAAATTGACTTCATTTCATTTTTGTAAGTTCTTGAAACAAAATCTATTCCCCTCTTTGAATCAAGTTAAATAATTAATTAAAGTAAAATCTGCTTTTTCTGGGTCAATATATTTCAACTTGTATTTTATATCTTCCTTCCAAATCATCCTTTACCTCAATTAACTTTTCCTTTTCCACTTTTTTCAAAGAGGTATCAGCAGGTTCTCTATCCAGAGAATAGAGCTGAACATAAAGGGGTTTAATTTCTGCAATTCTTTCTTTCCAATCCTCCACATCTTTTATGGAGAAATTTCCTCTTTCTCCACCTGCCAGAACTGTTTGAATCACAATGTCGTTGATATTTTTCAAATTTTCATAAATTCTTTGAAAAGAAATTTCTTTATAAGGCCGATTGAATCTTTTAAAAGTGTTTTCATTTCCGCAATCAAACTTCATAATCCGTAAATCAAGTTTTTCTAAGGCGTCCCGCACACTTCTCTTCTCCAACATAGTGGAATTGGAAAGTATCGCTACTTTTTTCTCGAGGACAAATTTATCTCTGACTTTTAAGACCAAGTCGACGATTTCTTGAAATTTTGGATAGGAGCAGGGTTCTCCATTGCCGGAGAAAGTGATGAAATCGATGTGTGTATTTTTACTGAAATAGTCTTCGAGGGCTTTTTCTACCTCTTCTGGCGAGGGCAGGTCCTTTTCAAATTGGGAAAATACATTGGTCAAGTATTCGGTCCAGCCATAATGGCAATAAAGGCAATTAAAACTGCAGAGCTTGTATTGACAAGGCGAAAGATTAATCCCTAATGAACGTCCCAATCTTCGAGAGTTAACTGGTCCATAAATAGTGGTTTTTTGCAGGGGTATCGGCATCTTTTCAAGTAACTTATTTTTTAATATTTCTCAGTGCCTTTTTGAATTTGTTGAGCTGCTTTTTAAAAAATTCATTACCAGGTTCAATTTCCAATGCCTTGGTTTCCCAGTAAACAGCCTGCTCATAATTGCCTGCTGCATAATGGGCTTCAGCAAGAGTATCCATAATATTTGCATCCTTGGGTGCAAGTTCATGTGCCTTCTTTGCTGCCTCAAGGGTTTCCTCTGGATACTTCTTCTTGAGAGCAAACTCCCAGGCAAGACTGTTATAAACTTCCGGGCTTTCAAGTTCGCTTTCAAGTGCCTTTAAAAGAAGCAGATGAGCCTTTTTGAAGAAAGCTTCTTCTGTATCCTTTTCTTCATCTGCAAGACGAAGATAGGCTGGACCAAGAAAGGCATACTGCCACATTTCATACTGGCGGCGTAATTCCTTAACTGGCTCAGGATTATCAACAACCTTCAAATCGACAAGTCTGTCATCAACCCCCTGATAACCTCCCCTCTTTCTTACAACAGTTATTGAAGCCGATTGCTTTCCTCTTTTGTCACCGCCTGCCTTTTCACCTGCTTCGAGTGCTGAAAGCAACCTTTCTGCAAGTGGACCTTCTGTCTTCTGAAAAACAGTTAGCATGCTATCAACAACTCCAGGTCCAGTCAGAATATTTCCCTGGACTGAAACATATGGGGCAGTTTTATGGCCAGCCCATGCAAGAGTGTTTTGACCTGTATATGCAACAGATTTTCCATTGATGTCGACGATTCCAACCTGTCGTTCCTCTGCAAGTGTGTCCTTTTCAAGTATTATTTTCAAAACCTCATCTGCAGATTTCCCTCGAGATAGGCCGTCCAGAGCCCATGGACCAAAATAAGGATTGGTATAAGCCTGGGTTGCTACTGCACCAACGTCTGCCTCAAGCCAGGGTACAATATAGCCAACATCTAAAACCCTTGAAGCAACTGCAATACCCCACTCATCGCTTTCTGGATCCATAGCAACAATAGAGAAGGTTCCCTGAGAAATATACGCCAACAAAATTAGAATGTTTAACATACAACCTCCTATTACAATATTATTTGCACTAAAGAGCCTGTCAAGATCTTAATCCGCCTCAGGCGGACTTGATGACTAAAAGTAGAGCAGATACTTTGCCTTGATTGCGCCAATTCTATTTTCAAGTTTTAATCCACCATCGTCATTTTTCACACTATAATCATTCAATGCAATGTAGAGCCAACTCTTGGGTAAGAAATTCCAGGAGAAGAGCAGACCAATCCGGTTAGATAACAATTCGGTTTCTCCAAAATCTGTTTCTGGTGTTTCCATCACAAATTCATTGAAAAGTCCAAGACTCATATCAGCATTTATTCTGGTATCAATTCTTGGCATTGCCATCGTTGTAAGTGCAATAATTTTATTTAGTGTATCCCACTCAACCCAGGTATATGATGTTAAAGATAGGGAAATTTGTGGTATGAAACTATGTCCAATTCGAAACCAACTCCAGACCTGAGGAGCAAGGAAATCCCTCCTGTAGTTATATTTATAACTGTAATTGCCGCCACAATCAAAATGCTGCCCTGCAATTTGACCCCAAACCGAAAGATCTATATTACGGTACAGGTAATTCGTATCTGCCTCATAATAACGGCCAGCCAAAAGCTCAAAATTAATGCCCCAGTTATTACGAAATTCGGGCGTGATCGTGAAGGCTCCAAGTTTTGACAACTTTCTTTCACCCTGCTCTCGAACAGCTTTAATCCCCACAGCAGCAGAGAGCTCTCTAAGGAACCCCTTAGGGTAAGTCTTATAGGGACCACTAAAGACTAAGTACTCCTCCCGGGGCATTTCCCAGGGCACATATCCAATATCAGATATATCAAAGGAATCCTGCACCACCCGAGCACTTGCCCCGGTCAAGAAATTTCCTATTAAGCCAGAATAACCGGACGAAAACGCCCAGCCTTTCTTTTCGTTCTTATCACTCACTGCACCCTGGAAGATAAATTGGCTGAACCCCTTACGATACACTCCATCAAGACCAACTACATAATTGTAGTCATCCTTATCAACCGTGGTTCCGCTGATGAGCATACCGATATCTGAATTCTCAAATACCCTGCGCTTTGCCCTCAGCACGCCAAACCCCCGGCGGGGCTCAATTTCTGCCCCATTCTCAGAATAATCATCTGTATAGGCACCCAGAACCCCTAAATTCCAGTCTTCAGATTTATTGGTCAATTTCAGTCCACCAAGAATTGGTATTACTTCTCCATTTATAGATTTACCAATTTTACGGGAATAAAAGATATCTAATGGTTTAAAGAATTCTTTATGTTCGCCAAGGTCTGACATTCGGAAGATTTCCTTTCCCTCGAGAAAGAATGGTCTCCGTTCATCTAAGTAGATTGGATAACGCTCTAAATTTAGTCTGAATGGGTCAGATTCAATCTGTGCAAAGTCCGGATAGGCTGTTGCATTAAGGGTCGTATGCGGGGTTAAATCCCATTTGAAATTCAAACTCAGCCGAGGCTTCAACGTATCCTCAAATTCGTATTCTTCTCTGTATTCATCATATCGTCTGTATTTATCATATCGTAAAAATCCCTCGGGATATAGTTCGAAATAGTAACCAGTGACTTTAGGTTCTATGCCCCTCAATGTCCCATATTTAGAAACCATAAGACCTTCTAACTGTGTGAACTCATTCCAGGAATCAGTTTCTCTGTTATTGGCAAGGTATCGGACGAAGGTTATACCCCATTCTTTAAGACCTTTTTTATACCGGATTGATTTGAACGGAATCTTCATCTCCACATCATAGCGGTCTTCATATAATTTTACTGCCCGATACCATACTCCCTCCCAGGAATCATCCGTCCTCCGGCCATCATCAAGTATCCAGCCATCGTTAATTATCTCACTTGCAAATACTATGAAGAGGTAAGCAGTAGTCTTACTGCCAAAAGTATCAATGCCTATTGCAATATAATCCTCATCGGCGGTCAAACAGGCAATTGGCTTATGCTTCTCTGCATAACAGCGGAATGCGAAATAGAGGTTTTCCTTATCTTGCAAAACATAAACGACTGTCTTTTCAGTGGGTGGCGCTTTTTCATAGGGTACAAATTGAACAAAATTATATGCCGAATCTGCTGTCTGCCAGACTTGTTCAATAACACCATCAATCACCGGTGCTACTTCAGTGTAACGCACTTCAACAGCTTTATTTATTCCACTGGTATCAGGAACCTGTGCAAACAGGTCAACCGCCCAAAGGAACATCAACAATCCTACAAATGATACTTTTTTAAGTTGCTTATCCATATTTCCTGAAATAAATCTATCCTTCGCAATTTTGTTTATCGTCTTTGGGCTTTCAGAAGCACGATGATAAATATGCAATATAGATTGAACTTTGTCAAGTGCAGAAATCGAAACTTCTGAAAAAGTCTTCCTAACCACGAGATTACATCTCAAGATCCGTATGGACAAGATTAACACAAGAAAAATTTTCACTTTAAAAATGAAAGCCATTTTTATAATCTCCTGCTATTCGGCAGTTTCGGTGTTATTCAGTCATACGACCCGTATGGGTGTTTTTACACATTATTTGAGTTTATTTATTTCACTGTCAAGCCGAGCATAGGGTGTTGAGAGCCATGGATCATTCTGAATAAGTCGTAAAAAGTTGGTTTGAACTGTTTGCATGATGTCTTCTGTAGTAGTCTTTCTCAACTTTGCTAAAGCTTCAATCACATCTTTAATAACTGCTGGCATGCCGGGTGTCCCCGTGAGCCATTCCAGTCCACCTGGATTATCTGTTTCTGTCAACAATTGATTTGCCGGTAACTCTCGTGCGATGGTTTTAATGTGCTCAGCACGAAGTACCTCAATACCTATCGTGAAATACACACCTCTGGCTACGAGTTCATGAAAGACATCCAGAGGTCCTGAATACCAGTGGATAATTGACCTTTGAATATCATAACGATTAAGAAGATGCAAGACTTTTTTTTCTGCCCCTTTTGTGTGTACATTGATGATCTTTCCTTGTTCTTTAGCCGCTGATAGAAAGAACTCGAACACTTTTTGCTGAGCTGGATATTGAGAAGTATCCTCAACAAAGTGGTAGTCTAATCCAATTTCACCGATGATGGGACTCTGTTCAATAACAGTGCTTAGATCTTCCAGATGCTCAACATATTCAGGAGCATTCCAGGGATGAACCCCGAAGGTAGGCAACACAAGCTCGCACATTTCACCTATCTTTAGATTTCGTTTGTACGAAGGTAGATCCATAGAGTTGCTAATAGTGAAAATCGTGTGTTGAGTGATTTCTCCCAAAGCAGATTGCACCGTATTCTCATATCTGTCTAAATGTGAGTGAGCATCTATAAGCATGTATAACCTCGCGCACAATGGCGTAATAACATCAGTTCGCGGGATTCATGACATTCGCGAACATTACACGCGAAGTCAGTGTCTTGGTGTTTGCACTTGACGAGGATGAGCCGACTCGGTCAGCGAGCGAATGTCCCGAAGTGTCTGCTGCAGAAGGACAGCGCAAAGTGAATCCACATGTTATATGAAGTGGCTGGCATGTTACTGTTGGATTATCTTTCCCGCCTGCTCCTTACGAAGGAGGGCGGGCAGGCAATTGCTCTAATATCTTGGATAATCCCTTTTTTCTCTACTTCTCGGTGGACGAGCTTCGTCAACTTTCAAGGTACGTCCTTTGAAATCGGAACTGTCCAACGCTTCTTTTGCTTTTTCAGCTTCAGATGGGTCAGACATTTCAACAAACCCAAAGCCTTTACCTTCAATTATATTAATTTGTTTAACCTCACCATAATTGGAAAACAATTCTTCCAACTGCTGATTAGTTACAGAATAATCAAGGTTTCCTACATAAAGTTTGCTACCTTGCATTCAATCCTCCTACTTTGTCCCGCACTAATACTTTGGTGCGGGGTTTATTTTTCTCTGGCCAATAACGTTTCTTTGGAGGTAGAAGCAAAATAGCAATTCTAACCTCTCTGATGAGAACATTATTAAACACAAGAGAACTCTTATTGAAAACTTGTATCACCTGCCTGTACTGTAGATGCAGGCAGGGAAAATTTATCCCGTTAGATATGAAATTATCTCACGGGGTTTAATCGAGTATTCTTATCACCTCCTTTCACTATTTGCCAGCCACTTCATATAACTGCTTCTTCTCTCATTTTCTTATTTATCAACTCATTCATCGTCCGGATTATCTAAAGGACTCACTATTTTTCTTATGGATTTCTTAATAACATGAGTATATGAATAATACCCAAATAATTGGGGTCAGGCTTGAAAGGTTGAATATGTGGGATATAGTCTTCTTTTCCTCTGGATTTTCTCTCATAGTCGGGATAAAAAATTTTGACCATCTCATAAACTTGTATTAAATTACAATAAAAACTTAAAAATGTCAAGAAAAAAAGAACCCACGAAACACATTCACCCCGTTAGATAGCAAGCATCTAATCCCTACGGATCCGTATGGACGGGGCAGGTTACACGAATTTGTCAAGAAAAAGCGACCATTTATAAAAAAATCATTCCCTGATCGCCATCCACGGTAATTTTATCCCCATTTTTAATAATCCTGGTAGCATCTTTTACTCCTACCACTGCTGGTATGCCATATTCTCTTGCTACAATCGCTCCATGAGAAGCAACTCCTCCCACCTCCATTACAAGGGCTTTTGCCGTTAAAAATAGAGGTGTCCAGCCGGGATCGGTATAAGGAACCACTAAAATTTCTCCTTTGTTGAATACACATCCCTCTGTGGGATCCAGGATAATTCGCGCTTTTCCCGTTACCCTCCCCCTGGATGCCGTCGTGCCTTTCAAAATATTGGTGTCTTGAGGCTCATGCTCAGAATAAGAAAACATCTTGCCGTCACTTCTTACGATAAAGGGAGGATCTATGGTGAGATTGGTTTCCCATTCTTCTTTGCGTTCTTGCACCAGATTTTTTATGGTGTTCCTATCAGAGTCTTTTTCCAGGACAAGGGCTTCCAGTTCAGGTAAAGTGAGAAAATAGACCTCGTTTGCGATCTCAAAATATCCTTCTTCAGCGAGTCTTCGGCCGATTTCTAAAAATATTCTTCTTGAGCCAGAATAACATTTTAAAACATAGTATTTTGGATTTTCTCGGAGGGGCATATAAGTATGGGCTTTTTTTAACATCTTTTTAAAAAGCCATCTTTTCAAAGGAAACAACCTGGAGAGAATACTTTGAGAAAGCTTTTGATTAACTAATTCTGTTAAATGCTCTCGCTTTTCAGCCATTTTTTTGAAATGTTCCAGGGGAGTAATATCTTTGCTATCCAGTTGCAGGTAATTTTTTATCATCTGGAAAACAAATGAGTGGTCGTCCTTCCATCGAGGGTGTCCAATATCAAATTCTTTCACCCCGCGATGGCCATAAAGTTCCATAAACTGCTCCAACCTTTTCAGAAATATTTTTCCTTCGCGTCTTTTTTCTAAAAGGGAGGAAATTTCCCCTATTTCTCGGTTTAAAAATATTTGCTTTATCGACTCAGGCATTTGGGAAAGTTTATACAATTCCAGGGCTCCTTCGGTAGTTTTATTTCCGGGAATACCGGCCACGAGTTTGTCCGGGGACACATCTTTCCATTGCCTCGTTAAAAAATCAAGCATCCCGTAGCCTAAAACACCATGAGCCATAGCCAAAAATGAAGAAGCCCACAACCTTACCGTATAGGTGGTAAATTCTTTTACATACTTTATCATCTCTATATTTGATTTCACCTCTACATTCACATTCTCAAACTCGCATGACTCTTGCCAATACTGATTGCATTTCTTTATTATTTTCTTGGGACTTAAAAACCATGGCACAAAAAGAAAGCCCAGAAAAATCCTGGTAGCATTAAAAATGAAAAACCATAAGGTCGAGAAACCTTTGGGAAACTCCACCGGTTGCAATTCCCGAGCCCGGTATAATTTATTAAACAACTTTCCCGCTTCTTTATCTATTTGGGGAAGAAAAAACCTGAAAAATGGGCCGAAAATTGGATTTCCATAGAGCATGTTCATGTTAAAATACAGTCTTCCATAAACCAAATCTACAAGATTATTATACGGGTAAAGGGATGATTTCTTAGTAATACCAAAGAAACTATTACAAAGAACCGGGAATATTATATCCATAAAATAAGAGCAGGCCAAAGTGGTAAGGGGATACGGCATGGTTTCCCGAGTATTCCAGTTGGACCAGAAGACCACTTTATCTTTCAACAAGTCGCGGCTGGTCTGGTTACCCCATATTACCGGTATAGATTCGGGAGTTTCCTTCATCGTTGTGATCGGTCTGGACTGTAAAATGAAAATTTGATTCTCATATAATCCCCATTCAATATCCTGCGGGCAATGAAAATACTCTTCGATCCTTTTCCCAATGGCAGCTAATTGTTGAATCTGTTCATCCGAAACGCACTGTTGTTGCCTTTGTTCCAAAGGGACAGGAACTTCTACAGACCCTTTTTGTCCTAGTATCGTCATTATTTTCTTCTCGGCAGTGTTTTTGGTCTTAATGGATAGATTTTTCTTATCCACAGTGTATTCATCCGGAGAAACTTTTCCAGAAACCACAGACTCGCCCAAACCCCAGTTTGCATTTATAATGAGTTCGTTTTTATTATGGGTAATCGGATTATGGGTAAAGGTAATACCGGATACAGAGGATGGTACCATCTTTTGGACAACCACAGCCATAAAGACCTTAAGGTGGTCTACATTGTTCTTGTGCCGATAAGATATCGCCCGGTCTGTCCAAAGAGATGCCCAGCATTTTTTCACGCATAGCAACAGGTCGGGTTCCCGAAAAATATTTAGCCAAGTGTCGTGCTGACCGGCAAAGGAATAGTTAGGTAAGTCCTCAGCCGTAGCAGAAGATCTGACGGCCACATAAATTTTTTTATGGTGCCCTCCGGGAAGTTCTCGACATGCCAGTAAGATAGCCTCTTTAACACCCTCTGGAATTTCGTTATCCATTATTAGTTGCCTTAACCTTACCCCGCATTTTTGTATATTTTCAATATTGGACAGGTCAGAGCCTTCTATTTCTGAGGAGATTTTCTTCCCTAAACTGGAATTTTTAATAAATCCCTGATAAGCTTCGGTAGTAATACAAAATCCTGATGGAACTAAGAAATCTGCTGAGGTCAACTCTGCTAGGTTTACACCTTTACCACCTACTTCACGAACATCGTTCTTACTTATCTCGGATAAATTCTTAATAAAGTTACTCATGGTCTGTACTCTTTAGAGTAATAATAGGGACAGTCCCCATTTTCTCATGAAAATATCTTTTCCACCTCTCCTTTGATTTACATATTTTTTAAAAATAGGGGCCAATTCTTATTTTTTCAAACAAAAGTAGATTTTATCACTACGGATCCGTATGGAAAGGTTTGACCCCATCATTTCATTTCCATGAAATGAAAAGGATCGTCGTATTCATCAATCACCCCTATTTGTTTTTGCTTCTTTAAAATTCTTGTAATCGCTTTACCGTGTATCCTATCGTGCCAGACAAATCTCCTCAGCACCTTCTTGAGTGTCCATAGTTCATTGGCTACCTCAAATATTATCGAATTATTGTTTTTGCGATATAAAGGTTCAAGTTTTTCGAGACAGAATTTTCTGATTGTCATGAAATCTTCCTCTATCTCTTCTGTTATCTTCATTCTCGATAGATAATAGTATTGACAGTATTTTACATGGTCAAATATTTCCTGTATCGTCTTGGGATTATCTCCGTAGAAAGTTTTTCTGATTCTTGACTCATCAACCCAGTCTTTGAGTTTGCTGTTAGTGTAAAGTTGTAAAAAGGTTTCCCCAGAATGCCATACAAGATTATATAGGTTTCTAAATTCTCCATCTCTTATTGTTTCTTTATCTGCTTCCAGTAAAATTTCATTATCTGCATCTTCAACTGGCAATGAACTCTGATGCCTTTGAACGATTTGAATCCTGTAGTCATGTTTTTGTTCGCCTCCTAACCATTTCAGATATACACTCACCTCATGATTGACTTTCATCAGGGCTTCTTGTTCCGTGATACCTCGTATGAAAGCGCCTGGCAATTCTACTATAAATCCCATATATCCTCTCCCGTTAGTTTCAAATGCTACAGCAACTACATCTGTTAACTCTATCTGTGATCTCCATGACATATCAACACCCTTGCATTCCGATTATTTTTGGCAGGCCTTTTTCTTTAAAGAATTTAAAGCTAATAGCAAAAGTACTTGAAGAAAAAAATGTCAATTTTTCAAGCCTGGCCCCACTTTTGACATCATTTTTCATTTTATAGATAAAATATTTTTGATTTTATTTTTTTATGTATAGAAAAAGGTATATCTCTCATAACAGTTATTATTCCATAAGCAGTATCAAATCTGACATTTCGGTGTAAATTCTGGTTAATATCATATCCAATTAGTGTAAAATCATACTTCTTTAATTCAGATAATGTCTCTGAGATTGGTCCTTCATTGTTTAAGCCACCAACTACAACTAATTCTAAACTTTTGTCTCTAATTGAAGTATGTTTCTCTTTAAGTAATTCTAATAATCTTGGGATAGCCTTATCTGCGTAATAAAATCCACCTGTCTTTAAATATCTTCCACTTGGTGTAGTATCATTTTTACGACTTCCAGAAATATGAGTTATTCCTCCAATTTTAAATGTTGGATGATATAAACATACGGAAACGCATGTACTAATAGAAGTATACAAAATGTCGATATCACTGATTTTTACTTCTCCTCTATCAAGTGATATTTTTCTTCTTCTCATTTATAAAAGCCTTAATGTTTTATTTTATTTAATTGTAATTAGAGCCATTTTATAAATATGTCGTCATAATAGTTTCTAATCAGTTATATATACTCCACTCAGTTTTTGTCAATAAAAAAAATGTAGATGGATCATTACTTCCTCTGTCTTCTCTGTGCACTCTGGTTTGCAGTTGACAAAAGACTTCGATTTTTGTATTATCCCCGCATGCAAAGTAAAGTCTATTTCACAGATTTAAGAGCTTCCATCGATAGAAATATCTTTGAGAAAATAGACGATTTGCTTAAAATATCAAATCTTAACTCTGTTTTTTCTAATCATAATCTTGTCGCCTTGAAACTCCATTTCGGCGAACCTGGAAATCCAAAGACCGTGAATCCAACTTTTGTAAGGCAGATAGTTCAGTTTGTGAGAAAATATGGTGGCAAACCATTTCTGACCGATACGAATACCTTATACAGGGGAACGAGAGGGAATTCTGCTGCCCACCTCGAGACCGCTTTAAAGAATGGTTATAATTTTTTGACTACAAATGCACCCATAATCATAGCCGATGGACTGAGAGGTGCAAATTATAAGGAAGTGGAGATAAATAAGAAACACTACAGGAATGTGAAGATTGCTCAGGAGATTTACTATGCGGATTCGATCATCTCCATAGCCCATTTCAAGGGGCATGAGTTAATGGCTTTTGGGGGCGCTATAAAGAACATAGGTATGGGGTGTGCCTCGAGGGCTGGTAAATTGAGTATACACTCTTCCCTTTTTCCTTATGTTGATAAAAGAAGATGTGAAGCCTGCCAGAGTTGTGTTCGCTGGTGTCCACAAAATGCCATAGTAGTTAAAGAGACAGCAGTTATAGATAAGAAAAGATGCATTGGATGCTGTGAATGTATATCTGCCTGTCCGAATGGTGCCATACAGATCCATTGGGACGAGGATGCAAAGAATGCACAGGAGAAGCTGGTCGAATACTTCTATGGTGTTGCCAGGATTAAGCAGGGGAGGGTAGGGTATATTAACTTCTTACTCGATATATCACCAGAGTGTGATTGCTATCAGTATTCCGACTATCCCATCGTGCCGGATATAGGGATAGTAGCATCTTTAGACCCTGTAGCGGTAGACCTCGCCTCGGTCGATTTAGTCAACTCACAACGGGGGCTTCGGGGTTCAAAACTACGCTCTGGATTCGAAGAAGGTGAAGATAAATTCAAATCACTCTATCCCTCTATTGACTGGGATTTGCAACTCAAATACGCCGAGAAACTCGGACTCGGTGTGCAGAATTATGAACTGGTCAAAATCTGAGATAAAATTTATGAGGGAAGCCCTGCGACTCGCAAAATACGGCAGAGGCAAAACTTCTCCGAACCCTTTAGTCGGCGCTGTGGTGGTGCGCAACAATAGAATCATTGGTAGAGGATGCCACAGAGGTCCTGGGAAACCTCATGCAGAGGTAATAGCTATAGATTCATCTGCAAAACCCAAAGGCTCGACTCTGTATGTTACTTTGGAACCCTGTGTCCACTACGGAAGAACTCCGCCCTGTGTGGATAAGATTATTGAGGAAGAGTTGAAAAAGGTCATAATATCGGTTATAGACCCGAATCCCTGTGTCTCGGGTAAGGGGATAGAGAAACTGAAAGGTGCAGGTATATCCGTCGAATGCGGACTTCTCGAAAAGGAGGCGAAAAGGTTGAACGAATTCTATTTCAAGCACATAACCACTAAATTGCCCTTCGTAATATTAAAAGTTGCACTCACCCTCGATGGAAAGATTGCCGATGCGAATAGAGAGAGTAAGTGGATAAGTTGTGAAGCATCGAGGAAGTTCACCCATAGGCTAAGAAGTGAGGTGGATGGGGTGGTGGTAGGTATAGAGACCGTATTGAAGGATGACCCAAACTTGACATCGAGAGCGAAAAGAAATCCCTTGCGCATTGTTCTGGACAGTAATTTAAGAATTCCTCCAAATGCGAAGATACTGAACGAGGAGGCAAAAACAGTAATAGTTACAACTGTGAAAAAGAAATCAGATCACCAAACCTGGGTCGTCGGAAAAAATAGGCAGGGGAGAGTCAACCTTTCAGAATTTTTAAAAGTTGCAGGAAAATTTTCACTGAATAGTATTTTGGTGGAGGGTGGGGCAGAGGTGTTCACATCTTTTTTAAAAGAAAGACTTGTGGATAAGGTTCTCCTATTCATCTCCCCAAAAATCTTGGCCAATGGACTGCCGTTTGTTAAAAATATTGGGATTGAGCATCTCAAGGATGCTATAAATCTTACAAAGGTAAGTTACAAACGAATAGGAAAAGACCTGCTGATAGAAGGGTATTTATGAAAATAATAATATCTACAGGTGAAAAATCGGGTGACCTGCATGGAGCGAATCTAATTCTGCAATTGAAAAAGTATTTTCCTGATATGGAGGTCTTTGGAATAGGTGGAGAGAATCTAAAAAATGCAGGGGTGAAACTCATCTACAGGATGGAATCGCTCGCCGTAGTGGGTTTCAGTGAGGTATTCAGAAAATTACCACGGGTTATGGCTGGGTTAAAAACCATTCATAGGTTCATAATCAACTTTAAACCTGACCTCATTATCCTGGTGGACTATCCTGGATTCAATCTCAGACTTGCAAAGTTTGCGAAACGGCATAATATAAAAGTTGTCTATTACATCTCACCTCAGGTTTGGGCATGGGGTAGTTGGAGGGTACGCACGATTCGCAGATATGTGGACAAGATGATATGTATACTACCCTTCGAAGCCGAGTTCTATCGAAAAGCAGGTGTAGATGCTACATTCGTCGGACACCCCCTATTAGATATAGTCAAATACAAAGAGTCAAAACCATCTTTTTTAAACAGGTTTGGGATAAGTCGAGATAAAACAATTATCACCCTCCTTCCTGGTAGTAGAACAGAAGAGATAAAAAAAATACTCCCCGTGATGCTTGAAGTCGAGGAGAAGTTAAGAGAGATAAAGGATATAGAATGTTTTTTAGTCGCTACACCTGAACTCTTTGAAGAGATAAAACATTTTTTAAACCAGAAAAAAATACATCTAATAAAAGGCTTGAAATATGAAGCGATGCGATACGCGGATCTCATTCTATGTGCATCAGGAACGGTGACATTAGAGGCATTACTTCTTGAAACCCCTATGATAATTCTCTATAAGCTTTCCACTATCTCCTACATAATTGCAAAAATTTTATCAAGGGTGCCATACATCGGGCTTGTCAACATCATAGCAGGGGAGAGCATAGTGCCCGAGTTCATCCAATCTAACGCAAGTGCTCAACGAATTTTACCTGTAGTGCTTAAATCGATTGAACGGAGAGAAGAGATAAGAGATACATTGACCTCAATAAGAACAAAATTAGGGTCAAAAGGTGCATCTTCGAGGGCTGCTAAAACGATAGCACACTTTTCTACTTGCTCATAGAGGACATAAACTCCTTATTATCTTTTGTATTTTTTATTCTGCTCAGAAGGAATTCCATTCCTTCGAGTGAATTCATCTCTGCAAGTAGCCTTCTTAAAACCCAGACCCTGTTCAATTCTTCAGGAGGGAGCAAGAGTTCTTCTTTTCTGGTAGAGGTTTTCTGGAGGTCCAGAGCAGGGAAGATTCTCCTATCTGATAATCGTCTATCCAGAATCAATTCCATATTGCCGGTTCCCTTAAACTCCTCAAAAATGACCTCGTCCATCTTGCTGCCTGTATCAACTAAAGCGGTGGCGATAATGGTCAAACTTCCACCTTCTTCTATATTTCTTGCTGCGCCGAAGAATCTCTTTGGTTTCTGGAGGGCATTCGAATCTACACCCCCTGTGAGGGTCTTGCCACTATGGGGAATGACAGTATTATTTGCTCTCGCAAGCCTCGTTATACTGTCTAAGAGAATAACGACATCCTTCTTCTGTTCAACGAGTCGCCTCGCCTTTTCCAACACCATGGTAGCTACCTGAACATGTCGTTCTGCCGGTTCATCAAAAGTTGATGAAATGACCTCCGCTTTCACAGAACGTTCCATATCAGTAACCTCTTCGGGTCTCTCATCAATAAGGAGTATTATGAGGATGATCTCAGGATGGTTTGTAATTATACTGTTCGCTATTTGCTGAAGCAATATAGTTTTTCCTGCTTTCGGCGGTGAGACTATGAGTCCCCTCTGTCCTTTTCCAAGAGGTGCCAAGAGATTGATTATACGCATAGAGAAATCTTTATTATCTTTTACTTCTAAATTTATTCTCTCGTTAGGATGGAGGGGGGTAAGACTATCAAAAAAAACTCGCTCTCTCATTTCAGTTGGAGGTTCGAAATTCACTGCCTCAACCTTCAGAAGGGCAAAGAACTTTTCATTATCCTTTGGTGGACGAATCTGTCCTGATATAGTATCGCCTGTTAAAAGAGAGAATTTTTTAATCTGGGAAGGCGATACATATATGTCGTCAGGTCCCGAGACATAACTGTGGTTTGGAGACCTCAAAAAGCCATATCCCTCCTGAAGTTTCGCTAAAACACCCTCACCGAAGAGATAGCCATTCTTCTTCGCATCGCTCTCTAAGATCTTGAATATCAGTTCCTGCTTTCTTAGACCAGAGTAACCTGCAACTTTCAGATCCTTCGCTATCTTGTAGAGTTCAGATATGGTTTGTTTCTTCAAATCGGTAATATCCATTTCTATTTCACCTCCTTTTATTTATTTGTTTTAATTAGCATTGAAAATATCTCACATAGGATATATTTTAATACTCTAGATTTTACATAGATGATAATTCAGGAGTTATTTGAAATCAATATATAAAAATAAAAAAACTTGTCAAGTAAAAAACTCCACAAAATCCAGTTGACTTTTTGCCAAAGATATTATAAACAACAAATTATAAGTAGAAGAGAATTTGAGATAGAGAAGAGAAAAGAGAGGGCTAAAAGAGGACACTTTGAGATAAAAAACAGCGGTACAGAACCAATATTCTCCCAGAAGAGATTGAAAACTATTTCTCTACAGATGGATATTTCAAATCGACCGTTAAAGATGTTAAACCGTTATTGAAAAAGTTTGGGTGAAGCACAGATCGAAGTCACCGATGAGGTGAGAACGAAAATTTCCCCAATATTTTTAAGAAGGAAGAAGGCTGAGGTCTTAGACGAACTTCCTCCAAGAGTTGATGAGACATACACTATGACCAAAGGAAGATCTTGCCAGGGTGCTCGAACTCATCACCTATATGAGAGAGGTATGCGATTCTACACTACTCATTAGGAAAAGGGCGAAAGATCGTTCAGCAAAACTTTTTGAACTCTCGCTTCTTTTAAATGATGTAAAAATAGGGACTGTCCCCCTGTAATTGATTTTTTTCTTGACAATTGAATAAAAATAAACTAAAAGACTTGCACAGGATAATTGGAGCCAAAGATGGTGATAGTTAAAGTCTTTGATGTTGTAAGCTTAAGAAACTTGCGAAGTTGAAGGATTTAGGATTTACTATAAGATGTGTATGTGCATCTTATTGATGACTATTTTTACTCACAAAAGCTAATATGATCGCATTGGTTCCAGTTGATGGAATTGACACAAAAGTGTTCAATTTCCTCAAGGATTCACTTAAAGTAAGGTTTGAAAGGGAGATTATAATTGATTCAGGGGTTAACCCACCGACCCATGCGTATAATCCGAAGCGGAGTCAATATTATGCGACTCCCATTGTTAAGTTTATCTCGAATTCTGTAAAGGGATATGAGAAAGTATTAGGTGTGATAGATTTCGACTTTTGGGTTCCCGGGCTCAACTTCATATTTGGTGAGGCAGAGGGGATAGGAGGTAGGGTTGGTATAATCTCACTTACTCGACTGAGACAGGAGTTTTATGGTCTTCCACCAGATACTAATCTTTTCTATGAAAGGGCATTGAAGGAGGCAGTTCATGAACTTGGTCATCTTTACGGGCTTGTGCATTGTGAGAATTCCAAGTGCGTCATGCATTTCTCGAATAGTCTCCGGGATACAGACTACAAGGACTCTCACTTTTGTTCTGAGTGTATGGAGAAGTTAAAGCAATTGTGTTTCAAAAGGAGGTAACTACGAAAAGAGCCTTTAGTGCTGTGGCTTAATCCAGGGTATCGGAAAGGAATAAGTGAGGAATGGTTTAAAGAAATAGAATAAGGAGGGATATATGTCAAGAAGATCGAAGAAGAGGAAGAAAGCCAGTCCTTGTAAACACCTCTATATTGATGTATTTGGACATCCTTTCTGTACGCTGAAACCAGAAAAGGCACTCGAATGTGAATATTGCATGGTTTCACAGGAATACAAAGAGGTGATAGCACAACAGAATTCACCAGAGTATAAGCGAATCTGTAAAGGTAATGTTGTACACAAATTTCCAAGTATTTACCGGTGCACTCGATTAGATCATCTCGCAGATAAATACGGACATCTTCCGGAAAGAATGCGTCCCAGGTTAAAGAAGGGGCTTTATAGCGTTACAGTTGGATTTTAGCCAAGATTCCCCCAAACTGGGGTGGTAGAAAGAATTATATGATGATATAGGTGAAAATTATCTATATCCAAGTAAATAAGAGAAGAGAGAAAATTACCAACTTTCGTTTTTGCTCTTATCATGAAATACGAACCTTTTTCAAGTCTGCCGGTTTTAAAAAAATACAACGCTACGGCTCATTGGAAGAAATACCCATTGAACTTGACACCCATTTGATGGAAATAATTGGGAGGAAATAGAAAGTTTTGGGGGTCTGGATTATGATTAAAAATGTCGAAAAGAAGATATAGAAAGATTATCCCAAAGGGGGTGTATTATAAACAAGTGGAAAAGCCTGACCCAGATGAAAAAAATATCATACTTATGGCAACGGACTCTATTATCCCTTTCTCTGGTTGTAGAAACTATCTCGTAAAGCTACTCAATGATTCGAAATCTAAGATAATGATTCGCAATAATGCCGAAAAGAGTTAATATTATGGCAAACTTTCAAATCTTACACTCGATGAGATTCAGAGAAAGGTCGATTGGTTAATAGTAAATGGATGGTTAGCTCTGGAACAAAAATGGGAAACACCATTTATCGTCCATACTCCAAGAGGATGGGAATCGGTCAAGTACCTCTGGGTAAATAAGTTATTGGACCTTATGAAAAAGAAGCCTGAAGCATTCCTTCAAAAAATCAGGGATATAAATCCACAAATTAAGCATCTGCTTCTTGATGTAATAGAAGATAAGTGGATTATTAAGGATAAAGGATTTGAACTTCATTCAGAATATAGGGAGAAATAAAGTGTGTCGAAACAGTAGAACATAATGAGTTCTAAAAAGACCATATTCTTCATACTTTGTCTTTCGATATTCTCCTCAATGCTTGGGGTGGGTATCATATCTCCACTTCTTCCAATATATGCAAATACCCTTGGCGCCACAGGAATTGAGTTAGGAATTATCTTTGCCGGATTCTCTATTGCCCGTGCTATTTCTATGCCCATAATCGGTAAGGGATCTGACAGATATGGGAGGAAAGTCTTTATATGCATTGGTCTTTTTATCTATGCCCTTATGTCTGTGGGTTACGCATTGTCAAAAACAGAATATCATCTCGCTATAGTGAGATTCTTACAGGGGTTCGCTGCTGGTATGATCATACCCATAGCAACTGCTTATATAGGCGATCTTGCCCCAGAGGGTAGTGAAGGAAGATATATTGGATATTTTTATCTCTCCTTATTCCTCGGATTCGGAATCGGCCCTCTTATTGGAGGATTCGTAAGCGACTATTTTGGAATGAAGAACTCCTTCTACACGATGGGTGGATTTAATTTTGTCGCTTTTATTCTTGCCTCCTCCTTTCTCCCGCGGGTGGAAGTGCATCGAAAAAAGGGAGTATCTCACATTTCTTACATCTCGATGATAAAGGAAAGTGGAGTAATAAAGGGGTTACTCACTTTCAGAATCTCAAATGCCATTACCAGGGGTATATTTTTCTGTTTCCTTCCTATTTTTGCTGGGATCAAACTGGGACTATCAAGTTCAAAGATTGGAGTATTAATATCTGCAGGTTTCCTTATAACTGGGATTCTTCAGGCACCTGCAGGAAGGATGGCAGACAGGTTTTCGAAAAGAAGGCTGATTCTATTTGGAACCATTGTAGATATTGTTTGTCTATCACTTATCCCATCGATGAACAGTTTCAGTCAGTTGCTCACTATATGCATTATTGCGAGTACTACCCGTGCCTTTTCTCTGCCATCTGCTACGGCTATGATAGTTGGTGAAGGGAAGAGATATGGAATGGGTGCTTCTATGGGAATATTCAATATGGCAATGAGCATTGGCATGGCAGGCGGCCCACTCATAGGTGGGCTGGTCTCTGATTTTATAGGGGTAAAATTCTCTTCCTACTTCGCTGCAGCAATCGAACTTTTGGGAATCCTGTTCTTTGCCAGATTTACGGCCCAGAAAGTCAAGAAAAAAAGAACCCACGAGATTACACAGATTGACACAGAGTTCAAACTCTAAAGATTGTCCATAATCCCAATAAATACCAAAACATCGCTTTTGGGGTGCAGAGTTCTCTGTTACTTTGGAATTTTAAAATTGGGATTTATTAGGGATAATCTGGGTTTATCTCAACCACCTTTTTATAAGATAATCCTTCATTTCTTCGAAGATCTTCGCCTGTTCTACTACTTTCTCCTCCGCCTCTTCATTGGAGAGTTCTTCGACCTCCCCTATAAAAGTTCCAACCCTTCCAAGATAGAGTGGAATCAAAAGGTTCACAAGTTTGTGCCTGTTTCGTTCCCACCTTCTGAAAACAGAAGCAAAATCATATATGACCCTTGTCCAGACATTCGCAGGAAGATGAATTTTGCTTGACTTGACGCATCTTTTTAAATCTTTAAATGTTCCATTGGAAGTTATCTCCTCCCATAATCTTCCAAAATGTTTAAACCCATCTTCTAATTCCTTCAAAAGCGGTTCACTCGAAACCTCAACAGGTTCGGGTGGGATACCTTCGTCAATATTGTAGGTCTTCACTTTCTTTGTCTTTGAAATCTTGAGCCATTTATCTTCATATTTAATCATTTGTGTAAAGAGTGTCCACACTACCTGTATGAACATCAATCTTAGATTGGCGCCCGGTTCTTTGGGTTCATGAATCTTCGCTCCCATATCACTCTTACATATCTTTTTGCCTCGAACTATGGCGGTTGTTGTCATCCATATATCTATCCCGAACTTGGCAATATCTGTATTCCATACATCTTCTTCTTCTTTGAAAGTTTTCGCCAATTTACCTGAAAATCCGAAATCTCCTCCTATGGGCTGTCTGATGTTAAGTCCATAAAGCATCCTCGTCATCGGGTAAACTATATTGTTGGTTATCGTCCCATCATTTTTGTCCCTCTTGTATCCGGGTGTCACATATTCAAAATTGTCTTTTAAAACAGGTTCAAGAAGTCGTTTAACCCATTCCGGAGTTATCGAAATGAGGTCTGAATCAAAGACGGCACAACCCTTTACTCCAAGTAAGGAAGCGGCTTCAAAGACGCACCTGAATGCAGAACCCTTGCCAGCGACTCCTCTGTAGATTGTGACAATCTTATCAATAGAGGAGGGAACAGCAGCGGCTTCGGCTTCCTCTCTCGTATCATCGAGGGAACCACCGTCAGATATAAAAATTAAAGATTTTTCACCCTTATAATACTTTTTCAATCCTTCCCCAACATTTTCTATAACATTTCTTATAGTCTTTTCATTGCCATAACAAGGAATGCCGACTATTATATCGACATCGCCAATTTTTTCGAGATTCTTTCTCGTATCATCCCTTAAGGAAGTGAGATGATTCATCGCTGCTTCCTCTCTTTCATCTTTTTAATTTTTAATAGTAGGAAATATATATTTCTTGTCAAGTGAAAAACACGAAGACAGAATCATACAGAAAATCGATCCTCTCGCGATATTAAGGGAGAGGGTTAAGTTGTGAGGTCTAATAACATTATTATCGCATCTTCCCCTTCTGGTCTGTAGTACCCTTTTCTTATTGCAACCTCTTTGAACCCAAATTTCTTATATAGAGATATTGCATAGCTATTCGATACCCTGACTTCCAGGGTAATTTTTGTGCATCTCTTTTCTTTCGCAACCTGAATGGTTCGGGCAAGGAGCCTGTGTGCAAGTCCCATCCTTCTGTACTTTTTGTCACTTGCGATGTTTCCAAAATGAACCTCGTCTGCTACAAACCACGCAACTGAATATCCGACCACCTTCCCATCCATCTTTACAACGAGTGGATGGGATGTTCTGGATTTTAACTCGTAAGCGAAGGAGACTCTTGACCACGGCTGATTGAAAGATTCATTCTCAATCCTTATTACCTCATCAAGGTCTTCCAACTTCATCAGTTCTATCGTTATTCGATGCTTTTTTAATTCTGCATCGGACGCTCTTATATAGAGAGGTTCAAGACTGTTTATCTCTGCGATGTCGCCCTTTTTATACTTTTTTCTACTTAGAATGCAGATAGTAGAAGCGTGAGCAGAAACAGGGTTTGGCTTGACAAACACTGCAAGGTCTTTTAACTCGGCTTTTAATAAATTACCCCAAACTTGAACTCCACTTCCTATGAAAAGCGTCTTTTCTTTCGTTCTTTCTATCAGTTCTTTCAGGGAGAATGATTCGGGATAGGTAATTCTATCTATCCTGCCATTCCTGAATTTATAGAGGGCGGTATATACCTCGCCCCTTTTAGCATCTATTATAGGGGAGATATTATGGGTAACATATCCTGCCTCTTTTGCTAACGCATCGAGAGTACAGACTGCGACTATTGGTTTTTTGGCAGTGAGTGCCAGTCCTTTAATAAATGATAACCCAACCCTTAACGAAGTAAAAGAACCAGGCCCTATTGATATACCATAAAGGTCAATCTCTGGAATCGTCTTCTTACCTTTTTTTAGAGTTTTATCTATGAGTTGAGGCAGAACTTCTGCATGTTTCTGAGTGGGGATGGAATATTCGGAAAGTATATCGTTATCTCCTGTCAGAGCAACGCTACAAATTCTTTCCGATGTCTCTAATCCTAAGATTAACATTCAATCTGTCTTTACCATTTTTTTTCCTTTTTGTCAATATTTTATGCACTCCAGAAAGGGTTAAAATTTGTTTCTACCCTTTCCCCTATAGTTCAGTCTGCATTAATCTGTGGATTTTTTTCTTGACAGATTTTTAAAATAGATTATATTAATTATATATGGGCTCTGTCTCCATATTTCTTCATATTTATGTCTTAAATTAACATGGGAATCACTATTCATTATCAGGGAAAGATTGATAATAAAAATAAACTCCCACAGATGGTGGCTGAACTAATGGATTTTGCGGAGGTGATGGGTTGGAGGTATAATATAATAGATAACCATAATGAGCCACGGCTGAGTGGGATTATTTTAGATATACATAATGAAAAAAAATGTGAAAAACTCCAGCTCCTTTTTCCTTGACTTTTTAATATGAATATGATATGTTAAAAACATATCATCAAAGGAGGTAAAAATGTTGTTCGGAAGGGGTAAAAAAGGTGAGAAAAAAATTCGATCGCTCTTCGATGAACATTTGAACATTATTGAGAATTGTCTTGACAAGCTAAAGGAGTTAACAGTTAATTATATTGATGACAATATAGTCTATAAAGAGAATGCTTTTGATGTTCACAAGTTAGAAGGTAGAGCTGACGATATTCGTAGGGATATTGAGAAGGAGATCCATGCTGGAGCATTTTTTCCATTTCTTCGAGAAGATTACATAAATTTAGCTGAAAGAATAGATAAAATTGCCGATCGAGCAGAGTCGGTAAGTGACTTTTATGTGCTTGTTAATCCAGTTATTTCCAAACAATTACATGGCGCCATTAAAGAAATTACCGAAAATTCCATTGCCGCCTATCCATTTTTTAAAGAGATGTTGGGTTTGCTTCACTTTGATATGACCCAAGTTTTAAGTAAAGCAGCCCAAATTAATGCTGTGGAGGGGAAGGTTGATAAGCTTGAATGGGACCTAATGAAAAGAATTTTCCATTTAGAGATAGATTTATCTCACAAGCTTGTATTAAGAGAGCTTGTATGGAGTATTGCCAACATATCTGACCGAATTCAAGATGCCTCAGACCGCATTGAGATAATGGTTGCCAAACATAAAGTTTGATTTCTTATGCTCTTTTTTGTATCGACACTTTTGGGAGGGATGTATGTTGGCTGGAATATTGGTGCAAACGATACAGCCAATTGCATGGGTACATCTGTTGGCTCAGGACTCATTCCCTACAAAAAAGCTGTTCTTCTGGTAGCTGTTTTCGTCATAATCGGTGCTTCCTTACAAGGACATTATGTCATGAAAACTATTGGAAAGGGCATTGTGACTGAGAGGCTATCTAATTTAGCGGTCATCATTGCTTTGCTTTCAGCCGGTGGGTTTGTTACTTTAGCCACTTATTTAAAGTTACCTGTATCTACTTCACAAGCCATCGTTGGTGGGATAGCGGGGGTTGGATTTGGCTTTGGAGCCAATGTTGACCTAACTAAACTTGCATCAATCGTTGGTTGCTGGGTAATAAGTCCAATATTAACTATAGCTATGTCGTACGCGCTTTGCTATCTATTAGCCTTGCCAACACGCTGGATAAAGCGTATTAGGGTATGGGAAAGGGTTATTGGTATTTTTCTTATTTGCACCATCTGTTATTTAGCTTACTCTTTGGGAGCTAATCATGCTGGCAACGCCATGGGGCCCATAGCCAATTTAGGTATGATAGACACCAGATGGCTGGTGATTGGCGGTGGCCTGTCTATCGCCTTCGGTGCTTTAACTTATGGCCGTAGGGTTTCTGAGACAGTCGGTAAAAGTATCACCCTTTTACATCCTATCAGTGCATGTGCTGCTCAGCTTTCAGCCGCCATAGCTATACATCTTTTTTCAGTTCTCGGTATACCAGTATCGACTTCACAAGCGATTGTTGGAGCAGTGATAGGTGTTGGTTTAGTCAAGGGTATTAGGACGGTCAACAAAAAGATGGTAGCAAGAATCGTTATTGGGTGGATAGCTACACCAACCGTGGTTGGTTTGGTTTCCTTTTCTCTCTATAAGCTTCTCTCTACATAATTTGTTTGCATTGTACTCGCTCCATATCCCTGGTGCTGATAAGGTCAGAACCTGTGTCTGCGATATTTTTTAGGATAGTTTCTCCCATTTTGGTTGGAGCTTTTACTTCTAACCTGGATAAATTTCTAATGCATTCAAATATTTTGTCTTTAAGTATGGGCAGATTGGTTCTTACTGGCAATAAAGGTAAGACACCTTCTTTTATCTTTATCGTAGCTGTTAGCACTCTTGTCGGATTAAGGAGTTCTTGTATAGCATAATCTTTGCCTTTCGCACACTTCTGACCACTTACCCTGATACCTGTCTTTTTTCTAATGGTCATAATCTTACATCCTAAAGGACAGAGAATACAAGTGATTGATTTATGTGTTTTTTTCATGTTTACTGACCGCAATAGTCACCTTCTCTGCTTTAGAGATCTTACGAATTGCCTCATCACTCACTTCGAACACCACCATTTCACTGGGCTTTACAATTAACTCTTTTTTTGAAAATATTTCTTTTGTCCCCCAATATAATGCCACTTTTACTTTCTCTTGAGGATGTTGCACTCTTATGTAGAACTTTATAGGCTCAACCTGCTTCCCTAAAGAGAACCTCTGCGGTACCACCTGCTGGACATTTTCTCCCCTCTCTACGGCAATGGTTCTATGATTTTTTAATTTTCCCTTCATAAATAGATTAGCCCCTTTTGCTGCAATCTCTGCGGATTCGGTAACATAATCCACCAAATCATACACTTGGACTACATTCCCGCAAGCGAAGATACCGGGGATAGAGGTTTGCATATACTGATCAACAAATGCTCCTCCTGTAGCTTTATCCAATTCTATTCCCACGGATTTAGACAATTCATTCTCTGGAATCAAACCTACCGATAACAATAAAGTATCGCAAGGGATAAATTTTTCGCTGCCTTTTATTGGATTTCTGTTTTCATCCACTTTCGCAATAGTTACACCTTTTAAGCGATCTTGACCATGAATGTCCACCACTGTGTGGGAAAGAATTAAAGGAATATTGTAATCCTCTAAGCACTGGACAATATTTCTCGTCAGACCTGAGGGATAAGGTAATATCTCTACTACTGCTTTAACCTTTGCTCCTACCCAAGTCAACCTGCGAGCCATAATCAAACCCACGTCTCCAGACCCCAAAACAACGATGTTCTTACCTGGAAGTAAATTTTCCATATTTACTAATCTTTGGGCAGTACCAGCAGTGTATATACCAGCAGGTCTTGTCCCTGGTATATTCAATGCACCCCTTGTTCTCTCACGACAACCCATTGATAGGATCACCGCTTTAGCAGTTATTTGCGCGAGACCTTCTTTGGAGCTCAAACCAAAAATTCTTTTGTCTTTAGTTATCTCGAGAAGCATGGTATTCAGTTTAGCTTCCACCCTTAACTTGTCAGCTTCTTCTATAAACCGGGTAGCGTACTCAGGACCGGTTAAATCTTCTTTAAAATATAAGAGTCCAAATCCATTGTGGATACATTGTGGTAGAATTCCTCCTAATTCTCGATCACGTTCCAAAATAAGTACTTTCTTTATACCTAATTTCTTAGCTTTACAGGCAGCTCCCAATCCAGCTGGTCCACCACCAATGATAGCTATATCTACTTTAATATTATACATTAAAGGATCCATCCCATACTTTCCCTTTCACTAACCTTGATCCTTTACCACGTTTACTAATCTTTGTTAATGGAGTTTTAAGTTCACTTGATAGAATTTCCATAACTCTGGGAGTACAAAAACCTCCCTGGCATCTTCCCATTCCACAACGTACACGAAACTTTATTCCATCGAGGGTAGTTGCTCCCCTTCTAATTGCTTCTATAACTTCAGCTTCGCTCACAGTCTCACAACGGCAGACTATGTGTCCATATCTTGGGTCTCCTTCGATTAGTTTTTCTTTAGTTTTATAATCTACATCTTTTATTCTATGGATTGTCCGCCTTTCGGGATTAAAGTGAGGATTTGGATGTAGCTTCATGCCCTGATCCTTAAGGATATCCATTACCATTGAAGCGATTGCAGGTGCTGCAGTTAAACCAGGTGACTGAATACCAGCTGCATGAATTAAGCCTTTCATATTATAAGAGGGTCTGATAATAAAATCGTTCTCATCTGCTACTGCTCTTAAACCACAAAAATTCCTGATCATATACCTCTTGAATGGGATTTCTGGGAAAAATTTTTCAGCTGAATTAAATACTTTTTTGAGACCTTCAAAAGAGGTAAATAAGTCTTCTTTATCCTGTATATCTTCATCTGTAGGACCTACAGCATAATTCCCTTCCACAAAGGGAGCAAATGCTATACCCTTACTTATAGGAGTGGGGGCTGGAAAAATTATTTTGCCTGTAATTTCTCCTATTGTTTCATCAAAAAGTATATACTCCCCTTTCCGTGGATGGATATTAAACTCCTTTTCCCCAGACATAGCAGATATCTCATCTGCCCAGAGACCAGCAGCATTTATAACGAAATCTGTACGTACATCACCAGAGGTAGTGTTAAGAGTAATTCCTTGGCGTTTTTTTTCAAGTCCCAGCACTTTGGTCTGCAACAAAACATTTAGACCATTTGCTTGTGCATTCTCTACCAATGCAATAGCGAGCCCATAAGGACTTACTATTGCAGCAGTTGGAGCATAAAAACCATATACAGCCTTAGGAGTCAAATGGGGTACCATACTATGCAATTCATCTTTCTTTAAGATTCTGGTTCCAGTGACGCCTAAAATTTTGGCATAATTTTCAAGTTTATTTAAAACTGGAAGCTCTTTTCTATTTAAACTCACCACAATGGAGCCAATACGTTTTAATGGGACCTCTAATTCCTCACACAACTGCTTAGAGATACGATTGCCTGGGGTAGTTAGTTTCCCCCTTAGCGTATGTGGGTCCTCACTGTAACCAGCATGTATAACACCGGTATTCGCTTTAGTCGTCCCCCAGCCAACATCAGCCTCTTTATCTATAAGAATGGTGCTTAATTTATACCTTGATAATTCTCTTGCAATTGTCGCCCCAATAATGCCTGCACCAATAATAGCTACATCGGCTTTTGACCTAGTTAGAAATGGAGTTCTTAATGTAGTTGAACCACCCATCCGTTATTTTAGCTGGACGGCAAGATTAATCTTACCTTTAAAACCAAAAATGCTGGATACTGGGTCACACTTGGTAGTAAAGAGGCAAAATATATTTCCCGAGATTTCTTCCTTATATTCAGAGAAAACATAAAAATTTGCCTGTCCTTTAGTAATAACGATAGCTGCTTCATTTAAGGCATCGGTCAAATCTTTGGATTTCTCCCTCCAGGATATACCCAGAGTATCCGGACCTGCTATGATAATACGGGCTCCTGACTCACTCAAATTTATTTGCCCAGCATCCTTAAGGGTGGCATCGCTTGTGATAGGACCCCCACGCACTGTAGTAGTGACTGAATTACCAAATCCAACTATTTTTTTGATCAACAACTTATCAATAGCAATTTCGCCTACATTATCTAAAATATACAGGACTTTTCTTCCCCCTTCCTTCAGTATTTCGTATAACTTATCGGTGTGGTCTAATTTTAGGCCTTCCTGAATATTATTCTCGAGCATCTTCCTAATGCGAGAAACTGATATTCCATAACCAGTTCCCACAGTACGAAAATCCAATAAGTTGCCAGCAATTGCCCATTTTGCTAAATAATGTAGCGCATCAAAACCTGAAAGCTCTTCGGATTCTTGGGATAGGTAATCGGCTATCTCGATACCTACTTTGTTACAGTTAATCCGCAACTCTTCGAATGGGACCTCTATCCCTGAAATTCTTTTTAAGATACGATGTACTTGGGTAATATGATAAGATGGAATTGTTTGGAGATTGAAATTCTTACTTAAATAATCTAAACTCTCACTAAGTATTCTCTTCTGTGTCTTAGGAGGCAAGTTTAATAACTTTATCGCTCCAACTAAATCATCTATAATACATTGTGCACATTCTAATTGACTGAGCATCTTGCTTTTATCCTACTAACCGATCTTATTCTTATTGAAATCATCCAGAGCAGTGTGCTTCCTTACAGAATAGATTTTCTTTTCTAAAATATCTTCTCTACACTTACTTTCGTACCTTCCTTAAATCGTCCTCTATCCATCAAGACTTTAGGTACATACACTTTGTCAAAATCCTCCACTTCAGTAATAGGATCTCCAGCCTTAGCATGTGTAGAATGTAATCCTCCCATCCACCACCTATGATCTGTAACATACAATAAATCACCAGTATTTGCTTTCATTAGTTGCATAGCCCTAGGAGATACTTTAACTATCTCTCCCTTACCGGGTATCTCTACCTGCTTTATCCTGAGAACAGCCAACTTACCTTCTCGTTCATTAGGCTTGGCACCTTTAAATTTTGTCATTCCCTCTTTCTCTGTCCCCCAAACCAAACCACTGATTTTTTCCTTTGATGGAGGTGCTGTAAATAAAGTAACAACTACCCCAATCACTCCCGAGACTACCAATCCATAAAGAGCGCGGATGAAGAACCAGCCAGAATGTGCTATCCCACAGCTAAACGGAGCTAACAGGATGTCATACTTTATTGAAAGAAACATAAGGATTATCCCTCCTAACAAGGTCCAGAAAGCAGCTTTAGCTGTATAACGTTTCCAGGTACAACCCAAAACAATGGCTACAACCATAGGTGGAGTGATGGTTGCAGTAAATGCTCCATGAGCAGCATAAATAGTTTTAAACTTCATATAAATGGGAACCAGTGCAATCCCAATGATAGCCCCTGCTATACACGTTATCCTTGCAACTCTCAAATAATGCTTATCTGGAGCCTTCTTTACTATATGAGGTCGCCAGACATCGTTCACAAATACTGCTGAAGCAGCATTGAGTAAGGTATCCACAGTAGACATAAGAGCCGCAGTAAGAGCTGCAAGGACAAACCCAAATACACCTGGACGACACAACAAATAGGCAGCTTTGACAAATGCATCTCTACCAGCAAGAGTTTTTGGAAGAAACCCAGCACTCACAAGAGCTCTTGCTATCCAGCCACCACCAGAAGTAGCAACGGAAGCTACGATTATTAACACTAAGATATTGAAAAGAGCAGCCTTCCTTGAATCGAACAAGCTCTTTGCTGACATAAATCTCATCATTATTCCCTGGTTCATAAGCCAGAATGCAAAAGAATTTGCAATAGCATCTTGCCAGAAGATCCCCACGAAATTGAAACTAGGCGGTTTATTGAAGTAAGCCAAGGCATATTTATGGCCGGCCGGAAAGAGATTCCAAAAACCACCGTGCTGCCTTAAGAAGAAGATTCCTCCAACAAATAGCCCTATTCCTGCAATTAAAAGAATGAAAGCTTGCAATAAATCTGTCCAGATCACAGCAGTCTGTCCACCTGCTACCACATAAATAGTTGCTAATACTGCCACTGCAACAGCAGCCCAGAATACCGGCAAACCTATTAAGGTATGAAAGGCAACACCTAAAGTGTAAAGATTGATACCCACATAGCCTACCAGATAAATTATAAGAATAATCGTACCCACTATACGAGTTTTAGGATCGAATCTCTTCCCAAGATATTCGGGAATTGACAAAACTCTCGAAAAGTAGATTACAGGTAACCAGCAAAACATGAAGATTGGAAGCAGAAAGATATCGTTGATGTAGGACTGTGTAGAAGAGAATCCGTAGAGGTATCCCACTGATGAGTACTTGATAAAACTATAGGAACCCACTAATGTAGCTACACATGAAAATGAAATTATCCACCAGGGAAATCTTTGCCCACCCAAAAAGAATTCTTTAGTTGTCCTTGTATATCTGGCAAAAAATGTGCCGAAGGCTACAATGAGAATAAAGTAGCCAATCATGATTGTATAATCTAAAGGTGTTCCTAATATCTCCATTTTTACCTCCTATTTTCTCTAAAGACGGGGTACTACGAAGAAGAAAAATGAATGAATGGCAAGATAAATGAAGTAACCTACAATTAACCAAATGACCTGTGTTCTGTATTTTCTTAACCTCAGATCGACTACATCCGACTTGAATACAAGTATCATACCAATTAGGAATAAGATACCTCCTACGATATATTGATAAAGAAGAGATAAAATTGTTGGTGTAGGCATATCCACCTCCTTATTTTTAATTATTCTGTAACTCCATAGATCTTTATGAGATTTTTATTCAATTGAGATGAGATAATGAACTTATTCATCCTCGGTCCTATCACCTCCATTGTTTCCAGATACATCCTATCTTTAGTTACTTTAGGAGCTTTTTGATACTCCTTAAGGATTGCTACGAACCTATTTGCTTCCCCGAGAGACCGATTTATCTTTTCCTCTTTATAGGCCTCTACTTCTTTCAATAACCTCACCATCTCCCCTCTGGCTTGTGACATAACTACACTTTGTAATATTTCAATCCCGGTGAATACAATGAATAGTGTCACAATTATCGCAGCCAATGCATCAATACGAAGTCCTATAAGGTAGCCCACTAATCCTATCAGAACTGCTATGGATTGAGTACATATCGGCTCGTGAATGATAACCATCTGCAATCAAACTGGGTGAATTTGTAGCTTTGCCTACATATATTTTATAACGAGCAAGAAAGTAGGAGATGATTATTGATAGAAATGTTCCAAAGATCGCAACTGGTAAAATTCTAATTGCGACCCTTTGTCCTACTGTTGCTGTTTTAAATACGGTGTAAGCAGCATACAAGATAAAAAAGGAGATTACTACAGAGACGATGTTTTCGATACTGGCTCTCCGAGAAGGGGTGGTAGTCTTTTTTTTAGGAATCTTAACACCCAAAAAGACAAGCAGGGATACAAAGATATCCGAACAAGAATGGTATGCATCAGCCAGAAGTGCCAAACTACCAGAAAAGATAGCCAGTAGTACTTTCAGTAAGGCGAGGAAAACATTAATCCCAACAGATACTAAAGCCGCACCAGATTTTCTACCTATCCCTAAGTCTTTCATTGCCTTTCATAAAGATAAAGTAAGGAGGTCTTACATCTCAAAATTTTCTAACTAGTTAAATTTATCTAACCGCCACCCCTAAGAGTTCCTCAGAAGGAATTCCTAATTCTCCATAGCGCTTGGGTTTGAAGCTAACGGGGAGCTTACCCTTCATAGTTTCCTTAGCTTCAAAGAATTTCAGCATCTTTTTGTCACCCGCTGGTCCTTCAGGATGATCTGAGCCTCTCCACCACTCACCAGGCTTACCAATGATATTCTCCTTGGCTCGCTTCCAGATGTCCTTAGTAGATGGCACATCACGGGATACCCAACTGAGCTCCTTAGGTGTTAGTGTATACACTGTGTACCGCATCGGATACGAACAAATGGCAGGATGAACGATGTGGTAAACATCGTTCACTTTCTTATACCGTAATCCAATATGACGATGGCCACCCATCACAAAGCTGACCTGCGGGTATTTATCAAAAATCGCTTGTACTTCTGCAGCGTTATCGACGACAAACTGTGCGTATTCTTTCCATTTCATACTTTTATCGTCTTTGTGCCAGGCAACAAAACCATGATGAGTAAAAACGATCGTCAGTTTGTCGCGGTTGGAATAGAGATCTTGGTCTAACCACTTGACCTCAGCTCCTACTATATGACCGGCCCAGGTCCCGGGTACATTTGTGTCTAAACCAATTATATGCAGACCCGGTATTGGATCCAAACTCCACCAGAACTCCGGCCCTTCAAACCCATGTCCCTGAAAAGCCCAAACGAACGTAGATCTTGTCACTCCTCTTGCAGGTGGAGGACCAGGAAATTTCCTCGGCTTAGGTACAGGGCTCAAATCGTGGTTTCCCAACACGATATAATAAGGTGCCCTTAATTCATCCATAACAGTTTTAAGTATCTCCAGGTTCCACGGCTCTGCATCAAGGGTTAGGTCACCACATGCAACTACAAAGTCAAGATCCGGAATCTTATTAAATTCGTTTACTGCAGAACGAAGGAGATCGACACTTGAAACTGTCATCTTGAATTCATCTTTTATACCTTCCACAGCCATTCCCATATGCATATCAGAAATAACCCCAAACTTTACTGCTTCAAAGCCATAGGAAGTGGTCCAAACAAAGACTACTACTAATACTGTAAGTAGTCCTATCAAAAGTCCTTTAGATCGTTTCATTTTTTCCCTCCTTGTTATTTGGGGGCAAAAAGAGAGAACCCCCTTTCTAACCCTTTATACTCCTTTCTCTCTGTTAAACTGTAAAACCTCCTTGTCTGTTATACTGTAAGACCTCCTTACAAATTTTAGCAAGTAGCAAGTATAGGTAGGACCTATCCTCACTTAAACAACACTTCTGTCCTTATCTCAAATACATCATCAGGCTCTGGGGCAAAGTAAGCTCCATCATCGTCAGTGATCATCCTGTTGTTGATCATAAACTTGAGGTTCTCGCCCAAATATAGGTTCACACCAACAGTAATAACAGTAGCAGGGTCAATGTCTTCAATATCAGGAGCATAGGATGAGTAGTTGATAATAGGTTGGATTTTTAGGGTTCCTATTTCAAAAGCCTCTACAGATTTCTCGATGGTATAACCACCCATAATATGGAAACCAGTGTATTCTCCAGTGTATTTTCCCCCAGTTAATGTGTCTATTGCATTCGTTATTGTTCCATAATCACCAGCATCTCCCATATCGTATCCACCACGGATATCAAGTCCAGCGCCTGTGTACCAAAAATCTACTCCAGATAGAGTACGCTCATCTATTGAATCTGTAGCAGCAGGCACATAAGCTTTTACGAGTTGTGTCCAACCACCTATCAGTAGTCCTTTAGTGGGGGTAAGATTAGCCCTGCAACAAATATCGACTTCGCCATCAGGATTTTTCGCTATTCCAGAACCTTTGCCATTAGTTATCGAGACTATGTAGCCCAATTTAGACTCAGCCCCCAATTTAAAGGTTCCACTACCCTGTACTCCATAGTCAAAGAGGTCGCCTATCTCCCAAATCTTTCTTGTGATAGGGTTAATCCATACTGTCAATTGCTTGGGCGGCCAGGTCCAATAGACTTCTACATTTGATGGAACACAGAACTTACCAACCCTGAAATTGAAGTAGGGAGCCATGTATTTGATGTCAGCATAGGCGAACTTTACATCGAGTGCCTTGCCATCCTTTTCAAACGCTTGTTCCAGCCTATAAGCTAATTTACCATCGGCCAAACTACCAGTGAAACGTAACCTCATTCTCCTGATACTGAAGGTCAAATTATCCTCAGTATACCTGATCTCTTGCTGAATATAGGACTGGGCGGCGTTTTCAAAGACTTTTGCTTGCAATGAAGCAAAAAATCCCAACATCATAACTCCTGCAATTACAAAGCAAACTCTCTTCATATCCCCTCCTTATTGTTATTTATTTAAATTTTCTAAATTTTACCTCTTTTTAATGGCATAATTCGCCAGAGGAGAAAATTGTTTTAAGAACTACCCTGCGCATCATAAGACACACAGGGCTGACTTAAACAGACCTTATAGGCCTCGCATAGAAAAAACCGGAGTTATAAATAAAAATACCCTCAACCCATAAGAGGATTGTGCAGGTAAAAAACTCCGCTTTCTTCAGTTTAGATAGAGCAAACATAAGTTATACTTCAATTTCACCACAAAATTTCCATTTTGTCAAGACAAAAAAAGTAAGTATGTCACACTCGATTTTTTCTGACCACGCCCCACTTTATATGAATCCTTTTCTAAAATTAAAGGGGCTTTTTCACTTATGGGAAACTGATATACATCTTTTAGCCCCTTTTCAATCATACTTTTTATCTTCCACCTCCTTATATAAATTTTAAAATATATCTATAAAAAGCATAGTAAATAGAAATTTCTTGTCAAGTAAAAAAGTGAGTCCAGCTTTATTTTTTCTTCTATTATTTTTAAGCAGCCTTTCGTTCATAATCTTCAAAATCTTTTCTATGGCACTTTGGGTCTTGTCCTTACCAACTGCAATTAGGGATGGGAAAAGAGCTATTGATTTATGAATCCAAGGATAGAAACTCTTTAGTTGGCCCTCTTTCTTAAAGCAAGCACTTTTCTCTACACTTTTCTCTTGACAAGATTTTTTATATCTAAAAAATAGGAATAGGATATAAAAATGAAGAAATTTTTCAAGATTCTCTTAATTGTTGCAGTGGTAATATTTACATATTTTCTAATTCAGCATCTGATCGTAACCGATAAAGAGAAAATAGTGAAAGCAGTAAAGACCGGCAGAGAGGCTATCGAACAAAAAGATAAAGAACGGCTGATAGATCTTTTCTCGAAAGATTATGAAGATGAAACTGGATTAACCTACGCCCAGATAGATTCCATCATAGATTGGAGTTTTGACTATTTTGACGACTTTGACATATTTCTAACTAAAGCAGAAGTAGAGATAGAAAAAGATAGGGGAGAGGCGGAATTTGGCGTAAAGGTCATTGGTAGAAAAGAAGAAGAACTATTCTTATTGGCGGGCACCCTTACAGCCTTTGCGAAGGTTAAACTCGTCTTCAAAAAAGAAGAGAAGGCCTGGAGAGCAATAAGCGGAGACCTACCCTGGCCATAATACAGATTGCGCTTTAATCTAAGAAATCCCAATACTACTAAATCCAAAGCAAATCCCAATCTCCAAATCCTAACAACCTAGGAAACAGTGCATCCTATCTCCTGTATACTGTATTCTGTATACTATACGCATTATTTGGCTTTATGGTTCTGGAATCGTCTTCATCTCCTTCCCAGTATGATAGATGAAGAATCTTTTTAATAATTCCGTGATTTCACGACCCTGCTCTTTGCTGACCAAAAGATTTCTAACCCTATTCAACCCCAACTTCTTTAATTTCCTCAGAATCGTTAAACTTCCCCTACTCAAACAGAAAGTTTCACCTACTCCACAACTCGCACACAAAATACCACCACCCCCTATACTAAACGCTAAATTGTCAGTCTCACATTTACACTTGATACATTTTTTAAATTCAGGTTCATACCCTATATATCGCAAACCCTTAAGGAGATAAGTTAATAAAAATATTTGAAATTTATTTTTACTTGCTGTTTTTTCCACAAGTTCAAGAGTTTCAAGGGTTAACTTGTAAAGGTCTGGATTTCTACTCTCTTTTGGTTTTGCCAGGTTCAGAAATTCGAGGACTGGGATGGCGTAGGTGAATGATTCGAGGTTGTTTTTTAATTTTGTAAAGGGATGTATTACATTACTTTCAGAAATGATATAAAGGTCTTTTCCTTCTCTCTTATAGAAGATGATATTGCAGTTTGTAAAAAGTTCCAAAGAGGAGCCGAATCTGCTCTTTGGACTTCTTATGCCCTTTGCTACGACCTTTATTTTACCGAATTTCTCTGAAAATAGCGTGATTATTCTACTCGTCTCCCTGAATCGTTGGGTCTTTATAACTATTGCCTCTGTCTTTTGAATATTTGCCATCATCCTACCTTGGTACTGTCAAAAAACCACAGATAAACACTGTGAAGAAACTTTTCCCATCTCTCAAGTAATCCACAACCCATTCCCCACAAGCCGATACTTTATATTTTATTACAAATTACTTTAAATTCATCCCATTACTGATAAAAACATTGTATCTTATTGGCATTAAAGAGGTTCTTGTTGTAAGAGTCCATCTTTTGAATTGACAAATTTCTCAATGGGGACCATGGAGCCTGCGTAGTGGAGTTCTTCTGTCCAGGATTCATAGACCTATGCGATCTGTGGGGATTTTCCCCCTAGAATAGCACTCATTATCTTCTGGGATAGGGTCTGATAGCTTCGCATATTGACAGATTTTACATAAATAGGGGGGTGGGTCTCATTGAACTCATCTATCATATCATTATATAATTGAAATCCACGACAGATTGTCAAGGAAAAAGACCCACGAATCACATTCACCCCGCACTTATGCATAAGTGCGGGGCAGGTTAATCGAATGCACACGAATAATATAAAAACTTTTCAAAAAGAAGAATAAAAAGATTCGTGAAATTTTCAAGTTTGTGAACATTCGTGTTTATACTTTCATTATGAAAAGAGACCATTTATACGGTGCAGAGATACTCCCAAAAAATCATTAGTTTACATAAGATATATTATCAGACACAAACTCTTCCTCTTTCTGTGGGTAAAAATTTCTTCACCATTCTTCGGAGGCTTCGATTATTGCAAGATATAGCCCTCTAACTCTCCTCACATATCTCCTTGCCAACTTTTGGCTGTAGCTTGCATATTTCAGTTCCAATTTTTCTAATGTATTTTTCGATAATTTTTGTCTTCTCGTCTGAGAAATTTCTGGCACTTCCCAGTGACACTCCAGTCTGAGGGTACATGTTCCCCCTCCTATGTATTTCATAATGCGAGCCACAAGCCATGATTTTCTCTTCCCCTTTGGTTCTGTAAGGATGAGACCGTAATATGCCCTTCCCTCACCGGTTCTGATTTTAGATTTTTGGGATGTCTCAATAGTATACCTTCCAAGTCGTTTTTCGACGAGTGAAAATAATTTTTTAAAACTTGTCTCGATCTCGTCGTTTCCTCCATATGTATAATATCCTGTTTCTGCAGGGGCTTCGGTAGGGGATTTTATTGCTGGTACACAGCATAATAGAAGGAGTAATACTGAAGAGAGTAATTTTATATTCTTCATACACTTATTTTTAAAATAATAGAAAAACTTGTCAAGAGAAAAATTGAGAGGGCTTTTGGCTGTTTTCTACTTGACTGGAATTGAGTCTTATGTAAAATAATAATATGGATGCTGAATCCTATAGAAGATTTTTGATTCCCGGTGTCCTGTCCAAACTGAAAGGGATGGAGTTGAAAGCAAAGTTGGTCGTCGAAGGTTTTCTAACGGGACTTCATCATAGTCCCTATAAGGGTTTCTCTGTGGAGTTTGTAGAACATAGACCATATATGCCTGGAGATGAGATCAAGAGGATCGACTGGAAGATATTTGGAAAGACAGACAGGTTTTATATTAAAGAGTTTGAGGAGGAGACAAATTTAAAGGCTTATATCTTCCTCGACGCGAGTGGCTCGATGAGATATACTTCTACTAAACTCACAAAACTCGAGTATGGATCTTACCTGTCTGCATCTCTTGTATATCTTTTGCTCCGTCAAAAAGATTCTGTGGGGTTGTGCATATTCGATAATAAGATACGGAAGTATATCGCTCCTAAATCTTCGCCCCGACATTTGCACATCATTTTAAAAGAACTCGATGAAATCAAACCAGGTGGCGAAACGGATTTGGGTTCAACCTTTCATCAGATAGCAGAACGGATAAAACGGAGAGGGTTGATTATTATTATATCAGATCTGTTTGATGAACCATCCAGGGTACTTTTAGGTCTGAAACATTTCAGACATAGAAAGAACGAAGTAATAGTTTTCCATATATTAGATCCTGCAGAGATACATCTACCTTCAGTACAGCCCTGTATCTTAAAAGACCTCGAATCGAAAGAAGAATTACAGATTGAGCCAAAAACTGCAGTTTTGGAGTATGAGAAAAATTTTAAAGTTTTTGTGGAGAGATATAGGAGAGAATGTAGAGAAAATTTAATAGATTATATACCCTTAAATACATTGACCCCCTTCGATTATGCACTTCTTTCCTACCTCGGTAAGAGGAAAAGATTATTTTAATGCTTTTATTACCTCTTTTGGAATTTCCGTCAATTTCACTACTTTATCCACACAGCCTGTGGAAATAGCTGCATTGGGCATTCCAAATACCACACAAGTTGATCTGTCTTCTGCTATCGTCTTCCCCCCTACCTCTTTTATCCTCTTCATGCCTACACTCCCATCTTTTCCCATTCCTGTCAAAATGACACCTATGCTATTTTCACCATATACTTCTGCAATGGATTCCATCATCGTATCTACCGATGGTCTCACTCCATGTCGTGGTGGATCTTCTGTAAGCACAACTTTTCTCTGAGGTGATATTTTGAGGTGTATACCACCGGGGGCAATCAGCACTTCTCCATCGTTTACAGTATCATCTTCTGATGCTTCTTTTATCTCAAGTCCGCATATAGAATTGAGCCTTGATGCAAAAGGTGCTGTGAAGTCTGCAGAGATGTGCTGAACGACTACAACCCCTGCGGGCAGGTTCTTTGGAAGGGCAGGTAGTATGGTTGAAAGTGCTTTGGGCCCTCCTGTCGATGAACCGATAGCAACAATTTTTCCTCTCTTTACCTTTGAGAGTAACGCCTTCTTTATTTCCTTTGGCTTCTCTTTTATTAAATGCTCCAATTCAATCTTTACTGCAATTCTGATCTTTGACACGAGTTCTTCCTTTATTTTATGAATATTTAAAGAGACAGGGCCATCAGGTTTAGCAACAAAATCCACTGCACCAGATTCTAAAGACTCGATAGTAGCCTCTGCCCCCTTCTGGGTATACGCACTCACCATAACCACAGGGGTGGGAAAGTCGTTCATAATCCTCTTGAGAGTATGCAGTCCATCCATTCCTGGCATAGCTACATCCAGGGTTATAACATCCGGTCTGTACTCTCTTACCTTATCGAGCGCTTCATAACCATTCTTTGCTGTAGCGGTTACCTGCAAGTCATCAGATTCATTCAGCATATCGGACAAGAACTGTCGCATGAATGCGGAGTCATCAACGACTAAAATACGAATCATATCCTCTTCTCCCCCGTCCTGTAAGATCTTACAATGACTTCACCTGTTTCTAAAAGAAGTCTTACAGACCTACCATAGTTTGCACCTGTATCCTCAGCTACGATTTTTATCTTGGTGGCATTTAAGACAGATTTTGCTGCTTCAACATTTTTAGAACCCATCGTCTGTGACGACTCTTCCTTCCCAGAGGTTGAAAACATATTTGCTCCACCTACTACTTTCGCAACAAAATTTTTTCTCTCTCCCCCAAGATATACCATCTCATCACACATATCTGATATGGCAGTTTGGGGAAATTTCGCTCGGTTAGTTGTCTCTTTTGAATAAGACTGATCAGGTAGCATTATATGAGCGAGACCGCCCACTCTCTTTTCGGGATCGTAAAGTGTAACCGCTACACACGAGCCCAGTCCAAAAGTGGTGAGAGTATCCGAAGTTCTCCCAACCTTGAAATCTGCAATCTTTACCTTTATCTCACTCATAATTTCTGGTATATTCTTTCTTTAACATTTACGGGTTGAAAGAGTTTCCTTACATCACCCAGCATCCCTTCAACCTTGCCTAAAATCACATATCCTCCTGTTTTAAGCCTTTCGTAGAATTTAGAGAAGAGGTCATTCTGAAAATCTTTTGTAAAATATATAAGAACATTTCTACAGAGGATGAGGTCTAAATTTCTCAAATCCGGATCATCATAAAACAGATCTTCACATCTGAATTCAACAATATTTTTGATTGTATTGGAGATCTTATATTTATGGTTTATACTGAAATATTTTTTGATATATTGAGACGGACACCCTTTCAAAGAGAGCTCATCATATATCCCATTTTTAGCCTTCAGTATAGATTTTTTGTCAAGATCGGTGGCGTATATCTTGAGTTGAAATCTGTATCCCGGCAGATTTTTCAAACACTCAACTATCATAATAGCAATTGAATAAGCTTCTTCACCACTACTGCACCCGGCGCTCCATACCTTGAGAAGTGATTCATTTTTTTCATTTTTTGATTGAAAGATGCGTGGGAGAACAGAACTTTCTATAGCATCAAAGGTCTCTCTATTCCTGAAAAACTCGGTAACATTTACAGTAAGAGCTTCAAACAGTTTTTCATATTCGTCGGCTTTGCTATTGAGTAGTTTGATATAATCTTCGTATGTTTTGACTTTATTCGCCCTCATCCTGACGGCTATTCTTCTCTTCAATGGTCTGATTTTATATCTACTGAAGTCAAAGCCCGTATCTTTATAAATTTTTGCTTTTAATACCTCGAAATATTCGTCTCCCATTTGCCCCAAAATTCAGTAACAAAGCAATTCTCTTTTCTTTGTATAACTGTTTTTCAAGCTTGTATTTTCTTTGCGACTTCCAGGTTTTTCTTCGCGGTCTCATTTTCCGGTTCGAGTTCAAGACATCTATTCCAGTAACTGATCGCTTGGTTTAAAAAACCATTCTTATAACTGATATTACCCAGTTTCAATAGTATATCAGGTGTCTCCTCTGCTTTGATTATCTTTTCAAAATGGGAACTCGCTTCTTTAAAATAGCCTCTTTTGTAATAGATATCTGCAACATTTCCAATTACTTTGGGATTTTCTGGATCCAGCTCATAAGCCTTTTTATATTCTTCGGTAGCACCGGTATAGTTCTTCTGCTTCTCCATCGTTACCCCAAGGTTATTATGGAGCGATGCTATTTCTGAATTCAAGTTTACACCGGTTCTGAATTTCTCTTCTGCCTTTTTGAAATTTACCTTGCGGATGTAAATCAATCCTGAATAGAAGTAGGGAGGCAGCAATTTAGCATTCAAAGAAGACGCACTGTTCAGGTATGTGAGTGCCTTATCGAAAGCACCCTTTTTGTAGTAAAGAACTCCAAGATTCGAGTGTAATTCTGCGTATGAAGGTTCGATCTCAATGCCCTTGTGATAGAAATTTTCTGCGTCTTCAAAAGATCCTTGAAATTCGTATATAAGGGCAAGGTTATTATATATCGATGCCCTTCTCGGATTGATCTCCAACGCCTTTTTGTAGTATACAGATGCCTCTTTGAATTTCTTCTCTTTATATTTAATCATTCCTAAATAGAAAAATGCCTCTGCAAGATTGGGATCCAACTCTATGATTTTTTTATACTCCCTTTCTGCCTCCTCAAGCATATCTGTCCGCAGGAAGGCGTAGCCTAAATTTTTATGTTCCTCTATCCTCTCCATTGACCTTTCTGGGAGCTCCTCCCTCTTCTTCCCGACTTCCGAACAGAAACCTGCCTGAAGTAGTCCGTATATTATTTTTAAAGTCTCGAAATCAGTGGCTTTACTTATACCTTTTATCTCCCCCAATGTCCGGTTACCATCAATTAAAAGGAGCACTCCCTTCTCTTTCTCTGTAAGTGAGGCAAACTTCGGTAAAAATTCTATCCCCTCCATCTTTCGGAGCAGTGTGTTTCGTGACGGAATCTTGCGTTCAAGTTCGGTCCATTCATCTATCTTCCTTGCTTCCTCAAGCAGGATATTCTCGGGCGCTATCGAAATCAGTATAGATTTTTCTGGAGTCTGGACGTCCTGTTCAAAATTGAAATAACCATCCTCCCAGGTTAATAGAAGAAAGAGAATATTCTGTATTTCTGTTTTTAGATATTCTTTCAAATCTTCCTTTGAGACAAGATTCAGTTCGAGTAATATCTCTTCAGCAGTTCTCTCTTTGTTATTCTCTTTTATCTTTTTGATCTGTTCGAACTGCTCTTTTGTAATTCTTCCTTCTTTTACCAAAATTTCAGATATCTTGAGCTCCTGATTGACTATATTACCGTATACGATCTTTCCATTTTTGAAATAGATATTTGCAATATTCTTCCTATCGGAAATGGTGAGACATCCATTCTTATTTCCCATAGATAATAACTGAACTATATCGGGAAAAGTTGCTTCGGAAAGGAGTCCTTTTATCGCCATTTTAATAATCTTCCACAATTATTTTCGAATCAGGTAGGTTTTCATTTACGAGTTCTATATCTGCACTCTCAGGTGTTGATAGTTGAATATCGGGGGCTCCTTCAGTACTTGGTTTTTTTTCTTCCACCCTACCTTTTTTCTGCAAGATTTTCTTTCCAAGGTTTGCAATCTCTGCCTCCACTTCAACGACCCTATAGGGTGAGAAAAGTTTGGATTCTATGGAATTGGCATCCTCAGGAAAGTCCCTCACATCCAACATTCCATACCTCTTCTGGAGCTCTACGAGTCTCTGAACATAAGTAGTGAAACTTATGAACTCACTCGTGACAGATTCGATATTCTCATCGATAACTTTCTTTAATCTTGAAACATCAAAACCTTTCATCTCCCATACGAAGAGCCTCTGGCGATACTCATCTCTCAGTCTCTCTGTCTCACCAACCTTCACAAAATCTTCGGGAAGAGTCTCTGTCACATCGGATATATAATTTTCAAACTCTCCCTTTCTTTTCGGTCTATGCTTTTCCTTTTTCATTATTCCAAGTCTATAGAGCGCATCACTGTCGATTGGTTTACCCTCGATCTGGCGGTAGGCAATGAGTTTATTCATCATCCCGTGGAGTTCGCTTACACTCGCCACAGACTTTCTGGATACAATTTCGACGACTTCATCACTAATATCCATTCCTTCTGAGAATTGCTTAAAGATTTTCTTCCTGTCTTCGAATTCAGGGGGGCTAATCTCAATAACAAGCCCTGAATTGATCCCTGAGAGGAGGCGTTCATCGAGTACTAACTCATCAGGTGGCTTATTTGCTGATAAGACGACCTGTTTGTTTTTTGACAAAAGGAGATTGGAAATTTTAATTATTACAGACTGGGCTTCGAGATTTATATATTGTAGGTCGTCCACCAATAACATATCCATCTCTTTTAATTTTTCAAAACCGATTTCTTCTTTTGGATCTTCTCCCCGAATGAGATACCACTTTATGTTCGGTTTGTTCGCTTTTAGATAATTTGCAATCGAAAAAAGGAGGTGGGTCTTCCCATTTCCCACATGTGAATGGATAAATAATGGGTTAAAGGTGGTCTTTTCCGATTCGGCTACCTTACGGGCAACATCGTATACGAGTCTGTTAAAATCACCAACAACAAAATTGTCAAAACTCTTCTCCAAATTTACCTCCCAAATAATTTGCCCAAGGCTTTTTCTGTAGGTTTGATGCTCTTCAATTCTTCTGGCTTTTCTTCGAGTGAGGATAAGATTTTTTGTAATTCTTCAGATGTCTCTTTTGCAGACATCTGAATGACTCCTAAAAGGGCTGTATCGTCGAATAGGGTTGCAAATATGTATCTCTTCATCAAAACAGAATAGTGTATCTTTAACTTCGACCCTTCCTGTATAAATAGAGAGAATGCCTTCTCTCCTACTAAATTCGCCAGTGCTTGTGTAGAATTGAATACCCCTGCAATTAGAGCAGAGATGTTGAAGGTGTCGAAATTGGATACAAAACCTGTCTGAAATAATAACTGTCCGCTATCGGAAAGAAGCAGGGCACATCTCGCATTAGAACTGTCTATGTATTTATGAAGGCAGTCGCTTATTTTGTTTGAAATTTCCTCTGTAATTACGAGTTGTTCTGTTAACATATTAGAGAAGGTTTATGATTTTTTTAATCTGTTTTGTCAAAGCTATCCTTATGGATCCAACATTTATATTTTTCCCGGTCACAACCGCAAGGATACATTCTTTTGTAGAGACGAAGAATATATTGCCATCCGTTGTATAGATTGACACGAATATGTGTTCTGTCGTCTTCTGTCTTAAAGAATTTTCTATATCTCTGCTCATCGTGGCTATCATTGCAGCCACCTTCGTTTCATCTATGTCTGACATCAAGTTCGATTTAATCGGTATACCATCTTTGCCAATCACCACCGAACCTCGAATACTAGGAATCTTATTTATCTCATCCAAGATTTCCTCAATCATTTAAGAATTTTCTCCAATTTTTCGACTGCCTTCTTCACACATACTGAAAGCAGTCCAATCCTTGTTGTTCGTTTGCCCATCACTGTGAGAATCAAATCTCCCAGTTTTGTCATATAGATTAGTCCATTACCTATCTCCACTATGGCACGGTCAAAGGATCCGAGTCTGAGTTTTGAAGTGGAATTGACAGCGGATTTGAATATAGTAGCAACCAAAGCACCTATCTCTTCAGAATCAACATTCCCTTTTTCCACTTCGGAGACTACCAGTCCACCATCTGAAATTATCATCGTTGCTATAACACCCTGAGTATCATTCAATTCCTGCAGTGTCCTGTATATATTAGTTTCGGTTTCGGGGACGAGTGGTAGTTCTTCCTCAATACCGGCTTTCTGTTTCATTTTATCAACGATTACCTCCAGTGTCTTTTTTATTTCTTCGTCATTGGGGTCGATGTCGAGAGACTTTTCCAAGTAATCGGCTGCTTCTTCTAAAAGGTCTTTACGGAGATAAATCTCACCCAAGTACTTGTAACCATCTTTGGAATTCATGTCTTGTTCGATTACCTTTTTGAATTCTGCCTCGGCTAACTCATATTCTTTTTTATCAACATATGCCTTCCCAAGTATGAGCCTTCCAACTACAAAATCAGAATGATCCTTTAATCCCGAGAGGCACATCTCAATCGCTTCATCAACCATACCGTTCTCTCTGTAGTAATCCGCCAGTTCTGCAAAGACCAGAGAGCCCGGGTCACTCACCATTTCCTTTGACAGAAGTTCGCGTATCTTATCTTGAGCGAGTTTTTTCATATCACTCGATGGCTTCTTTCCATGATCTGGCAAGCCTTATCTTTTCTTTTACATTGAATTCATCCGAAGGAGAGAGTACGATATACTTCTCCCAATAGCTCACTGCCTTGTTCAGATCGTTCAACTTTGCATAACATTGTCCAATTGAATGATAGAGTCTATAATTATTAGAGTCGATTTCGAGTGCCTTCTCATATTCTTCAATCGCCTCTCTGTATTGCCCACCCCTGACATAGTCATTACCTTTTGTTAAATAGGATTCTAATGAAATTTGACCCTTTCCTAACTCGCATACACCGGTCATCAGAAAACCGTATATTACCTTACACACATCGAACTCATTCTGATTAACAGATTTGACTATTTCAGAGATACTTCTCTTCCCGTCAATACAGGCGAGTATGGACCATTCATCTGGTTTGAAATCTATCGAGTCAACTGACTCAATATAATCTCTCGAATCGACTGACTCGATATTGGGAGACACTCTCACTACAGTATCCATTGAAGGGACTTTTTCTCTGATTTTTGACCACTCATCTATTCGTCTTGAGCCTTCCATAATGATATTTTCTGTTCGAAGTGATATGACAGTCTTTGAAGGAGCAGGAATTCCTTCTTCAAATCTGAAGTCACCATCATTTATCTTCAATAGTTCATAAACCAATTCTTCGGTGAATTTGGTCAGATAGGTACGGATTTCAGAAGATGGAATGAGTTTTTGGGAGACCAATCCATCCACCAGTTGTTCATCTTTTCCAAGGGAATTCCTCAGCCTTTTTACATCTTCTTCACTCATCCTTCGTTTTTTAATGAGGACATTCCCTATATCATATTCTCTATCATCTGAAGAGGCGAAGGTAATCCTTCCCTTCTCAAAATAGATAAATACATCGTGCCCACCGGATGGACTTATTGTGAGTCTGCCCGATTTTTCTGATAGAGATAATAACTGAAAAAGGTCTGTTAGACCCAGTTCTTTAATCGGTCCTTCAATTGCCATAGTTTATAACCTCTCATTTAGATAACATCTCTAACCATCCCTTTGCCACTTGAATATGCATCTCTGCCTGGTGGATTTCGGTTTCATTCTTTGAAATCTGTTTCACCTTATTCCACGATATTATAGCATCGTCTATTTTATCAAGTTTAGCGTAAGCCAGACCCAGCCACAGATAAGCCTGTGCAAAATTCGGATTACATTTCAATGCAATTTCACACTCCTTTACAACTTTTTCAATGCTACCCTTTTCATACCATATCCTCCCCAAAAGGGTATGCACTTTCTCACTACGCGGCTCTATCTTTACAGCCTTGTCGAGGAAAGAGAGCGCTTCATCGAATCTTTTTAGCTCTACCTTCATCTCTCCAAGTTTGTAAAGAGCTGACGAGTATGTGGGCACTATTCTGATTGCCTCTTTATACTCTTTTTCTGCCTCATCATAGACTTTCATCAACTGGTAAGTAACACCGAGATTCAAATGGGCGAGGGCATAGTTCTTATCAATTGAGATGGCGCGAAGATACGATTCTATTGCTTGATTGTATAACTCTTTTTCCCTGTACAATGTTCCAAGATTATTCAAAGCGAGTGTATTTTTTGGGTCAATCCTCACAACATCAGAGAACTGGTTGATCGCCTCATCTCTTTTCCCAAGTTCCCAGTAGACTTCGCCAAGGATTGAATGTGCTTCAGAAGAGTCTGTGTTCATAGAAACCGCTTTCTTGCACTCTGACTCGGCTGATTCTAAATTGCCGGTAAGGATGTACGCCTTTCCCAATTTGACTCTTATTTCCGCATTGTTGGGTTCAAGTCCTGCAAGTTTTTTCAACACCTCTACCCCAAGTTTATATTTACCGTTAGCAATGTCAATGTCTGCTAATAATGAGAGTGCTTCAAGGTTGTCAGGCTGTGCTGATAGGATTGATTCGAGATCCTTTTGGGCATCATCCAACAGACCTTCATCGAAATTTTCTCTTGCTTTTGTGAGCAGTGTTTTCGTCTCAGGAGCCTTTTTTACAACTTTCTTTTCTACTAAAGGCATCTCCATTCTCTCAACTTTTAATTCAAAAAATGGTTTTTCTAACTTGGGTGCTTTAGGCTTTAGAGTTGGAGGAACGAGCATATCGGAATCACGGATAGAAAAATCTGTAGCGAGTTTAAAATAGTTGCGCTCATATTTTGGATTCAATCCCAGGGCGGTTTTTATCTCCACAAGTCCCTCCTCATATCTACCCAACTTCGTGAGGACAAAACCGAAATTATAGTGGGTTTCAGCAAAGTCGGGTTCAAACTGGAGAGTCTTGGTAAAGAAATCCTTCGCCTCATCATACCGATTTTGCTCCATCAACAGAAGACCTATGTTGTTATAAGCCAGAGGTGATTCTTCTTCATACTCAAGGACTTTCTTGTATGCATCGATCGCCTTCTCATATTCACCATCAAAGGTGTGGAGAATACCTAAATTGTACCACACTTCTGGCACATGTTCATTTAAAGTGAAAATCTTTTCCAATAATTTCAGACAGTCTTTCTCTTTGCCAAGATGGTGGTGTGCTATTGCAAGGTTGTTAAGACTCTCTATATGATTCTCATCTATGTTAACAGCGCCTTCATACCATCGAATAGCCTCTTCGATTTTACCTGCCCTATGATGGGCAACCCCGATATCGTTGTAAATCTTGGGAGAATTCTTATCTATTTTTAGTGCTTTAGTATACTCTTCGATAGCCTCTTTATTTAAGCCCTTCAACAGATAGACTTCGCCTAACTGTTTATGTATTAAAATATCATCTGGACGGGATTCCTTCGCCTTTCGCAGCTCTCGGAGAGCATCATCAAATAGTCCTTTATTTTTGTAGGCTACACCCAAATTATAGTAGGCCATAAATGAATCGGGTTGTGTTGCAATAGATTCTCTTCCAGTTCTTATTAACTCCTCGTAAGTCTTTTCAGTATAATAATCTATGCCCAGATTCATCTGCACCTTTGCGTATGCAGGGTTAAGTTTTATAGCGTGTTTGGTCTGTTCCTGCGCCTTTTCGAACAGTCCTTTCTCTCCGTAAGCGAAACTCAAAAGGAAGTGTGCCTCAGCAAGATTGGGATTTATTCTCAGTGCTTTATTGAATTCAGAGATTGCCTGATTTACTCTTCCAAGATTATAAAAGCTCTCACCTAAATTACTGTATACTTCTTCAGAATTGGGGTCGATTCTCCGTGCCTTTCTCAGTTTTCTGGACGCTTCCTCATATTTCCCCAAGTTCTTATAACAGATACCGAGCCCTAAATAACTGAAGAAGTGGTTGGGGTCAAGTTCAATTGCCTTCTTATATTCATTGCAGGCCTCTTCATACTTCCCAATGCTCTTATAAGCATTTCCGAGTTCCGCTCTTTTTTCAATATCATTGGGGTCATTTTGAAGGTACTTTTTTAACTCTTCTATTGAATCATCATACCATCCTGTTTTCTTATATAGGAGTTCCATATTATTTCTTGCAAGAACGAATTTAGAATCTATCTCAATAGCAAATTTAAGCTGTTCAATAGATTCTTCGTATAACCCTTTGTTATAATAGACCACGGCGAGATTATTATGTGCGGATGCATCCTTTGGATTTATCCTCTTTGAAAAGCTTTTCAAAATCCTCTTTTCCTCTTCCGTTATTTGAGCCATATCTATCTATATCCTTATATAGTTTTAAGGTTTATTGTTTCCAATATCTTATCGAGTGATTTCGGGTCAGGAATTAAAATATAGTAACCAGAGAGTTTCATCCCATTCTCCGGAAACTCGAATTGTGTCTCTATGCAGAGTATATAGTCATATTCTGTGGAAAAATTCAAATATGTCGAGGTAAGGATGGCTGCAGCAGTATCAACGACCATAGTTGGTACAGTGGGTAGGATAAGGAAACCCAAGAAATCTGATAGAGAATTCATATAGGCACAATTTATTATATTCGTTGCTTCCTTAAATGTGGAAGATTCGAGTTCTGTAAATGTTTTCGTTGTACCTGTCTTTTTACCCAATAGTATGTCAACAAGGTGTAGGGCATGTTCTCTCTCTAAAAGCAACATACTTCGTCCTGTAATATCACCTAAGAAAAATATGAGGACGGATGCTACAACCTGATCAACTCGAGGAAAGAGATTTAACACATCTTCGAGTTTCAAAACCTTGACACTTGGAACATTCACCATAACAGATTTTTTAGTCAATTGAGAGAGTGCAGTTGCCCCATGGCATCCCCCTATATTCGCTACCTCTTTTATTCCATCTAATTGAAGCGTGCTAAGGTCAATGAGTTTCATAATTCACCTTCCTTTCTTTTTATATTATATTTGCTACATCCAATATCAATGCGGGTTTACCATCGCCAAGTATCGTCACACCAGCAAATTGAGGTAAATCGCCAAGAATACCGCCCAGAGATTTCACGATTATCTCTTGCTGTCCGAAATAGGATTCGACGATGATACCCATATCTTTACCTTCTACATTAACGACTATCACCGAATTACTATTGCCATTGCTTGGTATTTCGAATACATCTGAGAGTCTTATTAGAGAAATAACCTCTCCTCTTAAGAGCATCACCTCTTTATTGTGAACGGTCTTAATGTCCGAAGATGGGTTGATATTTATTGTCTCTGAAACCTGCGAAAATGGGATAGCATATCTCTCATCTCCTACTTTTGCTATTAGTGCCTTTATTATGGCGAGAGTCAGAGGTACCCTTAAAGTGAATCGCGACCATTCACCAACAGTAGAGTCTATGTCAAGACTTCCTCCAAGTGCCCTCAGCCTCTCTTTGACAATATCGAGTCCTACCCCCCTCCCGGAGACCTCTGTAACTTCTCTCTTGGTACTGTATCTCGTATCTGCTATAAGATTGAATATCTCCTTCGGTGTGAGTTTCTCCACTTCTTCATCAGTTATTATACCCCTCTTTTTTGCAACGCTTAAGACTTCATCCGGGTTTATACCTCCACCATCATCCTCTACAACTATCTCCACAGATTCCTTTAATCTTTTGGCTTGAAGCAACAGTCTACCCTTTCGAGGTTTGTTAAGTTGCTCTCTCTGTTGTGGAGATTCGATCCCGTGATCTATCGAGTTACGGAGGAGGTGAATGAGCGGGTCGGTAAGTTTATCGAGCATAGACCGGTCGAGTTCTATCTCTTTGCCTTCGATGACAAAGTCTACCTCTTTACCAAGTTTAACCGATGAGTCTCTTATAAGCCGTGGGAATCGGTCAAATACCTGCCACATCGGAACCATTCTGATATTCATAATTTTTTCCTGCAGATCAAGAACCAATCTTGAGAGCCTTTCCAAAGGAGATGTGAGTTCTTCAATCAGTCTATCCTGCGTAATCTTCAGAATTCTATCTTTATTGATCACCAATTCCCCGGCAATGTTCATCAGGGTATCGAGATAGTCAAGGGTTATGCGAATATCTTTTATCTTTCTGAGTTTGGCTTCTTCTTTAATATCGAGTTTCCCAAACTCCCCACTGGATACGAGTTCCAAATTTTTCATCACATCATCAATTGAAAGATCTTCACCCTCCACCAAAGATTCCAGTCTATCCACCGCTGTAAAAAGCAGTCTCAAAACCTCTTCATTTGGTTTCAGTTCTTCTTTTCTGAATTTATCTAATAGATCCTCTGCCTGATGAGTCAAATCTACAATCTTCTGATAGCCCATTGATGCAGCCATGCCTTTTATCGTATGAAATGACCTGAATATTTCGTTTAATGGTGCTACATTTGTTAGATCGTTCTCGAGAGCAAGAAGATATTTATTCAGATTCAAAAGATTCTCTCTGCTCTCTGTTAAGAAGAGTTCACGGTATTTTGATAGATCCATCATTTCTTGATTACTCTTGATACCGCCTCTATAACTCTAGATGGTTGGAAAGGTTTAACCACATAATCTTTGGCTCCTGCCTGAATTGCTTCAACGACCAAGGTCTGTTGTCCCATTGCACTGACCATCAGTATCCTGGCCTCAGGGTCAAGTTTGACTATCTCTTTGACAGCATCTATGCCACTCATATCGGGCATGATTATATCCATAGTCACGAGGTCGGGCTTCAGTTGTTTATATTTTTCAACGGCTTCTGTTCCTGTTTCTGCCTCTCCAATGATTTCAAAATCGTGTTTTGTCAGTATATCTCCTAACATCCTTCTCATAAACATCGCGTCATCAACAATTAATACGGTTGACATTCAACTTCCCTCCTTATATTTAGGAGCAGGATATGACGGCTCCTGTTTTTTAATATTATATATGAAAAATTATTTATATGTCAAGAAAAAAGACCCACGAATCACACGAATTAATAGAATGCACACGAATAATATAAAAAATTCTCAAAAAGAAGAATAAAGGAAATTCGTGTAATTTGTTTAATTAAGCAGAAAAATTCGGGCTCATCACATAAAACAAAATCTATTTCTAACGGGATAAAGTAGTGGCTGGCCTACGGATCCGCACGGATATGGGTGACCTTAGGGATATGGTCGCTCCTCTTCGAATTGAAAAATTTAATTGACAAGTTTTTTAAATATGTTATAAGAAATAAAATAAGTTGTAGGGAACCCGTACGGGTTCCCTACAAAAAACATTTATTGGCAACAAGTGAAACTTTCTGTAATCATACCTGTCTATAATGAAGAAGGCACAATTTCCAATATAATCAGGAAGGTTAAATCTGTCAAAGTAGAAAAAGAGATTATCGTTGTTGATGATTTTTCTACAGATGGAACAAAAGAGATATTGGAAAATTCAGGGAATTTGAAAATAATTTTTCATGATAGGAATCGAGGTAAAGGTGCGGCTATCAAGACGGGCCTGAAATGTGTATCAGGTGAAGTAGTCATAATACAGGATGCGGATATGGAATATGACCCGCAAGATTATCATAAACTGTTAGAACCGATTATAAAAAAGAAAGCACAGGCAGTCTACGGCTCAAGATTTATGGGAAAGGGCGAATTCTTCGTATTTCCACATTATATTGGCAATAAGTTCTTAACCTTTTGCACTAATCTTCTATTTAACTCCCATCTGACAGATATGGAGACCTGTTATAAAATGGTCAGGACCGATGTGTTAAAGAGTCTGAAACTCGAGTCTAATAGATTTGAAATAGAACCCGAGATCACAGCGAAACTTTTAAAGAAAGGGTATAAAATATATGAAGTTCCTGTGTATTATAAAGGCAGGCAAGTCTGGGAGGGGAAGAAGATAGGCTGGAAGGATGGATTTATTGCATTCTTTAAACTGATGAAATATAGATTACTTTAGCAAGTATAAATTCAAGGAGAAATGCAGAAGAAGAGAAAGATATTTCTCCTTGGTTTAATCTGTGTAATCTGTGGCTAGTTTTCCCTTGACATTTATTTTTTTGAATGCAGATTTAAACTATGAAAAAGAGATTAGGTGATATGCTTCTCGAGACAGGATTGATAAATAATGAACAGCTCCATACTGCACTCTCCGCACAGAAGAAGGAAGGTGGTAAACTCGGACATAACCTGGTAAAACTCGGTTTCGTTACAGAAGAACAGATTACAAATTTACTCGAACAGCAGTTTGATGTCCCTGCCTGCGACCTCTCAAAAATGGAAGTGGATGAAAAGGTAGTAAAACTGATACCTGCACAGGTTGCACAAAAATTTCAGATCATGCCTGTAAATAGAGAGGGAAAAACCCTCATTTTAGCAATGGCAAATCCTGCCGATGTTTTCACAGTTGAGGATATAAAATTTGCTACGGGTTTCGATGTGCAACCCGTGGTGTGTGCTGAATCTCTCATTGAGAAGGCCATAGAAAAATATTATGGGGTCTCAGGGTCTCTTGCAGATGTAGTGAAGGAAATAGAGAAGACCGAAGATCTTGAGGTGCTTGAAGTAAAGAAGGAGGAGGAAATGGATGTTTCACAATTAGCACTGGATTCAGATGCAGCGCCTGTTGTGAAACTGGTCAATAGCATAATCATAGAGGGGGTTCGGAGGCACGCGAGTGATATACATATAGAACCTTATAAGAGGGTTCTTCGGATTAGATACAGAATCGATGGCGCACTAACAGAAGTTATGTCACCGAGTTATAGAATGGGTCCAGCTATTGCCAGCAGGATTAAACTGATGGCGAGTCTCGATATATCCGAAAGGAGGATTCCCCAGGACGGTCATATCAGTCTGAAAGTAGGTGATAAATCGATTGATTTGAGGGTATCAACACTCCCAACCGCCCACGGCGAAAAGATTGTAATGAGAATAGCGGAGCAGAGTGGACTCTCTTATGATATGGTAAAGTTGGGGCTTGAGAAGAAATCTCTGGACGAGTTTCTAAAGTCTATCGCCCGTCCAAACGGGATAATTCTCGTAACCGGACCGACAGGAAGCGGTAAGACCGTAACACTCTATTCAGCACTCACCCGTCTCAATACACTCGATACGAATATAACCACGGCAGAAGAACCTATAGAATATGATTTCCCTGGCATCAATCAGGTCTCGGTGAACGAAGAGATTGGTTATACCTTTGCTAAAGCGCTCCGTGCATTTTTGCGTCAGGACCCGAATATCATAATGGTGGGTGAGATAAGAGATGGTGAGACAGCAGATATAGCAATAAAGGCTGCTCTGACAGGGCATCTGGTGTTGAGTACACTCCATACAAATGACGCTTCCAGCACAATAACCCGAATTATCGATATGGGTATTGAACCCTATCTTTTAGCGCCTACACTGGCTCTGGTAGAGGCGCAGCGGCTGGTGCGGAGGATATGTCCGAAGTGTAAAGAACCCGTATCCTTAACCCCTGAAATGATTGGAAAATTGGGTATGGACCCAAAAGAGTTTGAAGGTGTAACCCTCTATAAAGGAAAGGGATGTTTAGAGTGCAATAATACCGGTTATAAAGGTAGAGTGGGAATATTTGAAGTCTTGCCTGTAACATCTGAAATAAGGGAACTGATATTGAAAAGGGCATCGAATGATGAGATAAAACAGAAGGCGGTGGAACTCGGTATGACTACCCTTCGCAGTGATGGGGTTGCAAAGATAAAGCAAGGGATGACCACTATTGAAGAGATAATAAGAGAGACAGTATAAAACAGACCCATCGCAATTTGGTAATCCGCATGTACAAGGAGGAGATGTGAAGAGAGTTTATGTAGCCCTTTTAGTCGTATTTTTTTCAACTACCCTCTTTGCTGGAAAGATTCGTCTGAGAAAGGATGAAAAGAGGCTTGTTCCTCAAACCTATAAGCCAGTGAAACTTTATGAGAAATTTAAGAAAGTAAAAGATGGTATCTCTATAAGGTTCTTTAAACCCACAAAGCAGGAAGTAGATACGATACAAGTCCTTGCAATAAGGGTGGAATTCGTTGAAGATGATGACTCCAGAACCACAGGAAACGGAAAGATGGATTTCGAGGGGAACGGTGAAGTTGAAATCGATACGATTATCTGTGAGGGTGGGGAGTGTGATACCTTTGTGAATGCGTGGTATGATGGCCCCCATACAAAGGCATATTTTGAGCAGGTGCTCGAGTGCTGTAAGAACTATTATCTAATAAACTCTTTCGGCAACCTGGTGATAGATTATGAAGTATTTCCTGAGGGTGATTCATCTTCCTATCAGCTTCCACACACCATGCTCTACTACGGCGACCCTGACAATATGGAATTGGGTCTTGCCACTTTAGTAAGGGATGCCATCGTTGCTGCTTGTAAAGATTCGACTCTTAAAGATTCGATATATACAAAATACGATGCATTGATAATCTTCCATGCGGGCAGTTGCTGGCAGACAGATTTGATGTGGGATTCAGATTATGATTTGGCAACCTCCTTCGTTCCCGAAGGTGCACTCGAATACTATCTTGGTGACGCATCTATACTCGGAGATCTCTATGGTGCAACCATTATGCCCGAGATGGCACGACAGGACGGTATTATGTTCGGCATAGAAGGACAGATGTGCCATGAATTCTCACACGAACTCGGTCTGCCAGATCTGTACGATGTGAGCGGGTGGTCTATGGGGGTTGGCGCATGGGATATAATGGGGTATGGCGGCTGGCTTGGTGACCCGCTTCTGCCACCTGGAAGGATACCGAGCCTCCACTCCGCATGGGCAAAGATACAACCATATGAATACCTCTACTGGGTTGACCCGCTCGTTATCGAATCTGAGACCACGAATGTATCTATCTTCTGCTCTGAAATGGATACATCAAGATTTTCAGATCTGAGTGATAAAAATCTGGTGGTGAAGATTCCAATAAATGGGAGTGAATATTTTCTTATAGAGAACCGACAGGCAGACCCTTATACGCCTGATACTATAAGAGCGGATATGGAGATGGGGATTATCGTATATGTCGAAAATGGAGAATATGATTTTTTCCTGCCCGGCAATATAGATGATATTGCACACGGTGGACTGCTTATATGGCATATAGATGAGAAGGTGATAGAAGCCAACTGGGAATACAACACGGTGAATGCTAATCGAAATAGAAAGGGTGTGGATTTGGAAGAGGCAGATGGTGTTCAGGACTTTGATAAATGGGTAGAGGGCTCATACTATGAGATATACGGCAGTCCATTCGACCCATTCTTCAAAAGTAATAACGACTCTTTTACGCCATATACAAACCCCAATACCAATGATAATGATGGTGGCTATACAGGGATATGTATATACAATATATCAGAATCGGATACTGTTATGACCTTCGATGTGAGATTCCATAATGCCAGAGAGGGGTTCCCTGCTTTTGTAGGCTCGAACGAAACATTCTATACCAATTCTATAAACATTGCCAATTTTGGCATAGTCTTTTCGAGCACAAGTGGAAAGGTTTATGCATACGATAAAGATGGTAACAGATTGTTTGTCGACACTACATCTGCCAGCATATTCTCCTCACCCGCAGTGGGTGATATTGATGGAGATGGAAATTTAGAAATCGTAGTTGGAGACCTATCAGGACAAATCTATGCATGGGAAATGGATGGAACACTCTGCTCTGGTTTTCCCATTGAATTGAGCGGAAAGATATACTCCTCCCCTTCCCTCGGTGATATTGATGGTGATGATACATTAGATATTGTTATTGGAACAGATGATATGTTCTTATACGCTATCTCAAATGATACAATAAGAGATGGCTTTCCTGTATTTATGGGTGATGTTGTCAGGTCATCGCCTGCACTCGCAGACCTCGACGGGGATGAAATCTGCGAGATCATAGCCCTATCAGGTGATGGGAGGCTGTTCGTATTGAAAGGTAACGGTTCGAACTATATCGAGCCCATGATAACAGAGAGACTCGGACCATCAGTGGCTTCACCTGTGGTTGGAGATATAGATAGCGATGATACACTTGAGATCGTGGCAGTCACAAGTGCTGGGTATGTATACTGTTTCGACGCATACGGGAATGAGGAAGATTACTGGCCCAGGGAAGTTGAAGGCACACCCATTGGTTCACCTGCCCTCGGTGATTTGGACAGAGACGGCTATTTAGAAGTGGTTTTGATTTCAGGAAACAAGTTATATGCATTCAACCACAATGGAAGTATATGCAACAACTTCCCTGTAGAGTTGAAATGCAGACTTCAGAACATCATCATACCGTGGGTGAACGATGAAGATACTCTCAACAAATATGTGGAAGCAATCACTTCATCACCTGTTCTGGCGGACATAAATAAAGATGGATACTTGGAAATAATATTCGGTGCTGGCACAAAGGTTTACGCTTACCACTGGAATGGAAAGAAGGTGTATGGTTTCCCTCTTGGATGTGGCGATGAGGTCTATTCCACACCAGCGGTGTGTAATCTCGATGGAGATAATTCGCTTGAACTTTTAGTACTTTCTGAATTTCAGGGTGATACTCTAATAGACACAATACCTTACGGAAGGCTCCATTGCTGGGAACTATATGGAGACACATCCAGTGTAGTATGGGGTCTATTCAGGGGTGACCCTGCACACACTGGCGTCTATACATCTACTATTGAGTATCCAGCACCAACTATCTCCACCCTACTAAGCCATGTCTACAACTATCCAAATCCCATCTATGGCGGCAGGACAACGATACGATATTTTCTTGCTCAAAGGGCGGAAGTTAACATAAAAATCTTTAACATAGCAGGGGAACTCGTTGGAGAATACAGTGGTACGAACACCCCAAAACAAGAAAACGAAGTATCTTTAGATGTGTCGAGATTTGCAACAGGACTCTACATATTTCGTGTAGAGGCGAAGACCCCATCGAAGACCGAAATAAAACTCAACAAATTCGCCATAATAAGATAAAAAATCATAAAGATGAGAAATGAAAAAATCAAAATAAGTGCCGGGCAACTGGGAAAAATTGCAGTTATATTACCTTATGCACAACATCCTGCGGATAATCCAAGTTATATCAGAAAAATCAAGAGTATAAGAGGCTATCGTTGGAAACCAGAGCAGAAATGTTGGATATTCCCTAAATCTCAGAATATACTAAAAAAACTTTGCAATATTTTTAAGAATCAGAATATTTGGGTAGACCCATTTTTAACACAGATTGTAGGGCAAACCTTTAGAGGCTGTCCGACAACTGTCATTCCCACTCTCCGCTTTCGCGGGGACAAGTTTACCCCTGCGGAAGCAGGGGTGGGAATCCAGTTCTTTATGGATTCCTGCTTCCGCAGGAATGACATTGGGGGTGTCTCCAATGGGTTCATATTGGAAGTGCTAAAGGACGAAAAGACAGATATACGCTACTCTCTGATATGACATTAAAAATCTTGAGAAATTATTGGGGAAAATATAAACCGAAAAAGTGGTTATTCCAGAGCCAGGATAAAGAAAAGCATATAACAACGAGATGGATAAGGGGAACTTATGAAGAACAAATTTATTCTGTGACAGGGATGTATATGCGACACAGTCGTATATACTCCCAAAATGGAGTGATATCCGACACTGTCGGAAATAAACGAGTTAGGCGACATGCAAAAATATTGAATTTAGATATTAGAAGAGGATTGGCATGGACTTAAAGGATAAACTCGAATGTCTCAAATTCATATCGCAAGTGCATAGATCTCAGTTTGATGAACGCCGTAGATATGAATGGAAAATAGTCTTTACATCCCTTTCTTTCTATGCTTTGTGTGTAGCAGCCATATATGGGGGCAAGATTACACTTACAAGTAGTTGGCAATTCAAATTGGTCATTTGGGTAATGTTTCTTGTTTTGGCAGTAGTCATTGCTACCTTTCTAGCTTCCCTTCACACAGCTAACAATATGAACAAAACCTTTGCCCAAAGGGCAGAAGGTGCCATAGCCGATATACTGGACGGCAAAGAACGGAAGACACTATCACTATTCTCTCCTCCTGATAACTATCGGGTTTCTTGGGGTAGTCTTTTCAAAAGTGATATACGTGGCATATGGGCATGGCGTTGGCAAGTGGTGACGTTGTTGTTTTTTGCGATCGCTTCTGCCATGCTTTTAACTTTAAAGTGACGCGAATAGGCTGTCATCGGATAAAGTTGGTTCCACACTTTGCACGTCGCCTAACGAGACTGTCGAAAAAGTCCTTTATTTTAGAGAATTCAAAAAAATTTAGTTGCTTTCGGGTAGAAAAATAGTATAATTTTTATATGACATTTCTTTCAGGGAGGTGGATTTTATGCCCAGGTATAAACCTGTATCCT
>JAUXAN010000031.1 GCA_030619885.1 bacterium
TATTTGATACTGATTAGATGTTTTGATAATTATCTAAATGTCTAACAGCAGAACCTGACCTTAATTTCAATTTATAAGACTGTCCCCAGAGATTTTACAAAAAGAGAATATGAATAATGAATGAACCGTCCCTAATATCTCCTAATATCTCCCCAGAGGAATCTGGAGTTTATAATTTTTAATCCTGTCTATCCTGTTCATCCTGTCCATACGGATCTTGAGATCGAATATTTAATCCTGTCAATTTTAAAGATTTGACACCCAAAATTACAATCTAGATTATCACCCCCTCAGGGGATGCCCTTCCGTCCAGAACTGCCAGCTCTTGGGAAGTCAGAAGTTCCTCTCTGGGCAACCCGATGAGTTGGGCAACTTCCGCCAATATGTGGACCCAGGTGGAGCGGTTGACAAACAGCATTCCAGAGGTAGTCAGCGTGCCACCTTGGCCTATGTAGCCCAGAGTAACGGTACGGTCGCTGCCGGTGTTAAACGGCTGGAGGACACCGATGATTGTTTGAGGCCTGGTGTGAACCACAAATATACGGTCCAGGGCCGAATTGGGATAGAGGTCATTTCTTAAATCATCTGGTGCCGCATGGGCCCGCTCGCCCTTACTGCGGGGAGCACGGAACCGGCCTGGCTCCTGCATATAGACTACGGAGTGGGCTATGTCGTGCTCGGTAAGCCGGGCCGATGCCTTTAGCACCTCTTCCAGTTGGTAACCGCCGATAGCGGTAAGAACCAGTCGCTGCTCCGCCGTGTTGTGACCAGCCCAATCGAGGCGCATGGCACCCTGTTCAAGGAGCTGGGTGGCCTCTTCTGGAGTAAAGAGGTCGGGTATTGCCTCGTATTTCGCCAATACCACCGTCCAGATTTGTCTCTGCGTCTGGTACATGCCCTGCATGACCACGGCAGCGGTGTTATAATCGGCAACAAACATCACCCGTGACACATCCGATAGCTCCCCCAGCATCGCCTCCGCCATGGCCGGGTCCTGGTGAGACTGCTCATTCTTGGCGTTTTCCCAGACGCCGGAGGTAAGTATGAGTGGTACAGAGAGCCAGCCTTGTTGGCCAAGCCCCAACTCATTGCAGTGGTTAGCGAAGATAATCTCCTGGCGCACCACTCCCTGCATCTTGGTGCCAAATGCTTCATAGGTGGCAATAAGGTTGATACCTCCCTTGTTGGCCAAGGCAGCAGAGGCGATCGCTTCCTCATTTAAGGCGGTGATGACTGCACCGTGTATATCCTCCGGGATGCCCGGTTCCGGGGCGGTTACGCGGAACTTGAGGGCATCGAGAGTGCGGGTCAGTCGGTTTGAGCGCATCTCGTCCGGATTACCGACGCGGGGGCGAAGGTGTGGGTTTGCCTGGACAGTAGCGAGGAACATAGCGTCCACCGCATACATCGGGGAAGACCGGGTCCATGTTGACATATCGCGCCTGTCCGCTGGCACCGTCCGGGTCACGAGAGGTGGTACTTTCTCCAGTCTCACGTTCCTATGCGCCAGCGGGTGGTCTCGTTCCTTGGACCGACCTGAACGTTCGTGCTGCTGGAACTTGTTAATTTGTTCATTGAGTTCAGATATGGGCACCCAGAGCCGGTGAGCGCTCTCGTTGAAATTGTGGGCAGCTTCTATGTCGGTGTAGGGGTTGGTCTTTAGAGGCAGATTGTGAGCCAGGTTGGTCCCCGCACCATAGAAGCCTGCTCCTTTAGGCGCCACAGCTATGCCGTACGGCAGGCACACCGGGTACTTTTCGCCCCTGGTGCGTATCGCCTCGGCGGCTGCTTCAAGGCGTGACTCCATCTCGAAGATGGCCCAGACAAAGGCTGCCGGGTCCCGACCGTCAAAGACAATTGGATCGAAACTATTGAGTTTCAGATGCTCTATAAACCATTCCACACCGCCCTCCTGCGACATGGTCGTCCTCTGGTCTATACGGCGGCCATTATTAATCATAATAGGAGTCACTAAGCCAGAGTCATCAGCCCGCCACCAACGAGGCATCCAATCACTCCCCCGCTGCTCCTCAAATGCCCCATCGCTTAAGAAGACCACCAGTCGTTCCCCGGGTAGCGGCATGTGGATGTACTGAAGTTCCACGAAGCCGAGGTATCCGCCCTCGGCCATACCGCCTGCAGTGTGGGCATTCACGTGGCTGCCCAGTGGCGAATCTTGTCTCCCGTCTTCTCCCAGCCGGTAGGAGTAAAAGTCACGGACATACCGGGTGAGTCTTTCATCGGTGAGTGAGTAACGTTCGGCATGCGCCTCTACCATGTTATCAAGCACGAGATTCACCGTGTCAATAGCAGCAACGCAGTGTCCCTGCCCCATGATCCACGAGCGCGTGAAACCGGTTATGGCGTTAATGGCCATGTAACCAGTGTAGGCAGGAACCATGTTAAGGACACCGCCTGTGTGACCCTCGGGATTGGGTTTGAAGTCTTCCTGGAGCAGATCGCGACCGTCCAGATATACATTTCGGGCATAAGTCTCGTGGACTGCTATCCACATTGCGGCACTGGCCACCCGGTCGGCTGCGTACAGTACCTCAAACAGTGGCACGCCGTCTCCCTGCACTCCCAGAGCAGCTAGCATCTCTGCCATAGTAAAGATCCGGGCCTGGGTTTCAACGGTATGCTCAATCTCGCCGTAGCCGACCGCCCAGCGGTCAGCGGAAGGGTTTTTTTTACGGTAAAGACTCACCCACTCTTCTTTACGGATTTCTTCCTCTATATTAGTTTTTTCGCTCTTAAGCATTTTCTCCTCCTTTCCAATAAAAATAGTCTAACAACTTTTTTGACTGTTGGGGATGGTGCTTGTTCTTCCAATGCCTCAAGGGGGTTTCGTGTCTTCTTCTTGCAAAAAGCCTCGAATGATAAAGATACTTTTTTAACAATCTTTTTACACTTTTGAAACATTGTCTCCAATTTTACTTTTCTATCTCGTATACTTTAGTGAGGGCATATTTGGTGCAGAGCGGACCCACGAGTTCATATATGACCGTGCAGCCTATTATCACAGGTAGAATGGTGGCGCCTGCTTCCACAAAGTAACTTTTCACATAGAGTGCCATCCCTAATGCAACCCCTGCTTGCGGCACAAGACCGAGCCCGATGTATTTTTTTATAAGATCTGGTGCTCTGGTGAATTTTGCACCGATATATGCACCGATCCATTTTCCAAAGACACGAGAGACTAAATAAGCTGCACCTACCCAACCGAGCCTTGCAAGTGCAGGAAGTTCGAGTTCAGCCCCTACGAGAATGAAGAAGAGTAAAAATAGAGGTGAACTCACGGAGTCGACTATGTCAAAGAATTTTCTGCCCCTCTGGGCAAAATTTATTGAGGCAGTTCCTAATCCCAAACAGGTTAAAAGGACTGAAAAATCTAATAGCCTTGAAAAACCAACAGAGAGAAGAATGAAACCGAGTGTATATATCAAGAGTTCATCCCTATTCTTTATTAACTTTGAAAAGTAAGAGAGTATCCAGCCAAGTAATCCCCCTAAAATGAATGCACCCAGAATTTTGAGCAGTGCAAGGAGTATGACTACTGGTATAAAGACATTGCTTTTACAGGCTATGCTTTTTGCAATGCTAAAAAAGACACCGAAGAGGATGAGCCCCCATGCATCATCCACGGCAACTACCCCCAATAGAGTCGATGTGAACGGTCCCTTTGCTCGATATTCCCTTATCACCATAATGGTAGCAGCGGGTGCGGTCGCAGCAGCAATGGAACCAAAAACGAGTGCAATGGGAATAGATTGTTTTAATAGAAAATGAAGCACCATGCTCACCGCCAAGAAAGCAAGTGCCACCTCTCCCACAGATATCAAAAATACTGTTCTTCCTATGGTTTTTAAATTAGCAATAGAAAAGTTTTCCCCGATGGAAAAGGCGATTATCCCTAAGACGATTTCTGAAAATAGACCGCTGAATCTGAGAATCCTGGGAGAGACAACATTCAGAATATAGGGACCGATGAGAATGCCAAGCAGAAGATAACCCGTTACTATTGGAATTTTTACCCTCTGTATCAGTTTCTGTGCGATTAAACCGAGAATAAAAATGATTCCAAGAGATAAGATTTCATTCATTCTGTATCGATTAGTTTACGGTTGACCTCTTTAGATTTTCTTATTGCGAATGCTGTGGCAGGTGGTCCGATTATCTCATTTATCGCCACAGATGCCAAAACGACATTTATTAAAATGTCACTATACGGGGCCAAGATTGGATTCTCGTATGCAATCAACGCAAGACCTACTGCAACACCTGCCTGTGGGAGAAGAGATACTCCAAGCCATTTTTTAACGATATCAGGTGCTTTTGAAATGTGTCCACCTACAAAAGTTCCGCCAATCTTCCCAATGCTTCTGGCGAGGATGAAAATGAGCCCTAACAATCCAACCTTCGCCAACATTGCAAATTTAAGATGGGTCCCAGCCAATACGAAGAAAACAGCATATACGGGTGGTGTGAAATCATCCAGGGATGCGACAAACCTCTGATTCCTTCTCGCCAGATTCACGACTACAAATCCTGCTGTGATGTTCGTCAGAAGAGAAGAGAAGTGGAGTGATATCGCACACCCGCCAATGAACAGAACCGAACCCAAAACTACCATCAGTATCTCTCTTCTGGTTTTGAAAAATGGAAATATTAAATGGAGTATAAATCCGGCAGCTCCACCCAATATGAGTGAACCAAAGATTTCTCTAATTGGCAAAGTAACCATCTGCAAAGTTGAACCACCCTTTCCAAGGAGTGATATTGCGAAGGCATGGGCAACTCCAAAGATACCGATAGCCAATGCATCGTCCAGGGCGACCACGGAGAGGAGGGTGGTAGTGAAAAGACCCTTTGCTCTCAACTCGTTTATCACCGCGATCGTAGCAGCTGGTGCGGTGGCAGATGCTATTGCACCTAAAAGCAAAGAGAGAGATAGAAGACCAGGTCTATCTCCGCGGAGCACATTTGAAAAGAGAAAAATTGTTAGAGTTACCAATAGAAAAGCGCCAAAACACTGGAAGAGAGTGATAGAGATTATACTTTTACCAAGTTTACCCACCTGTTTCAAATTCAATCCCCCACCAATCGAAAAAGCGATCAGTCCAAGTGCCAAATCGACAACAAAGTCCAACTCGTGCTCTGTAATGGATTCGGGAATAAGATGTAATACCGATGGACCAATAAGAATTCCTGCAACTATGTAACCTGTAACTTCAGGGATTTTAAAACGGGAGGCTACCCTGCCACTCAGGTATCCTACTAAAAGGAAAATACCCAATGCAAAGATTATGTTCATAGTTTAAAAAAAGTATAGCCACGGCTTTAAAAAACCAGACTTAATCCAAGATAAAAAATTTGTCTCTTCTCCATATAAAAAATTTCATATTTTTGATCCAGAAGATTGTTGACTCCACAGAATACCCTTAAAAATTCAGTAAGGGATTTTCCAATCTCCATATCTACTAAAAGATACGGGGAGAGCCGTTTATCGTTCGAAGTATACCTCTGTGAAAAGTATGACAGCTTCGTTTCAGTCTCTATACCGTACTTCCACACATATTTCAGCCTTCCCGAAAGAGAAAAATCTGGCGTGTACGGTAGACGGGTTGAGTAATTCTCATAGCCGAGAACAAAGTTTACCTTTCCACGGTATCCTTCAGACGGTTCTTCTTCAAGTCTGCCACCCACATTCAATGTCAATTTATTATGGCTCACATTAGCTTTATTAAGTTCGAACAGACTGTCCCCTTCAAAGAATGGCTTATCCTTTATCTCTTCTCTCTCAAATTGTAGAGAGCAACCATACCTGTTCCCCAGTCTGAAATCAAAACCTGCAGTAACTGCAAAACTTCTATCTTCTACTCCGCAAAAGAGGTCTGTCACATAATTATTTTGTGCAAAAATTTCACTCAGACCATAAAAGACAAGTTTCGGGTTATAGGTTAAGAATATGCCGAACTTGTCAAGGTTATAGTCTATTTTCAAATAGGGATTGAGACGGTAGTTTCTGTTGTAACTGTCAAGACGGAACCCGAGAGAAAGGAGCGGAGAGAACCGCATAGTAAGTGCGGTGTTTAATAGATTTGCTTCAGTCTCATCGAGGGTATTATTTATATATCTGACTTTCGAGGTAAGGTTTTTAAATCTATATATCCCCTTTGCTAAAAATCGTTTCTCTTTTGCGATAACAAAATTTGAACTATCCAATCTATCTTCGCTAAAAGAGAAATTCACAAAATAAGGGAGTGTGGAGAGAGAAAATTTATAGTGGGTGTATCTACCACGCAAATCATCGGAGAAGCCATAATACCCGAAATTCGATTTTCTGCATCCTCCACCACCTACAACTGAGAAATCCTCCACAAGGCGATATCCTGCTTTCCCCAAAAGGTCCAACTTCTCACTATTTGCATTAGTATACCATTCCCCCTCTGTATTCACAGAAAGATTCACTAAATAGTCAAAATTTTCAACTCTCTGTCCATGCATCAAGTCGAAATCAAAAGAATTATAACTTCCATAGCGTAGATTTGCACTGTTTTTGAAGTATCGGGCTATATAACCGTAGGGTTTTTTCGCGGTCGCAATACCGATACTGCTTCTTTTAAACTTGTCTGGTGAATCCTTAACTTCTATCTGAGCGGTCAAGATTTCTGCAGTGGACTTTTCCCCGAGGAGAATGAATGTATCCCTACCATAGATGATGACATCCGGCAATCGTAAAAAAGGGGGTCTTTTATGTGAAGGTTTTCTTACACGGGTTGTATCCTCAACTTCGGAGTAGGGTGGGGGAGGTGTCTCCTTTTCTTGTGCAATCGCATTGGAAGTTATGAGGGAGAGAATTATTAAAAAATATTTTAATTTCATTTCCATCTTATCTTTTTTAGCCTCTTCGATGCCTCTTTTTCATAGTCAGTTCCTCTATACTTTTCAATCACGCTTTTGTAAATTATCTTTGCCTGTTCATAATTTTTTAACTTCTCATAACATAGTCCTGCTTTCAGTTTCGAACTCACGACCCAGTCGGTATACTTTGGATATATATATTCAACCCTCAGATACTGCAAAGAGGCTTCCTTGAAATCTCCTTTTTTGAAGTACAACTCCCCCATGTTGAATTGTGCCTCACAACCGATCTCTTCCGTATTTTTCATAATGACAGATTTGAATGCACTCACAGCATCTCTGTAATTTCCTTCATCTAAATATAGTTTGCCCAGTTCAAGATTTGCCATCGTGGCTGAAAACTCATCAGGATATTCCTCTATTATCGAAAGAAATGTCTTCTTTGCGGAGTAGGAATCTGAAAGATTCAACTCACTCAACCCCACATAGAATTTAGCGAGTGAGACGAGTCTTTTAGAATCGCTTTTGAATTCTGAAAAGTAGACTTTGGCAAGATTGTGTTCACCCTTTTCAAAATAAATTTCACCAATTTTGAATTTTGTCTCATCAGCAAAGTCCGAGACAGGATATAAATTTATTACTTTATTGAAGTGGGCTAATGCTAAATCGAATTTCGCAAGATGGAGATAGCAGAGTCCGATTCTGTAGTATGCTTCAGGAACATACTTGCTATTCTTAAAATCTGTAATAATTTTATTATACTCAACGATAGATTCTTCGTATCTTTTCGTCTCGAGGTAGATATTGCCTTTCTTTAAAACCAGTATAGCCTGCGGCTTCAATTTATCGAGATACTTGACCGCTTCTTGAGGCACCCCGAGTTGTTTATATGACCACTCTATACCATTTACGGCATCGCCAACTAAATTTGATTCGGGATACCCCTCTATCAGCTTAGAATACGCAACTATCGCATCGCTATAAAGTGATAGATTGTAGAATGCATCCGCAATACCATACTGTGCCTTATCCTTGAAATCACTATCAGGGTAATTTGATATCAGTTTTTCGTATGCGAGTTTTGCGAGTTTGAACTGTCCTTCTCTGAAGTATGTCCAGCCAGTCATATACTGTGCATCATCGGATAGTGAAACTTTACTCGTTACTACCTCGATGAATAGCTTTCGTGCCGATGTGAAACTCTCCAATCTGTATAGGGCAAGACCCATCTGATAGGTTGCAGTTATGTAGTCTTTACTCTTTGGATACTTTTCACGAAATGTTTGATATGTTTTAAATGCCCTGTTGTAGTCTTTTAAATTGAAATAACAATCACCGATTCTTAAACTCGCATCTTCACACAGGGGTGAATTTGGAAATTTTTTAACCAGTTCTTTAAAACTATCCTTTGCCTTCTTAAAGGCGCCCAATTTAAAATTTGCCCATCCAAGCCCATAAAAACTGAAAGGGGCTTCTTTTGATACTGGAAATCTCCCCAGCAGTTCTTTATATTCATTTATTGCACCCTTGTAGTCTTTCAATTTATAGGAAATTTCACCGAGCCAGTAGATACTGGCAGAGATTATTGGAGATTGTTTATAGTCTGATTTGACTTGGGTAAAAAATTCTCTCGCTTCTTTATATCTTCTTTGGATTAGATATATCTCTCCAAGTTTATAAAGCCCATCTGTAACCTCTGAAGATTTGGGGTATTTTTTTAGAACGTCCATGTAGTGAGTCTCGGCTAACTTGTAGTCTGTTTTTTTAAAGTATGTTTCGCCCATCATAAAATACACCTTTGGGAGCAGGTCAGATTCGGGATATTTTTTTATCAAGTTATTGAAAACTACGAGTGCACTCTCGAAATCCCCACTTTTGTAATGGATGAGACCGACCTCATACTCAGCATCATCTGCAAAAGGACTTTTGGGGAATTTCTCAGTTAGATCGAAAAGTACGGATATTGAACTCTCGGTTTCGCCGTTCAAAAATAGTGCTACACCAAGTCTGTACTGGGCTTCGTCCCTTATTTTAGAGCGTGGATATTCAGAGACTATACGCTGAAAATAGTCCTTTGCAAGTTTGTAATTGCTCTCTTTCATATAGGTCCAGCCTATACCATAGAGGGATTGGGGGATGAGGGTGGAGAATTTTTCAATCAATCTATTATACTCTTTTCTCGCCTTCACATAGTCTCCTAAATTGTAATATGAATCTCCGAGCATCAATTGTGCCTTTGGTGCAAACTCATCTTTCGGAAATTCTGTAACGACTTCGCTGAATGCGTGTATGGCACTGTGATATTCCTTGAGATAGAACAGAGACTCTCCTTTGTAAAAAATGGACTTTGGCACAAGGTTGCTTTGAGGATAGTTCTCTTTCAGTTTTTCAAACGAAAGAGCAGCATTTTTATAGTCGCCGTTTTCTTTGTATGCCCACCCTATCGAATAAGTTGCATAATCTGCTACTCTACTTTTTGGAAAATTCTTTATCACCTGCTCATAGGAACTTATAGCTCCATCGTATTTCTTCAACTTGAAGTATGATTCGCCGATCCAGTAATATATCTCCGGTTTAAAGATTGTTTTATGAAAATCTTTCAGTGTCTTTTCGAAAGCCAAGATTGCCCTGGTATACTCTTTCTGATAGAATAGACATTCACCTACTCGGAAACTCGCATCGTCTAATAGGGTAGAAGTGGGGTGGTTGCTTAGGATGAGTTTATAATCTTCTATCGCTTCTTTGTACTTTTTCAAATTGAAAAGACATTCACCTTTAAAAAACTGCGCTCTATCTCCATTTATCGATGTAGGATAGGTAGAGAGAAACTTTTCGAACTGGTCGTATGCAAGTTCATAAGCGCCGTCATAAAATAAATCTTCGGCGAAATCGAAATCATCTATCTCTGTTGCAGATAAATTAAGACTGACAAGGAGGGAGATTAACAAAAACCTCATAGAGGTATTTCCTCAGACGTTCCAAAAAGAGATTCTACTTTAACGGTTATTATCCTTCCAGTTCCTGGTACTTCAATATCTATATCTACTTCTTTCAACAGATTGGCGATCTGTTCTCCGATATTTTTATCCTCCGATAATGCGAGGATAGTTTTTGAATAAGGCCGTCCACCCCCAAGTTGAAACCTTAATCCGGCAAAGATGGGCACTTTATAGGCGAGCACCTTTCCCATAGACTGTGTATCAATGATGACCGCATCGGTCACACCGAGTTCGACTAAACAGGAGAGGACATCTTCCAAAAGTTCTTCTTTATGAATTATAATTAAAAGAAGATACATAATACCTCCGATATCGGTTATTTATGTATGACCCGTCCCTCTTTCGTTTTAACCGCAAGTTTCTCAGGAAGTTGTTTGTCAAAACTTTTTATGATATTCATCACTTCTTTACTGTTCTCTGCTGAGAGAAGTTTTTCTTTCAGACTTTTGCTTTTTAAGAGTCGTGCGATCTTCGCAACACACTGTAGATACTCAACCTTAGCCGCAAGTGGTGCAGCGATCATGAAGATCAGGTGGACCGACTTTTTATCCAGAGATTTAAAATCAACCCCTTCGGAAGACCTTGCAAAGGCGACCTTCAATTCTTTTACGCCTTCTGACTTTCCATGTGGAATAGCAACGCCCTCTCCAATTGCAGTCGATTCTATACCTTCTCTCTTCTTTATCGCATCTACGAAGGAATTCTTATCTTTTATAACTTTTTCTTGATAGAAAAGTCCTGCTATCTCCTCAATAATGGTTTTCTTCTCTTTCGAGTTAAGATTAAGAAGGATGAGGTTTTTATTAATCATATCCGACAAGTACATATTGCCTCCTTTTTAAGGGATGATTATATAGTTCAAAAATATCTTTGTCAACTCTAAAATGTCAGGTCTATGAAAAACCACAGAGAGCAAAGAGATGATAAAAAGAGATTCACAGTCGCAGACCCGTATGGGAGGAAAATTCTTATTGTTATAATTTTCAATAATTCATATCTCTGTCCTCATCTTTTGAAGTGGAGCCTCCAATAGTTCCATCGGGAGATGAACACATTCTTGATCAATGTCCAGAGTGGGAATGAAACAGTCTTTCCGAGTCGTCCTGTTTCAAAGAGACGCTGTGCTTTGCGCCGCTGGATCTTTCCACTGGAGGTCTTCGGTAGACTACCTGGAGGCAGGACCTCAACTCGATTGACACGAATCCCCAACTTCTTCCTTACGGCTTTTCGGATTTTCTCCGCAAGTTCGCCTGAATGACTTTTCCAGACTCGACTTTCAGCGGCCACTATAACTGATCCCCCCAATGTCTCTCTGTTGGCTTGTCCAAATGCAACTACATTTCCTCGACGTATCCCATCTATTTCGTTTACTACCCACTCAATATCCTGGGGGTAGTAGTTCTTCCCTGCGATGATGATCATATCCTTTTTCCGCCCGCAAATATACAAGTTACCATCAACGATGTAACCCAGGTCACCTGTATGTAGCCATCCGTTCCTGAATGTCTCCTGAGTAGCTTGTTCATTGTTGTAATAACCCTTTGTAACCGAGGGTCCTTTAACAACAACCTCGCCTACCTCCCTCTCGGGTAGACGGGTCCCATTACTGTCCATAATGACCAATTCGTGGTCAGTAAAAGGAGTGCCACAAGAGGCAAAGGTAAGGCATTCATTTTTCTTCACAGAACAGGGAAGAGTCCTGCCTTCTCCATAAAGAGAAGAGACCTCGATAGTATCAACCTTGAGACCAGTGCCGAGTTGTGAAAAAGTAATTGCCAGGGTCGATTCAGCCATCCCATATGCTGGAAGAAAGCTATCCTCACGAAATCCTACCGACTCGAAGCGTTTGCTGAACCGAGCCAGTGTCTCATGCTGAATTGGTTCAGCACCACAACCTGCAACACGCCATGACCTGAGATCGATGTCTTCTAATTGAGAATCCTTTATACGTGCCGCACAAAGGCCGTAAGCGAAATTTGGAGCAAAAGAGAGCGTGCCACTGTGACGGGTAATAAGCTTTAACCACTCTACAGGGCGCTTGATAAAGAGTAATGGAGGCATGAAGACTGCCGGGCTCTGGTAATAGGTGGGACCTAAAACGAAACCGATAAGACCCATATCGTGATACATTGGAAGCCAGCTTATCCCAACATCCTCAGACATAACCTTTATGCCCTCTTCCATAAAGCAACGTACATTGGCGGCAATGTTTCTATAGGTTACCATAACACCTTTAGGGAAGGCGGTACTTCCAGAAGTGAACTGAAGGAAGGCGGTATCATCAAGTTTGACGTTTTTCCTGCTGAATTGCACACCCTTGTCAGTGAGTTCATCACAGGTAATCACCCTCTTTAACTCACTCCCTCTCCCTAAAAGAACCCCCAAGAACTTCTTTAGGGCGGGAACGGTGATAAGTGCTCGAGATTGAGAAATGGCAATGATATGTCGGGTAGTGTCCAAATAAGTTACAAGTCGTCTCATATTTGGTGGTGGGTAGATAGGCACCGGGATGATCCCAGCCAGGATACTTCCATAGAAGGTGAAAATAAAATCTTCTGCAGAAGGTAATACGAGTGCTACTCTATCCCCTTTTTTCAGTCCATAAAATTGCAAAGCTGAAGCTCGTGCACAGGAGTGCCGATAGATTTCACTGAAGGAAAATTGATGCTCTTCGCCATTTTCGTGTAGAAAGGTGAAGCCTCGTTTTTGTTCTCCTCTCAACCTTTCAATGACCTCTTGTATTGTGTCCAGCACAGTTACAAAACCTATCGTGCTTTTTTAAGTTCCTCTTCGATGAGCACTCGTTTGAGAACTTTGCCCACAAGGCTTTTGGGAAACGAGTCCCTGAATTCCACGCTCTCTGGGAGCTTATATTTTGCGAGTTCCTTCTTACAGAATTCTTTAATTTCATCCTCAGAGACCATCTCTCCCTCTTTTAAGACTATGAATGCCTTGACGGTCTCTCCCCTTTTCTCCGATGGTATACCTATGACTGCTACTTCGGAGACCTTCGGATGTCTATACAGCACTTCCTCCACCTCTCTCGGATAGACATTGAAACCAGATACGATTATCAATTCCTTCTTCCTGTCGACGATATAGAAGTATCCATCCTCGTCCATTTTGGCGATATCACCTGTGTAGAGCCAACCGCCTCGTAGGGCCGAGTTCGTCTCCTCTGGTAGGTTCCAGTATCCTTTCATCACTTGAGGTCCCTTGATAACCAACTCACCTATTTCTCCAGGCTTGAGTTCTTCCTCCCCTTTTACCAAATCTACTACCCCGGCATCAGTATCTGGAAAAGGAATCCCTATGCTTCCCGGTTTGGAGTGTCCGTATAAAGGGTTGCAGTGAGTGACAGGAGCGGCTTCTGAGAGTCCATACCCCTCTACCAGCTTAGCCCCGGTCAGTTTCTCAAAATCTTCTTTCACCTTTACGGGAAGGGAAGCAGCTCCCGATATACAGGCCCTGATAGAAGATAGGTTATACTTTCTCGCCTTTGGGTGGGAATTTATCGCAAGATATATTGTAGGTACTCCAGGAAATATCGTTGGCTTATACTTTTGCACAAGTTTGAGAATCTGTTTCACATCGAACTTTGGGACAAGAATGAGTGTGGCGCCTGTATGGATTGCAAGGTTCATACAGGTGGTCATCCCATACACATGGAAAAACGGAATGGCTGCGAGAATCCTCTCCTCACCCCTTTTAAGATCGGTCAGCCAACTCACAGTCTGCACAGTATTGACCACAAGATTTAGATGGGTGAGCGCAGCACTTTTGGGTGTCCCTGTTGTTCCTCCTGTGTACTGGAGAAGTGCGATGTCTTCTTTAGGATCTATTTCTGTCTTCCATTCCGCTGGCTTCGTCTTGATGAGATTGGTAAACCTCTCGACATTTTCCCACTCTACTTTCGGTGCATGCCCTTCAAGCCGTGTTTTTATTGGGTATAGGAGAGAAAGGAAGGATGGAAGAAAGTCCTTCATACTCGTGATAATAACATTTTTAACTTTAGATGCTCTAACTCTGTTGACTCGCTGGTAGAGAAGGTCGAGGGTGATAATAGTCTCAGCTTCTGAATCATTTAAGATATGTTCCAGTTCTCTCTCTACATACAGAGGATTTGTTTGAACCACAATAGCTCCGAGTTTGAGCACACTGTAGAAGCTGATAATAAATTGAGGAGAGTTGGGAAGAGATATGGAGACCCTACTCCCCTTCTCAATTCCGAGTTTTTTCAACGCAGTAGCCATACTATCAACATACTTAAGGAGCTGTTTATAAGAGGTCTTTTTCCCAAAGAAAATCATGGCGGTATTCTCAGGAAATTTGGAGGCGGAGTCTTTCAGAAATTGGTAGAGGTCCACCGATTGATAATCTATGTGTTGTGGAACCTCCTTTTCATAAAAAGATAACCAGGGCCTTTCCATAATACTCAAGTTAAATCCTGATGAAGATTATACCATAGATATTATTCTTTGTCAACTCTAAAATGTAGATGGAACGCAACACATTAACCAGGGGGATTTATATTAGATGTTCGGAACCGACCTAAATCTTTCTCTACAGACAATTGCATTGTTCCGCGGTCTTACCTCGAAGATAAAATCTACATCGTAATCTTTGAGCAAATTTACATAGTGAATAAAATCCACATTACCATCGCCGATTATATTGTGTTCGTCTGTCTTACCATGATTATCATGCATATGACACACCCTTATTTTATCTACATACTTTGTGAAAAAATCCTCTTCTACTCTCTTGTCCTCTCTATTCAGGATGTTCGTATGTCCAATATCCCAGGTCAGATATAGAGAATTATTGGCTAAAAATTTGGTCAAAATCTGCTTAGCCAGATTCTGTTTGAAATCGCCTGTGTTTTCAACACACAATGCAATTTTACTATCTGCATAATTGGTAAGCCATCGAAGAGTCTCATCGATTAACTCCCTGTGGATTTCTTCGTATATCTCGATAAACCTCACTTTCTTCCCGGAAACTGCAATAGGAACACTCATACCTATATGGAAAGTGAGTGATTTTGCACCTATATCATACCCAAAATCTATGATTTCAGCAAGTCTTTCAACACAGGCTTCCCTCACAGATTTTTGAAGGTTAACTATGCCGAGCCCCTCAGGTGCATGGAGTATTATTCTTAAATCCTTACTCCGCTCTTTGAACAGATTTCTTTTTTCCTTACCATAATTTTCAGGGAAAAAATACGGTGAATTGAGATTGATTTCAACTAAGGAGAAGTTATTACTCTTTGCAAAATCTATTACCTCGATTATATTTCTCTCTTCAAATAGTGCTTGATAGCCGATTTTCATATTAAAAATAGGGACGCAGATTTCTCCACCCCTACGGGCCGTATGGCAGGATCCGTAAGGACAGGATACAGGATCAAATATTTTGAAATATGAAGAAATGTAAATTGTAGGGAACAGGCATGCCTGTTCCCTTGGGCTAAATCTGCATCCTATTGAATAAAAATCCTGTTAATCTTATATATTCTCAAATCTATCTTCTAATTTCTTCATCACCGCTGGTAGGGTTGTATACTCCATCTCTCCCAATGGCAATCTGTGAGGCTCAAACGGCCCATGTCTGCGCAAAATATCTGCGATATCGTTCGCCATCTTCCTCGCATTGTCAAAACTCGGGTCATCGAACATATCGCGAGGACCCACTAATTTTCCATTGTTAAGCTGGAATCCGAGACAAACAACCCTCGGTGGACCATCGAATCTTGTAGGGTTCGCCTCTTTTATCGAAACAGGCATGAGCGGACCGTTATGGGAACCTCTCATCCACCCCGGGACTATGTGCGGAAATGAAAATGGCTCCATCACTTCACCAACAGCAGGAAATCCACTCTGCGAACGGGAAATCATAACAGGGTCATCCTTTCCAACATATTTACCAGCAATTAGAGCAAGTTTCTGGGTCGAGGAGACAGATGCTATCTCACCATCGCTCTTTCTGTAAATAGCCTTTATGACGAACCTATCCACTGAGCCAATCAATATCAGCAAATCGTAAACCTCTTCAGGACAGTTAATGAGTATTTTCTTGCTTTCTTTTACATCATGAACTTCAAATCTAAATCCACCGTGGATTTTTTCATCAATGACAAGACCTATGGTATTAAAAGGGTCTGCAAATATTTTGTAAAGCGGCATATTCCATGCACCCGGAGAGGTCTTATCAGCCATAAAGAAGAGCAGTGGTTCGCTCGGACGTTCTTCAAACTCCATCTCTGCAACACCAGGTCCCATCCCCTTCACATTCCCAGAGAATGTGTCAACAAGCAGATCCTGTCCTGCCCCATATAGTTTGAGGCTCTTGGCTACTTCTGTGCATTCTACAAAGGTATCCCACGCGAGTTTATGTATCTCTTCATTCTCAACACCTTTTCGGTGAGTCATAATCAGTTGAAGGTCATCTCCGCACTTTGAGACATGAAAATCTTCGAGTAGCGTATCCTTGGCAGACTTTAATAGTTCCTCTGCTTTCAATATCAGCCTTGGATGCATAGAAGAATGTCCGACATATCCTCCTACATCTGCCTTTATATGGGAAACAGTAATTTTTTCTGCCATAACAACCTCCTTTAAATGTTACTAAATTGGTAGATACATCATAGGTATGAATAAAAACTTGTCAAGAAAAATCGACCTGATGCACCGAGCAGAGCGAGAAGCTATGTGCCGAGTAAAACGAGAAGCTATGTGCCGAGTAAAACGAGGTGCTATGTGCCGAGTAAAACGAGAAGCTATGTGCCGAGTAAAACGAGGTGCTATGTGCCGAGTAAAACGAGAAGCTATGTGCCGAGTAAAACGAGAAGCTATGTGCCGAGTAAAACGAGAAGCTATGTGCCGAGTAAAACGAGGTGCTATGTGCCGAGTAAAACGAGAAGCTATGTGCCGAGTAAAACGAGGTGCTAATGGTCAGATTTTTCTGACCCCACGCCTTATACCTCATTCAAGGGGTCAAGAAAAAATTTAAGGGAATTTAAGGAGAAAGGGGGAAAGAAAGAAATGGAGAAAAAGATATTTTTTCTTTTCTCCTGTGTTTTAATCTGTGTTTATCTGTGTTCATCTGTGGTTAATTTCCGTAATCTCTGTGTTCTCTCTGTTTTTTTTCTTGACTCATTTTCATATTTTTAATATATAAAAGTTGTGTTTGACTTTGCAGGTGAACGTGATATAAAGAAAATTCTTAACAAGGCGGAGAAGTTATCTTTTGAAGGTAAAGTGGATAAGGCTATCTCCTATCTGGGGAAGAGTCTCACCAATACTAAAGAGGATTTCGAACTGCTGTGCAAGATCGGGAAACTCTATTTCCACAGAAATGGATTTAAAGAGGCGTGTGCCTATTTTAAAAGGGCACATTCTGTAAATCCATCATTAGATACCAAACTCCTCGATTTTGTAGAAGGTCTCCATTTTGAACATAACCGTCCAGTTGAGACGGGTGAATTTCTCTTTGAAATCTATACAGGGAAGAAAAAGTTTGAAGAGGCACAGAGAATCCTCGACTCCCTCACGGAAAAGGACATTGACAAAATGGCTGAAAGATACGGGACGATGTATGAGAACCTCTACAAGTATAAAGAGAGAGAGATTACTAAAAAGGATATAGTAACCCACTATTACCTGGCATTCGTATATGTTATGCAGAAGAAATATTTGGAGATGAATAATATCTTAACAAGGATTTTAGAGTTGAATCCAAAAGAACTGGACTTTATTCTACCCGAGTTAGAGAGAATAGCAAAAGCAGAATGGGGGAGCGCAGAGATAGTTCTAATTTTGGGAGATTTGTATCTCAAAAAAGATGACATCTCTGAAGCTGTTAAATCGTATAGAAAAGCGGTAGAACTCGATAGTGGACTCTCGGTTCATGTGATAAGCAAGTTGGAGGGAGTGCCGGAGGAGAAGAGAGATTCGAAACTTGTAATGGAAGTGCTGGCAGAGTTATACATATCAGGTAAAAAATTTGATATGGCTATGGACCTTCTGGAAAGACTGAAGAAGCTCGGCGCAAAATTAGAAGATATTATCAAATCGTATAGAGAGATACTTAGAGAGGACAATTCTGTAGTGAGGGCTCATCTCTCACTTGGGGATTGCTACTTTGAGGCAAAGAGGAACGACCTCGCTTTCCAGGAGTATTCAAGAATATTGGATATTAAACCTGAGATGGGGGAGGAGGTTATCAAAAGATACGAAATGGTCTTCAAAGAAGACCCTGCAAATGTCCTCGGCATGACACTTCTGGTAGATGCATATATGTCGAGTTCTCAAATCGGTGAGGCTACCCGTCTTCTCCGTTCGGCATACGAAGCCAATCATGCGCTATCGGAGGACATCATACCCCGGCTGACAGATATTCTTCAAAAAGACGAGGATAACATAAGTGCGCTCCATCTACTTGGTATTATATATAAAAACAAAGATGAGATTGACAAAACTCTCACCCTGTTCAATCATCTTGCAAACCTGAACCCTGAAGGTGCGGAGAAGGTAATAGATGAGTTGAATGATATAGTGAAGAGCGACCCGAATCAATTCGAGGCACAACTCGTCAATGCTGATGCGGAGGTGATGGTCAAAAAGAATAAAGACGCAGTGGAACATTATGGCAAGGTGCTCAAATCCAAGATTGAATTTGCACGCCGTATTATGCCAAAACTCGATTTAATAGTAAAAGAAAATCCCAACCTCCTATCTGATATTGTAAAGGTTTACGAATCAATGCCAGATTTTGACCAGTTCATAATCAACTATGCACTTGGTGAAGCGTATAGCGCTGGTGGCCAATACGAGAAGGCGGCAGAAAACTTCAGAAAGTGTATGGAGATTGCACCCGATAAATTCGAGGTTGTGATGGATGGCTATAAAAGGCTAATAGAGAGGAACGAGACTTCTATACCGGCAAGGTTTGCCATCGCAGATGCACTTATAGATAGAGACAAAATTGATGAGGCAACTCAACACCTCTCTCGTATACCCGAGATAGACCCTAAAAGTAGAAGAGTTGTGCTCGATAAGTTGTATGAACTCAAGAAAAAGAGTGAGAAAAATCTTGAAGTGAGAACTGCAATCGTTGAGCAGTTACACCAGGATAAATTATGGAATCAGGTGATTGAAGAATCAGAATCCGTAATTAATCTGTTCCCTTCTGACCAGATAGGTTATTTTCAATTGAGACTGGGTGAGGCGTATCAGGAGAAGGGATTGTTGACCAAATCTGGTGTCCCTCTGCTTAAAGCGGCGTCTTCAAATAAATCTTTAGCACTAAAAGCGGTAGATATTCTGAAGGTCTCAAAAGAGATAGATAGTTCAAATGTTTCCTCTCTATATGCACTCGCAAAGGTCTATTGCCTTGCTGGAATGGTTGACGAGTCCGTGGACGAGTTTTATAATATTGCAAATGTAGACTACAAGAAGATACCGAGGGTAATAGATGAACTGAAGGGAATCACTTCTTCTGAACCGAGGAATGTCAAAGCACCTTACATCCTGGGTAAACTGCTGTTCAATACAGGAGAAATCCAGTTGGGAATAGAAGAATTTGAAAAATGTATCTCGCTCGATTTAAATTATGTTGATAAAGTGATCGGTGACTATGAGAAGATTTTAAAGGAGAAAACAGATGAACCTCACCTCCTGCTCAGTTTTGGCAGGATGTTCATAAAGAAGGGATTCTTTCCACACGCAGTGGAAAATTTGAGCAGGGCACTTGAACTCAAAACCAGTTTGCGAGAACCTGTCATAAGGGAGTTCAAAAGAATTCTCGATTCTGACCCTACCTCTTCTGATGTTAGATACGCACTTGCAGGACTTTATCTAAAAGAGAAGCGTATAAAATCCGTAGTTGAGACCCTCTCAGAAATTGTTTCAATCAAAAAGGATGAGATACCGAAAGTCATCGAAAAATATAAAGAGATACTCCAATCAGATTCAAAGAGCATATTCTGCCTCTACTCTCTCGGTGATGCTTATTTTAAAAAAGATGATGTAGAAAAGGCTTGCGATACATATAATCTCATTTTAGCCATAGATGGTTCTGAACTCGATAAAGTGAGAAGTAAGATGAAGACTCTACTTGAAGAGAATCCTCAGAATGCTTATTCGACGAGCAAATATATCGAAGTTTTAATAAAGAAAGGGATGATGGGTGAGGCGGTTTCATCCCTTGAGCGGCTGGTCTTTTTAGATTATGATTATATAGACAGGGCGATAAATAATTTGTGCGCGATTAGAAGATTTGAACCTAAAGAAGATTCACTCTATCTACTTTTGGGAAAACTCTATTTAGAAAAAGGAGACCATGCACATGCAGAAGAGGCATTTCTATCTGGCATAAAAGATACAAAAGACAAGGAACTACTATTCAATCTTCATATAAATCTTTCACATGCATATACAGTTTCTGGTAATTCCAAAGGTGCTGCCGATGAACTCGAAAAGGCTAAAAAATTAACAGAACAAAAAGGCAGGGTTTTTAAAGAAATGGAGAATCTACATATCCAGCAGATAGACCTCAATATCAATAAAACGAGGAAATTTTTGAAGCAACAACCGGACGATGATAACTATAAAATTATCTTGGCTTCTTTATTGAGAAGAAAGGGAGAAATTGATGGTGCCATCGAATTGCTCAAATTTTTCCCAAAGGATGAAATTCTGAAAAAGAAACGGGCAAATCAATTAGCATTATGTCTCTATCAAAAAGGAGATATTTCAACTTCTATAGAGATATTAAGGGGTTTCAAAATGGATGGTTCAGTTACATCTGAAGATAAAGAGATACTGTACAATTTAGGAAGGTTCTATTACTATACAGGTGAACTGTCCCAGTCTCTCGCATGTTTTTTGAGACTGACAAGAGTTGATCCGGAGTATAAAGGGGTGAATGCATTAACGAAACGGGTGTATGAGGAATATGTGATAAAGGGTCTTGAATGGAAACCCCGAACGATAAAACCAATATCGAAACGGAGCGAAGGAGGTTAAATTGGCTAAATGTCCTTTTAGAGATATAGATTGTAAGGAATGCAATTTCTTCTCACAAGAGCATTCGGAATGCTCTATCTCGTTAGCCATAAAAAGAACAAAAAATCTTGATATAATATACAAAACCATTGATGAAATCATCTCGCTACAGAAGCAGGCTTATGGAACTCAAAAAAGTCTATTCAAAGAATTGAATGACTCGCTAAAAAACATTGTTACAGAACTGAAAGGGACTGTTGCAAAGAGATTAGACGATTCTACGATTGCACTTCAGTCTATTGTAATATCAGGGCAGGAGTCTAAAGAGGCGATGAAATCGCTCAAGGATGATTTGAACAGACTTGCTGGATTGAGCGAGAATCTGCTGAAGATCCAGGAAGAATCTAAAAAGATATTCTCAGATGAAATTAAAAAGCTGAGAGAGGATATGAGTGAACAGAGAGCAGATTTAAAAGAGGGTATAGGAGGGTTGAGGAAAGAGATTTCTGAATTTACAGAAATAGAGAGTAAAAAGGATGAGAAGCTAACAGAGATATCCAGTGGAGTTCGCACCTCAAATGAAAAATTGATAGAATACCTCGAGGAGGAAAAGAGAAAAAGACGAGAGGAGGAAGAGAAACACAAAGTCACTCTTGCACACGAACACAACGACCATGGTGTAGCATTATATTACAGGGGGCTATATGATGCTGCCCGTACAGAGTTTTCAAAGGCGATAGAACTTGAACCCGCTCTGGCTGAAGCCTATAACAACCTCGGTCTTGTGCTCTCGGAAATAGAAGAGAATGCTCTAGCGGTGGAGAATTTCAAAAAGGCATGTGAACTCGACCCAAAATTTGTTGAACCATATCACAATCTTGGACTGCTCCATTTCAAGAAAGGTGAGTATGAGGATGCGATATCTCTCTTTGAGGAGGCGCTCAAGAAATCACCAAAATATACTGCCGCTTACACCAATCTTGGAAATGCCTTATGTAAACTGGAAAAATTTGACGAAGCGATAGGGGCATGGGAAAAAGCATGTGAGATAGACCCAACTGCCGAAGAGGCGAAGGAAAAACTGAAACTATACAAGGAGGGGAAGTAAATGGATATAGTAAAGAGAATCAAGAAGAAGGACGAGGCTAAAGAGGTAGAATCGCCACTCGTTTCCCTATTTCCAAAGATTGAATCCGAGCCAGAAGAAGAAGAAGAAAAAAAAATTGAGGTTACACAGTATGGTAAAGAGGAGGCGGGGGGAACTACGATAATGCATGGTTTCGGTAATACCGACTCCAGAACAGAGGATGAGACAGTGCTCAAAGCAGAGGGTTACAGGGAACTATCACTTGAGGAATTGGGTAAAAAACCTGCTCCAGCAAAGACAACGAAGACAATAGAGTTAACCACAGAAGATGAAGAGAAGATAAAATACATAACTCTAATAGTCGCTTTATTAGAATCATCTCAATATGGCCCATCTATCAATACTATAAAAGAGATGGAAAGAGAATGCGGATAACAGATCTCAGAAAGATTCGAATTTATAACTGATTTCGTAGCGGAGGTTCTTTGGCCTCTTTGTATAAAAAAAATCATAGAATTCGTAGATATCACTGTCATCTGATACATCGAATTCGAACCCTCCCAAAAGGTGAGGTAACTGCAAAAGTTCTACTATTCCTTTGGATTTGAATCCATATCCTTCTGTATCTCCAATCCTGTGTCCCGATTTGTCATTAAAACTTCCCTCTCTGAGAGAGAATGTTTCAAAGAAAGTGAATTCCCATCCAGATGCCTTCCACGGTGGTTCAGAATCTCCAACAAGACTGTAGATGCGATCGATTGAGATAGCGAATCTTACAAGTAAGATATTGTCCACTTTAAAGATATCACCTGTATCGTAACTGAATCCTGTCCTGAGCATTCTCGGAAGTGGGTCAGATTCGCGACATTTGACATATCTGATATCGGGTCCAAAATTCTGCAAAGAAGCGCCAACATTCAGACCTGGAAACGGTGTTTTGTAAAGCATTGAGAGGTCAACAGCAAAGTCATAAGCCTTCCCACCGCCACAACCAAAAATTTCTTGGACAACCCAATCTGGGCAGAGGTAACTGTATATGAATTTCAGTCCAGCAACTACGCCCATATCCTTCATTACTCTGGTACCATAACAGATACTTACCGCCACATCAAATGTTCTCCATGTATCGAGCACATTCCCGTATATATCCGTTGCTTCTGTCTCGCCTGTGGTGAGATAAATTATGTTCCCACCGATGCAACCTCGTTTGAGCGGATGAACCAAACCTAAAAATCTATAATACATACCTGGGTATAATGCTGGCAGCCACTTTGAATACATATAAGATATATCCGTCTGTTTTTGAAATGCCAGACCAGCCTGGTTATAGTAGGTCGCTGCAGCATCATCTGCGATAGCAGTAAAAGCACCTCCCATCCCTACTGGTCTCGCACCAGGAAATATTGTAAGGAAAATCGCACCAGCTTGAGAGAAACCAGTATACGAACTCTGAGGGATACATAATAACGCGATGCTCAAAACTAACATTACTATCGATTTTTTCACATTCATATTGTGTATAAATAAGTTTGACCTGTCAATAGGGTATAATATGTGGACCTTTCTAAAAATTATTTGATCTCAAGATCCGTTGCACAGCATCCCATACGAATCTGTGGCCGTATGGAATGGATAGGATTAATCCACGGGATCCGTATGGACAGGATTTTTATTAAAAGATAACCGCAGATTTATTTTCAAAGTAGGGAACAGGCATGCCTGTTCCCTACAATTTAAATTTCTTCATATTTCAAAATATTTAATCCTGTTTATCCTGTCAGATTTAGAAAGAGAACCGTCCCCACTATACGTTTCTCTTCAGTTTCTTCTTTACATAGGGGATTAGTCCGCCGTCGGATATTATTCCCAAGATGAATTCTGGCAGACGAGAGGCTTGAATTTTTTCGCCTGTAGTGAGGTTTTTTATTGAACCTGAAGCAATGTCTACCTCAATAGTATGGCCCTGTTCTATCTTCTTCGATATGCCCGGACAGACTAAGATTGGCAACCCTTGATTTATCGCATTTCTATAATAGATGCGCGCAAAGGATTCCGCAATTATACAACCAATCCCTGCATACTTCAAGCAGGTTGCCGCCTGTTCTCTCGAGGACCCACATCCGAAATACTTTCCTGCAACGATTATGTCGCCCTTCTTTAGTTTTTTCAAGAAATCTGGATAGATGGTCTCGAAGCAGTGTTTGGCCATCTCCTCTGGTTCAAAGATGGCGAGATGCTTACCGGGGTATATCACATCAGTATTTATATCATCACCAAACTTCCATACCTTACCTTTTAAAATCATATGAACCTCTTTATGAATGCCTTACATGAATGAAAAATCCCAACCTCAAAATCCAAAAACCAAATTAAATTCAAAATCCCAATTCCAAAGTTGTCTTTGGGATTTATCTTCTCTTTAATCATAGTTCATAATTAGTTAAATGGATAAAAAGTAGCCATCAATCCCAGGGTCCAAAAATCTGACTTCCATGGCCCTTCCTTTTCAAGATTGTAAGCGATATCCAATTTTCCTATATCAGAAGGTAGAAGATAACCTATTCCGAGACAATAGATACCACTATTTGAGCTATAATAATCATGGGAAAAATATCCAAGACGAAAAGAGAAGTTTTCCTTATCTATCTCGCACCCAATATGCATCTCATGTCGATAGTCAACATCATCCCCATTCTTCAATTTTTTCCTTTTTGTTCTACTTCTATAAAATTCTATTCCAAATTTTACCCTTTCTTTATAGAAATACCCAAGCCCAAGATTAGTATTAAACTCACTACCTTCCCAAAAGTATCGCTGCCATATACTCTTATAAAGAATATAATTCGCATATCCAAATTGAAAGCCAATAATGAGGTCTCCAGGTTCACCTATAATTTTATATTGACCGCAGAGTTTAATATATCTCCATAAATCTGGTTCCTCTTCTTCTTCCTTTATATGTTCAAGTTCACCCTTTATTCCTAATTTAAGTTTATTATCAAGTGCATAAATCCCCTGTACACCAATCTTTTTTTCAATACATTCATTTTCCTTATCACGATATTCCTCCTTCGAATCTGTATAATCGAAAGTCACGCCCATATTGAACTGTTTTCCAACCGAGTCCGATTTAGAAAAAGAAAGTGCACCCCCTCCTCTATGAAATCTTTTCTTCCAGTCAAAATATTCGTCATCATAACCACTTTTTATCCCTTCATAGTCGTAATGGAATCCCAGATTTAAATTAGTATCCAGATTGAAAGCAAAGAAACCTCCATATCTAAAATCTTCATATCTCCATTCTACAGTTTCACCCCACATATCAGTTCCCTCATCCTTTAAACTTCGATGGTCTAACATTCCACCGACTGCTCCTTTACCTACTTTTCTATAGATTGCTTCTCCCCAAAATCTTCTAACTGGCCATTCAGATTTTTCATCTTCACTCCACATACCCAAACCCCTAATTCTCGTCTTCCCAGTATCGTCTTCAATAATACCTGCTACATTATTGCCAAAGTCATAGAGATTGATTTCATTTTGTTCATCTTCTATAACAAGCATCAAATTACCCATCCCTGCAAGTCTTAAAGAATTACCCGGAGGCTCAATACCGTAATCCCACCACCATCCCCAGCTCACAGAACTACTGCAAGAACAGATTAAAAAGACTATTACTATCTTAATGATACTACATTTGTGTCTGCAACTCATACGACCTCTATCTGAAAAATCCCAACCTCAAAATCCAAAAACCAAATTAAATTCAAAATCCCAATTCCAAAGTTGTCTTTATTGGGATTTTGATATTGGGATTTAATTTGGATTTTGTAGTATTTGGAATTGGGATTTCTATTTCTGAACATCGTTTGGTTACATTCTTCTCGGATCAGTAATTTCTCCCCTTATTGCCGATGCTGCCACAACCGCTGGTGATGCAAGGTATATTTCAGAATCTGCACTGCCCATCCTTCCCTGAAAGTTTCTATTTGTAGATGAGATGCATCGTTCACCCGATGCTAAAAGCCCTTGATGTGCACCCAGACAGGGACCGCAACCAGGATTTAAAACCAATGCCCCCGCTTTTATAAAAGTTTCAATATAACCCTTTTTCATCGCTTCTAAATAGACCTCCCGGGAGGCAGGAATGACTAATAGCCTCACACTCATTGGAATCTGTTTTCCTTCTAAGATCTTTGCTGCTATCTCCATATCTTCTAACCTTCCATTTGTGCAGGAACCCAACAGTGCCTGGTCTATTCTTATACCCTCTACTTCACTCACGATTTTAACATTGTCTACCTTGTGAGGACAGGCTATCTGTGGTTCGAGTCCATCCACATCGAATCTGTAAACTTTTTCGTATCGAGCATCCTCATCTGCATAAACTGGAGTGAATGGGAGTTCAGTTCTCGAAGAGACATAATTTAGCGTCTTTTCATCAGGTGGTATTATCGCAGCCTTTGCACCCATCTCCATAGTTAGATTGCACATCGTCATCCTCGATGCTATACTCATGTGCTCAATCGTTTCACCGTAGAATTCTATTGCCTTATAGTCTGCACCATCCGCTCTGAGTTTGCCAATTATATGTAATATCAAATCTTTTGACATCACCCACCGTTTAAATTTACCGCTTATCTCAATTTTGAATGTCTCGGGAACTTTGAGCCACAACTCACCTGTAGCCCATACGCATGCCATCTCCGTTGCGCCTATACCGGTAGCGAAGGCGCCGAAACTGCCATGAGTAGTCGTATGTGAATCTGTTCCAACGACGAGTTCACCAGGTCTTATATGTCCTTTTTCTGGTAGAATCTGATGGCATATACCAGCCCTCATATCATAGAAATATCTTATCATCTGCTCTTTTATAAACTCTCTCACCGCCTTCTGTCCTGATGCAGTTTTCTCCGACTCTGCAGGGACACGGTGGTCGAATAAAATTATAATCTTTTTAGAGTCCCACACCTTCTTGACCCCAATCTTTTTAAAATTTTTACTCACCAATCCTGCGTTCTCATGGGACATAGCGATGTCAACCTTAGCGTTGACAATCTCACCACAACGAACCCTCTTCTTATTAGAAGCTCGTGCCAGTATCTTCTCTGCGATTGTCATAATCTTTTATATCTCCCACGAAACAGAATTATTTCTTTTAATGTACTGCCCACGAAAGACACGAAATGTCACGAAAAAATTTTTTGTATACATTTTATTCTTTTCCATCTATTTCTTTCCTGTTTATGGTAGTCTGTCTTCATTTATCCTCCTTTCGTGTGTTTTCGTGTATTTCGTGGGCCAACATAATTTTCATCTGCATTTCGTGGGCTGAATAGTCATAATCTTTACCCCGCTCCGAATAGTTCTATCCTTTTCTTCTCCCTTTTGTAAAAGTTTTCTTTTAAACTTTTGTGCTCTGGACGCAAAAATTTTGGGTCTTCCCTCACAAGTCTGAAAGCATCTTCTCTTGCAGCAGAGAGAATCCTCTGGTCTGCAAATATGTCTGCGAGCCTCAGTTCTGGCAGACCGTGCTGGCGTTCACCAAAGAATTCTCCAGGACCTCTCAATCTCAAGTCTCTTTCTGATATTTTGAACCCATCTGTTGTGGCCTCAATCGTCTTTAACCTCTCCTTTGCATCATCTGTTATCCTCCCGGATGCTATAAGGATACAGTAAGACCTCTTCGCTCCCCTCCCAATCCTTCCCCTCAACTGGTGCAATTGTGCAAGTCCATACCTCTCAGCATGTTCTATGAGCATTATAGTGGCATTCGGTATATCCACACCAACCTCTATCACCGTTGTAGAAACTAAGATGTTATACTCTCTGTCTCGAAACTTGCGCATAATCTCGTCCTTATCCTCACCCTTCATTCTTCCGTGAATCAACCCGACTTTGAATTCTGGGAATACACTATTCTTCAGCCTCTCGTGCATATCCTTTGCGGCTTTTAAATCGATCTTCTCCGACTCCTCTACCAAAGGGTAGACTATGAATGCCTGATTCCCTTCTTCTATCTTTTCTCTTATGAACTCATACACTTTTTTCCTCTTGCTCTCCTGTGTCAATTTCGTTACAGTCTTTCCCCTTCCTGGTGGTAGTTCGTCGAGTACCGATACATCGAGGTCTCCATATACCGTGAGTGCCAGTGTTCTCGGTATAGGGGTTGCGGTCATAACTAAAAAGTCGGGAGAGTGACCTTTTCTCTTCAGCCTCACCCTCTGCATAACACCGAAGCGATGCTGTTCATCAACCACAACAAAACCTAAATTTTTGAATTTTACATCTTCTTCTATCAAAGCATGGGTACCCACAACGAGGTTAACTTCCCCATTTTGAACAATCTCATAAATGGATTTCTTCTCCTTTGCCTTTAAACTTCCTATCAGCATAGAGATCTTTACATCGACATTCCCAAGTATGGTTTTGAGAACCGAATAGTGCTGTTCAGCAAGTATTTCGGTAGGAGCCATAACCGCTACCTGATAACCGTTGCCAACTGCAATCAGAGAAGCGTATGCAGCCACCACCGTCTTTCCTGAGCCCACATCCCCTTGAAGCAATCGATTCATAGGTTTCGATAATGCCATATCCCTTCTTATCTCATCTGTCACCCTCTTCTGAGCATTGGTGAATTCGAAGTCGAGGATCTGTAAAAACTTCTTATGCAGTTCTCCATCCACATTGAAAGAAATCCCCTCATCTTTTTTCAAGAGTTCTCTCCTCTTTGCTAAAAGGAGTTGCAGATTGAAAAATTCATCGTAAACTAATCTTCTGTGTGCCAACTCGATAGATTCTTTAGATTCAGGGAAATGTATGTTACTTATCGCTTCTTTTAAAGGAGCCAGTCCCCTTTTTTGAAGTATGTACAGAGGCAGATGGTCATTAACGAATTTCAGACAGTTATCGAGTGTAAATTTGGCCGCTTTGCGCAGCTCTCGCTGTGTCAGTTTTTCAGTCAGCGAATAGACAGGAACTATTCTACCCGATTGTAAAAGTTCTGTCTCCTCACCGGATACTGTCTCGTATTCTGGATGTATCATCTGTTTTCCTCTAAAAAATCCAACCTTCCCATTAACTACGACCGTGTCACCCATTTTGAAGTTACCTTTGTATCTGGGGTCGAACCATGTGCAGGAGAGAAATCCGCTCCCGTCTGAGAGAGATAAGACGAAGACCTTTCCCTTACTCGTGGATTTGATTTCAAGACCGCAGACCATCCCCATAACCGTTGCAGTCTCACCAATACAGAGACTTCTTATATCTTTGATTTTGGTTCTATCTATATACCTTCTCGGGTAATGAAAGAGGATGTCACCTATTTTATTTATGTTCAGTTTCTTTAACAGAGATGCCCTCTTTGGTCCTACACCCTTTAGATACTGTATATCTGTGTTAAGGTCTATCATATCTCATGACGATGTCTTTTCAATGCAGGTCTTTTTTGAAACAGTTTAACGAGCACCAGACCTGCGAAGAAGCCTCCGATGTGGGCGAACCATGCAATCCCACCGCCACCTCTTGCTGCCAGACCGAAGAGACCGTTCAACAGCTGAAGCACTATCCAGAAGCCCAAAACTATCAATGCAGGCAGTCTGATGATTCTTATGAAGAAACCCAATGGAATCAGGGTCAAAACCGTGGCAGTTGGATAGAGAAGCAGATACCCACCCAAAACACCTGATATGGCACCACTCGCCCCTACAGCAGGGACTTTTGAGGCGAGAGAAGTGATGAAATGCGCACCACTGCCTGCAAGACCGCAGATGAGATAAAAAAGTAAAAATCTTGCATGTCCGAGACAGTCCTCGACATTATCAGCAAATATCCATAGATACAGCATATTGCCAATTAAGTGAAACCATCCACCGTGGACGAACATGGATGTAAAGACTGTCAAATACTCACTGATACCGTAGTGAACTATCTCATAGGGGATAAAGCCCGCTTTAAATATGAAACCTTTCATCCCTCGTCCGAGTGAAAGTTCATAAAAGAAGACCGCTGTATTTATGATTATAAGGGAAATGGTGACTACAGGTTTAGTTCGTGAAGGGGCATCATCCTTTAAAGGAATCACGGAA
>JAUXAN010000007.1 GCA_030619885.1 bacterium
GATTGAGTTTTGATAGGCCGTCTCCATATCCTTTGCCACAGTCACTCTTAATAGGGTTCTGGGATAAATAATAAACTCCGAGTCTCAAATCAAGACGAACAAAAGCCCCATCTTCTAATAAAGGATGGGGCACACCCTTAATATGTACTCCCGCCAAACTTCGCTTTGAAGGAGAAAAAGGGGACAGGCTACTTTTAAGAGAATTGAAAGATTAGAAAAATGGCGACAGTGATTAGATTCTTTGTTATCCATTTGGTGTAATGCCTTTTGGATAATCTATAATCTCCTTTCTATTTGAAAATAAACTATAAGACCAAGACCTGCAGGCTGTCCGAAAAACCATGCTGACCCTAAAACCTATAAAAATCTAAAAGGGTGACCCCAAATTCCCACACATATTTTCATATTGGGACGCAGATGGACCCCGTGAGATATAAAAATTATCTAACGGGGTGAACGCAGATGGACAGGATTTTAAAAGATGGGGAACAGGCATGCCTGTTCCCTACGTAATCTGCGGTTATCCGCGGAAATCTGTCATACGACCCGTCCCTACGGTCACAGACCCGTATGGGATCCGTATGGATATGGGCGTCCTGTTAAATAAAAATCCTGTCAAATAATTTTTAATTGACATTCATCTAAAATCATTATAAAGTTAACCATGATTATTATGCTTCTTTTCATAAAAAATAAGAGAAGGAGGTTGAAATGAGATACGAAGAGGAAAGAAAAAGAGCGCTAAGTTATTGTGGCGCTTACTGCCACAGATGCGACTGGTATATGGGAAGAATCAAAGAGCCAGCAGATGAACTCTTGGCATTGATAGAAAAACGTCCCGAACTTGAGGGCTGGATAAAAGAAGGATGCGATTCTGACAACTTTACCAAAGGTTTAAAATGGCTTTCAAAATCTGGGTTCTGCACATACACTTGCAAAGGGGGTTCGGGTTGGAAAGGCTGCCCTGTGCGTAAATGCTGTGAAGAAAAAGGGCTCTCATTTTGCTATGATTGCGATAAGTTTCCCTGCAAAATATGGGGTAGGTGGCCTTTTGACAAGTACAAGATAAAAAGTCTTAAGGAAATAAAAAAAGTAGGTGTTGAAGCATGGATTAAAAAACAATGGGAAAGGAGATAAATTATGGTTAATGGAAATATACTTTGCCTTTTGTAATGGAAAGAAAAATAAAGAGGTGATCATATGAGAAGGCGCAAACCAAAACAAGGTGAAAATATATACCTGATTAAAGCAATACTGAGTGATTGGGATGGTCATGTTATGGGAATGCCTTATAGAGTTTTGGCAATTCCAGAAGATTTTACATTGTACAATTTAGCAGAAGCAATCGTGGACAGTTTTAACTTTTATTTCGACCATGCTTTCGGGTTTTATGACAACATAAAAAGATGGACAAAATCTGTGGAAGGTTATGAACTGTTTGCGGATATGGGAGAAGAGAGCAAGTTTAAAGGTGTGAAGAGAACGAAGGTAAACAGGGCTTTTGACAAGATTAAGAAGAAGATGCTATTTCTTTTTGATTACGGGGATAATTGGCTTTTTATTGTTGAACTCAAAGGAATAGAATCGCCTAAAGAAGACGCCAAGTATCCATTTGTTGTAGAGTCCGTTGGAGATACTCCGCCTCAATATGGAGAGGTGGACGAAGAAGATGAATTTTAGAAACGGAAGTCAATCTGAAAAATGAAGAACTCGGGGAAATATCTGAGAAATATTTGGAAAAAGTTAGGGGTTAACCCCAACTTTCTGATACTATCTATTTCTTTAGTTATTCCCTATTGTTTACCTGCTCATCCACATATTTTTATTGACAATATAGTAACTATTGTTTTTGACCAAAATGGACTGGCAGGGATACAAGTGAAATGGATTTTTGATGAGATGTACAGTACTGCGATAACACATGATTTTGACGAGAATAAGGATGGTACATTCAGTGATACTGAAATAGAAAAAATAAAGCAAGAAGCATTCTCAAACCTGGAAGATTATGATTACTTTACTCATATAGTAATAAATGGCAAAAAGTTCAAAGTAAAATATGTCAAGGATTTCTCTGCTCATTTGAGTGAAAACAGGGTTGTTTACAATTTTTTCATTCCCTGCCGCGTATCTGCAATCTCGTCATATAAAGAAATTAAAATATCTATGTATGATATAACATATTATGTAAGTGTCTCATTGGCAGATGAAAATCCTGTTCGTTTTAAAAATACTTCTCATGTCGATTTTACTTACAGGATATTTGAAGATACTAAAAATGCTTATTACTATGGCCAAGTATTTCCTCATGCGATACTTTTAAAGTTCAGAGAGAAGAAATGAAAAAGATCTTTGTAGTAATAATTCTGATATTGATTTTTACTACACACCTTACAGTTTTCGCGCAGGATAACCCTTTCATTTCCAAGAAACCAGCCAAAAGGAATGAGGAGTATATCCAATACCCACATTTCATCCAGGGATTTCTTGGAAAAATTTCTGTACTTCAACATAAACTCAATCATAGACTTTCCGAGTTAGCCAGAGAAATAAAGGATAAAAATTCCCCAAAGCCTATCTTCGTTATTATTTTCGTCACATTTATCTATGGTATGATTCATGCACTTGGACCTGGACATGGAAAGACAATAATATTCTCATATTTTTTAGCAAATAGGGCTGATGTTAAAAAAGGAATAATTGTAGGTAGTTTAATAGGATTCCTCCATGCTGGTTCTGCATTAATCGTGGTATTAATTTTGTATTTTATTATCAAGCAATCTTTTTTACACTCCTTCGAGGATTCAAGTAGAATAATAAAATTGTCAAGTTACGGTTTAATTACATTGATAGGTCTGTTTTTATTAATTAAAGCATTAATTGATATAAGAAGTAAAGAGGACTCTGAAGAAAGAAGTGTTCATGGTGTCGAAAATAACAAAAGTATAATTCCTTTTTCGATTGCTGTTGGTATGATTCCTTGTCCTGGTGCTACGATTATACTATTATTTTCGCTCTCTATGAGTATTCTGGTAATTGGTATAATTTTAACACTATTTATGGCCCTGGGTATGGCAACTACTATTTCTTTAGTTGGAGTCTTAACAATTCTTACAAAACAGGGAGTATCAAAATTTGTTTTCAGAAAGAGTAAAATGAGAGCAATTTTCCAGACGGCTATGTCTATAATCGGATCCTTATTAATTCTATTTTTGGGAGTTTTGTTGTTTATAGCCACTATGTAAAATGGTAGCCCCGTTGGGGAGGGTGCTTGAGAATGTGGCATTCATTTTTTAAACAAGTTATCGGAAATTACCTGAGGAGGTCAATATATGGATTTGCGGTTTGAGACCAACCCTGTTCTGAAGGCTGAACAAATTGCTGGTCTGCGGGATGCAGTCGGCTGGGATGGCAGGGTTGTAAATTATAAAAGAATTCTTGGGAATACTTACTTCTGTGTGTGGGACGTATATGGGTATATGGGGGTATATGGGGACGGTTCATTCATTATTCATAAAGTTGTAATTGTTTGAAAGTTTATTGTATAGAAAATAGGGACGGTTTTAATTTTTATTAGTCTTCGAAAAAGAGAACCGTCCCCAATTTAGTCCTGTGGATGTAGTCAGCGATGGCATTGATGATGATTATATTCGAGATTTGGTGGTTCATCCTGATTATCAACACCGAGGCATCGGGTCAAAACTACTTGCTATAGTCGTTGGACGCATTAAATCTGACGGAATAAAAATGGCAAATGTTGTCTTCGAGCCGGAACTTGGCGAGTTTTTTAAAAAAGCAGGTTTCACCATTATGGCAGGTGGTGTGATAGATAATGAGACCTGAATGAAGAAGATGGGTATATGGGTAGGTATATATATGGGTATATGGGGACGGTTCATTCATTATTCATAAAGTTGTAATTGTTGAAAAATAAATATGGGGACAGAGCCCATATTTTAAAATCCCAATATTACAAAATTCAAAATCCAAATTAAATCCCAATTTCCAAATCCCAACAAGAAGGAATGTGGTCGAGTTCAACTATTTGACTTGAATAGTTTTCTTTGTTTCTTAAGAAAGTGAGAAAATGAAATCAAAAACAAGTTCTGGGGTCAATCTTTTATAATTTGATATTTATCGAATGGTCTAATGGTGTCGGACGTTGACATTTAACTCGGTTATCGGACTTCGGCGAGCTCAGTCGAGCCGTTAGCGGTAATCGTTTGTCGAATTATATGGAAATATGGGGACTGTCCCCATATTTTGAGAATAAAGACATTAAACGAAATCGAAAAAAAGACCTTGACCCCAAAAGATTTATATAAATAATTATTTAACTTATGGATAAGGAGGAAAAACATATGAATAAACAAACAAACCAGATAGAAAGGGAAAGAAAAACACTTGCAATTATAATGGCAGTTGCAGGAGCAATAGTACGGATATTCACTTCTTATAAGAAAGGGTTTGTTGATGACATAGTACGTGGAGTAGGTATCTTTCTTCTCGTGTTTGGAGTGAGTAAAATTAGTGAACAAAAACAATGGTCGGAATTATCAGCAAAAGAAAAAAAGATTAAAATAGCAATAATAGTTGCTCTTGCCCTATCAGTTATTGCTGGGATTGTTGTATACTTCTTGGTTAAAAAATAGCTATTTTTTGATGAACGGGATAAAGGGGTCAGGTCTTGATTTTTGCATATTTTCGGGATGAACGAACTTTTTATGAATAAAAATGTTAGACGAAATTCACGCCGCCCCTTATAATAAAACCATGGAAATATATTAAAATAAGGTAGTATTTATGGAAACAATGTTTTTTATCTGGTTTGGAGTATGTTTTGTATGTTATATGATCCGTACAGTATTTAATGTACTAAACTACAAAAAAAAGCCCATTAGCAGAGAACAGAAAAATTTTGACCTCAATATTCATTGTCATGGGTATTTTGTGGTTTTCATGGTTCCAAATGTGTTTTTCAGATCCGATTAAAATTAATATTCCTGGTTGGATTAGATATATTGGCTTCTTGTTATTTTTAATAGGGGTTTTCCTTTTCATTTTTTCACATATAAAACTGAAGGGATTTGAAGATAAAGGTGGGCTTATTACAGGTGGTATCTATTCAAAGATAAGGAATCCAATGTATTTAGGATTTATAATATGGATTATTGGTTTTTCGATATTTACACAAAGTCTTATTACACTCGCCTCCTCTGCTATATGGATATCGCATATTATTTATTGGAAGATATTAGAAGAAAAGGAGTTAGAGAAGAAATACAAGGAGTATAGGGAATATAAAAAGAAGACATGGTTTTAGTATCTATAAATAAATCTTCTATGAGGGGGCGTGAACTCAATTATTCCGCAATTTTGCCTCCTTCGTCGGCAGAACATCAGAAACACTCAAAACGTTATAAGAAAGCCTGGCTACATGTTCAGAAAATGTACTAAAATACTGGTGTATTATATAATTTGCATTAGCAAGGTCTTTTTATAAAAGGGGAGAGGAAAAAATGAGCGGTGATACTATCAAGAGGCTACTCAATGAGGATAAAAAACCAAGAGATAAAGAAATTTTAGGTGCTATCGGTGAAAAAGGATTCAAAGCATGGAATGATATTAGAAAGTTTATAGAGACTTACTACGACTTCTCACCAGAATTGAAATTTTATGGAAAAAAATATGGATGGACTGTACAATATCGCAAGAGCGGCAAAACGCTGTGTTCAATGTTTCCTGAGATGGGAGCATTTACAGTTTTGTTAACCTTAGGGAAAAAAGAAGTTGAAATGGCAATGAAACAACTTGGTGGCTTTAATGAGGAGGTGAAAGATAAAATAATCAAAACACCTCAATTGCATGATGGAAAATGGTTATGGATACGGTTGTCAGATATGAGCAATGTTGATGATATTAAAAAACTGATAAAGTTAAAAAGAAGACCTAAAGCGGTAAAGACATAAAAATTGGCCAGTCCCTCCGTGTGAAAAAGGGGACAGGCTTCCTTTTTCTTCCTGTCCCCATATTAAAATCAATCTGCGAACATCTGTGTTAATCTGTCATACGACCCGTATGGGCGTCCTCTTTCTCTAAAAAAAATTCTTGACATTTTAGAAAACGTTAATATGAAAGATTTATACATTATATAAGGAGGTAAAGATGAAGATTAAATGGTTAGGTCATTCCTCTTTTTTAATAGAGGCTGGAGATGGGAAAAGAATTATAACCGACCCGTACGAACCGGGCTCATACGGTGGTGCCGTCGGTTATAAAAAAATAGAAGAGTCTGCCGATATAGTTACTGTCAGTCATGAACACGAAGACCATAACTGTTGCAAAGATATGAAAGGCAGCCCTGAAATTGTCAAAGGTACAGGGGAGAAAGCCATTAAAGGTATCAAGATTTCAGGTGTCCCTTCTTATCATGACTCATCTGGTGGTTCTGAACGGGGTGAAAATACGATATTCAGTTTCGAGATCGATGGGATGAAAGTCTGTCATCTTGGTGATCTTGGACATCTTCTTTCTGATGAGGATAGTTCTAAAATTGGAGATGTGGATGTTCTGCTCATACCTGTGGGTGGTTTCTATACCATCGATGCGGCTGAGGCAACGAAGGTTGTGGGAAAATTGAATCCCAAAGTTGTTGTGCCGATGCACTATAAAACGGAAGTGCTGGGGTTTGATATAGCAGGTGTTGATAATTTTTTAGCGGACAAGAAGAATGTTAAAAGACTCGATTCGTCAGAAATAGAACTAAAAAAAGAGAGTCTGCCTGCTGAGAGCGAGATAGTAGTCCTAAAACATGCACTTTGATTTAAACATTTTAAAAATGGGGACGCAGATGAACGCAGATTTACAGGATTTTGTTAACCACAAAGCATGTCCTGAGCGGAGCCGAAGGGACTCCAATGCAAAGAAGAAAACATTTTTTCTTATTAGTTTTGTGCATTGGTAGTAAAAATTATCTGCGATTATCTGCGGAAATCTGCGTTCTATTAATTTTGTCGATAATGTGAGGTGTTTATGCGAGAGATAGATTATGAACTTGTTGTTAATAAAGTAAAAGAGTTGTGTATGGATGCAAACTATAATCTGGGCAGTGATGTAGAGAATGCGTTGAAGAAAGCTTATGAGAATGAGGAATCACCCACAGGTAAGGAGGTTCTCCGTCAGATCCTTGAGAATGCAAAGATAGCCAGGGAGGAGAAACTTCCCATGTGCCAGGATACGGGTTTTGCTGTCTTCTTTATAGAACTGGGTGACGAGGTTAAAATAAATGGTGGAATCCTGCCAGATGCGATCGCAGAGGGTGTGCGAAAAGGGTATACCGATGGATATTTGAGAAAATCCATCGTAGACGACCCTACTATAGATAGAAAGAATACGAAAGATAATACGCCGCCAATAATCCATCTCGATATAGTGAGGGGTGATAAATTGAAGATTGTATGTGTACCCAAAGGTGGTGGTGCAGAGAATATGTCCGAGGTGAAGATGATGAAACCTGCAGATGGACTGGAGGGGATCAAGGACTTTGTTGTGGATAGGGTGAGGAGATCGGGTGGAAACCCCTGTCCACCTGTTATTGTTGGCGTTGGTATAGGCGGTACTTTTGAACGGTGTGCTATGCTTGCTAAAAAAGCACTTTTACGAACAGTTGGTGAGCATAACCGAGACCCGAGATTTGCAGCGGCAGAGAGAGAACTATTAGAAAGAGTGAATAACCTCGGAATAGGACCTATGGGTTTAGGTGGAAGGACTACGGCATTGGCAGTCAATATAGAAACCTTTCCCTGCCATCTTGCAACGATGCCAGCTGCGGTGAATATGAACTGCCATGCAACAAGACATAAAGAGATTGTAATTTAGGAGGAGAAATGGGAGCGATTAAGTTGACTACACCTTTGAAAGTTGAGGATGTTGAGAGATTGAAGATTGGTGATGCGGTCTTATTGAATGGGGTCATATATACGGGTAGGGACGCTGCTCATAAGAGACTCTTTGAACTTTTGAAGAAAGGAGAGGATCTGCCAATAGATATAGAAGGTCAGGTGATATATTATGTAGGACCTACTCCCGCGAAGCCTGGTTATGTTATAGGGTCTGCCGGTCCTACCACATCTTACAGGATGGACCCTTATGCGCCTGCACTCATCGAGCGCGGGCTGAAGGGTATGATTGGGAAGGGAAATAGGGGAGAGGAAGTAAAAGAAGCGATGCGGAAACACAAGGCGGTCTACTTTGCTGCAACGGGCGGTGCTGGTGCTCTGATTGCAAAATCTATTAAATCTTCTGAGATAGTCGCGTACGAAGATTTGGGTCCAGAGGCTGTAAGGAAGTTAGTAGTTGAAAACTTTCCAGTAATAGTCGCAAATGACTGCTATGGCGGTGATCTATTTGAAGAGGGTATGAAAAAATACTCAAAGAGATAGTCCGAATGGCTTACCTCTCCGGCTTAAAGGAGGATAAAATGACCAAAGAAGCATTTGATTCGTCTGTTCATGAGAGAGAAAAATTGAATACATTCGATAATGCTCTTAAACAGTTTGATATAGCAGCAAAGATATTAAATATTTCAGAGAATCAGATTGCAATGATTAAGGAACCGAGAAGGATAACAGAGGTAAAACTGCCAGTCAGGATGGATGATGGTAGTATAAAAATATTCACTGCTTATCGGGTGCAACATTCTGTAGCGAGAGGACCTGCCAAAGGTGGGATAAGATTCCATCCAGATGTGACTGTGGATGAAGTAAAGGCATTGGCTTTCTGGATGACCTATAAATGTGCTGTCGTTGGAATTCCAATGAGCGGAGGCAAGGGTGGTGTTGTGGTAGACCCGAGTAAACTTTCCAAAAGTGAACTTGAAAGACTTTCCCGAAGATATTTCGCCGAGTTGTTAGACCTTTTTGGAGAGAATAAGGATGTCCCTGCTCCTGATGTAAATACCAATCCTCAGATTATGGGATGGATGATGGATACCTATTCAATGCATCATCAGCAGTATCTGCCTGGTGTAATAACTGGTAAGCCTTTAGAGATTGGCGGTTCTGCCGGGAGGGCTTCGGCTACTGCCCAGGGAATGGTCTTCTGTGTTCGTGAAGCCGCTAAACATCTTAAGATAGATTTGAAATCATCTACGGTTGCTATTCAAGGTTATGGAAATGCAGGGTCTTTTGCCGCAAAACTTCTGCACGAAGATGGATGTAAAATTGTAGCTATATCCGACATAGATGGGGCATTTTATGATGAAAATGGTATCTTGCCCGAAGAGGCTATTAAACATGTAGCGAAAAATAAAACTCTAAAAGGGTTCGAAAAAGTCTCCAAAGCTAAAAGAATGGACGACCCGATGGAGTTGTTAGAGCTGGATGTAGATATTCTCGTTCCTGCTGCATTGGAAAATCAGATAACAAAAGAAAATGCCAAACGAGTTAAAGCAAAGCTTATTGCTGAATGTGCTAATGGACCACTTACACCGAAGGCTGATGAGACCGTTACAAGAAATGGAATATTTATTATTCCTGATATTTTATGCAATGCTGGCGGTGTGACCGTCTCTTATCTGGAGTGGGTTCAAAACAGAATGGGATACTACTGGGCAGAAGAGAGGGTATTAGAGGATTTAGAGAGAATTATTACGAATTCTTTTAAAACTGTTCTTGAGACTTCGTTGGAATACAAAGTGAATATGAGGGTGGCAGCCTTTATCGTGGCAATTTCGAGGGTAACAAAAGCGGCTGAGATTAGAGGACTGTATGCGTAATATGTTACTCAAATTATTTGACAGGATTGACAGGATTTTTATTCAAAAAACATTTTAATAGGATACAGATTTAAGGAACAGGCATGCCTGTTCCTTACGGGACAACAAATCAGTAGATCGGGTTTCCCATATCCCTACGGATCCTTATGGATGGGCTGTATAGCCATACCCGACATCACTCTGTTCGCATTCTATATTTTTTGATTTTGTTTCGTAGGGTATGACGGTGAATCCCAAGTATCCTGGCAGCTTTTGTCTTGTTGCCTTTCGTCTTATCTAATATTTTGACAATCAATACCCTCTCTATTGATGGGAGTAAATTTTCCTTGGATCTTTCAACAAGTTCCTCGAGATTGTTCTCGTATTTTTTTTCTCCTCTCCGTATTGATAGATCTTCTGGCAAGATTCTATCTGATTTTGTAACCAAGACAGCTCTCTTTATTACATTCTCAAGTTCTCTGCAATTTCCACTCCATCTGTATTCTTCGAGAATACGCATCGCTTCGTCAGAAATTTTTTTTACCTTTTTCTTCAATTCCATGTTGGAATTTTTCAAGAAATGCTCTGCAAGTTCTCTTATATCTTCTCTCCGTTCCCTGAGAGGGGGCAAGTTTATAGTGGCAACTCTTAAACGATAATATAGGTCTTCTCTGAATTTATTCTCCGCTATAAGATGTTCTAAATTTCTATTGGTAGTAGCGATAATTCTTGTGTTCACTTTTATCGTCTCCGTTCCTCCGACTCTTTCGAATTCACCTTCCTCCAGCACCCGTAATACCTTACTTTGAATATTGGGTGATATGTCACCTATCTCGTCTAAAAAGATCGTTCCCCCATTTGCAAGTTCAAATTTTCCTATTTTTCTTTTGTAGGCTCCTGTAAATGCACCTTTCTCATATCCAAAAAGTTCGCTTTCAAGAAGGGTTTCAGGTATAGCAGCACAGTTAACGATGATGAATGGTTTATTTGTTCTTGAACTGTGGTGGTGTATTAGGCGTGCAATCAGTTCTTTGCCAGTGCCGCTCTCCCCACAGATGAGTACTGTTATGTCATTTACAGCTACCCGTCCAACTATCTTGTAAACCTCCTGCATCTTTTTGCTACTTCCGATTACTCGATACTTTCCTTCTGTATTGGTCAACTGCTTCTTTGACTCGCCTTCTCTTTCTGTTAGCATGGAGGTTTTCAATGCTTTTTCAATCAGCTGTTGCATTTCGACAATATTGAACGGTTTAAGAACATAATCGTAAGCGCCTATCCTCATCGCATCTATGGCGATGTCGGTAGTTCCATAAGCAGTCATAATGATGATAGGTATTTCAGAATTTATCTCTTTTATCTTTTTAAATGTGGAAAGCCAGTCCATTTCAGGAAGTTTGACATCCAATATGACGAGGTTTGGGCCCTTCTTCTGTAATTTTTGGATTGCTTGCTTCCCACCCGATGCTTCTAATATATAATATTTTTTATCCCGCAGCATCTTTCGGAATGAATACCTGACATTCTTATCGTCGTCCACTACAAGAATTTTACTTTGTCTCATTAAGGAAATATCCCTCTTTGTTGGAGCGCTTTTGCTACTCTGTCAACACCGAGCATATACGCCCCTGTCCGTAGATTTACTCTCTTTTCTTTTGAAAACGACCATACTTCCTCAAAGCTCTTATTCATAATTCGATTAAGATTTCTGTTCACTTCATCAATATTCCAGAAAAATGATTGTATATTCTGTACCCACTCAAAATAAGAAGTAACAACCCCACCAGCATTAGCCAGTATATCTGGAATTACAACGACTCCTCTGTCTTCCAAAATTTTGTCGGCTTCTGGAGAGGTTGGGCCATTGGCACCTTCTGTAATAACTTTGGCTTTCAGATTCTTTGCAATGTTCTCCGTAATTTGGTTTTCCAGTGCTGCTGGGATGAGGACATCAGCATCCAAAACTAAAATTTCTTCATTAGAGACAGGTTCAGCATCTCCTTTATACCCTTCAAGAAGATGATTCTTGGAGGTGCTCACATATTCATTTATGTCTTTTAGATCTAAACCCTTTGAATTGTAGAATCCGCCCGATACATCACTCACGGCTACAACCTTACATCCATTCTGGGCGAGTAAATTTGCTGCTATTGAACCAACATTTCCGTATCCCTGAACAATTATCGTAGCATCTCCAGAGTTCATATTCAATTTTTTCAAGGTATTCAAAGTAACAATCATTACCCCTCTTCCAGTTGCTTCCCGTCTGCCCAGGGAACCACCCAGATCAATCGATTTTCCTGTGACGATCTCCAAAGAGGTCTGTCCTGTGAACATGCTCACAGTATCCATAATCCAGCCCATTACTTCTGCATTAGTATTTACATCAGGTGCAGGTATATCTCTCTTTGGTCCCAGGATTGGCATGACCATAACCGTATATCGCCTCGTCATTCGTTTGAGTTCTTCTTTTGACATTTTGAAAGGGTCGCATCTGACACCCCCTTTAGCACCGCCGAATGGGATATTAACAACAGCACATTTCCATGTCATCCACGCTGCAAGAGCCTTAACTTCATCGAGGGTAACATCGGGATGGTATCTAATCCCACCCTTACAGGGTCCCCTTACGCTCGAATATTGGACTCGATGTCCGGTAAACACTTCTACTTGTCCATCGTCCATTACTACAGGGACTGAAACTGTAAGTTCTCTTTCAGGTTGTCTGAGAATGGGGTAGATGTTTTTATTCAGGTCGAGTTTTGCAGCGGCGATATCTAACTGCTCCAGAGCCATTGAAAATAGATTGTTTTTCATCTTTACCTCCTGTCAATTGAGTCGTGTTTTCTTCGGCTGATAGAATAGCCAAAACAGTACGGACAGAAATAGTATCTCTCTTCGGTCTCTTCAATTTTACAGACGACCTTCTCGGCTGGCATCAATTTGAACCCACAAACCGGACATATTTCTTTTTTATCCTCCGTCTCTTTTGTTTCAGTCATATTTCCCTCCTCTCAAAATCCTCGGTTCAGGCGATTTTCCCTTTTGCCTTGTTTTTTTTGGTCTCTCGGCTATGCGTTCAAAACAGTAAGGGCAATAATATCTGCCTTTAATTTTGTATAAAAGTTCCTGCCCAACAGGGATTGCACGTCCGCATACCTGACATTTCATACCTACTATATTTGCAAACTCTGTGCCAGAAGGAATGAAATCTTCAAATCCCTATAAGTCAAAGACTTATGGGATATAACCGAGTTAAAGTTATAGCCACAGATTTATTAAATTGGGAGATTCAAGACAGCAAAAAAAGGTAGGATATTTCCAAGTCTATACTGTATATAAAGTTATGCGACTGTCCTCTTTTATACAGGAAGGTAAAAACGGGACACGGAAACTGAATTTTGTGATAACTGGACCCAGATTCTATGTGAGAAAATAACAATAAAAAATATCTTTTTCAGACAGCCCCCCATGTCCCTACGGTCACAGACTCGTATGGGATCCGTATGGATAGGCAGGGGAAGGTTAAAATCTGTCCATACGGATCCTGAGATGTTAATATGTGTAATCTTGTGGTTTCTTTTCTCTTAAATTGTACTTTTTCATCTTATTTCGTAAACTATGGCGGCTTATCCCTAATATCTTTGCCGCCTTCGATTGATTCCAATCCACTTTTTTTATTGTTTCCTGAATGACAATTTTTTCGATGGCTGGAATTAATGGAGCGTCAGAATATTCAGTTATCTTATGAACGAAAGATTTTAGGGTCTCATCGAATTTTTTTGTTTTGAGGGTATGCGATGGTTCTTCAAGAGAGCTTACTTCAAAGTCATCCACATCGAGTATCGCACCTTTACTTGTTACTACAGTCCGTTTGATGGTGTTTTCTAATTCCCGCACATTTCCTGACCACGAATATTCTGTTAACTTTTTCACCGCAGCCTTTGAGATACCCGTAAGATGTTTAGCAAATTCTCTGTTAAATCTTCGTAGAAAGTGACTTATCAGTTCTGGTATATCTTCAGGTCTTTTACGAAGTGGTGGTATATCTATTGAAAAGACATTCAATCTATAGTAAAGATCTTCTCTTAATGTGCCGTCACGAATCGCATCATCTAAATTTATGTTGGTAGCTGATATGATTCTAACATCAACCTTAATCGTCTTCGTCCCTCCGACCCTCTCAAACTCGCCCTCCTGAAGAACACGCAGTATTTTGGACTGAGTTGCAGGTGACATATTGCCTATCTCATCTAAAAAGACCGTTCCATGATTACACTTTTCAAATTTTCCTATTTTTGTATGACTCGCTCCCGTAAAAGCTCCTTTTTCATATCCAAACAGTTCACTTTCTATCAAGTTATCCGACATAGCGGCACAGTTCATTGCCAGAAAGGGTTGCATGGCTCGTGAACTGTGATTGTATATTGCCCGTGCCACGAGTTCTTTCCCTACGCCGCTCTCTCCTGTTATCAAAACGGTCATGTCGGTCCCAGCCACCTGTCCTATCATTTTATATACTTGTTGCATCTTCCGACTGTTACCAATTATTAAGGAACATCCCTCTTTTTCACCATCTACTTTACATATCACTACGGGCTTCATCAAGTCACAGGTCTTCAGTCCTTTTCTCACCAATTCCTGCATCTCATTCACATCGAAAGGCTTGAGTATATAATCATAGGCACCAAATTTCGTCGCTTCTATGGCAGTATCGGTAGTTCCGTATGCGGTCATGATGATTATTGGCAATTTTGGCTCGATTTTCTTAATTCTTTTGAGTGTCTCCAACCCGCTTATCCCAGGTAGTTTGATGTCTAATATCACCAGATCAGGTTTTTGTAGATACACTTTTTCCATGGCTTCCTCACCACTTTCTGCTTCTGTTACCGAGTAGTCTTTAGCCGATAGAACTTTGTGGAGGGAATAGCAAAGATTTCTGTCATCGTCAATAATTAAAATCTTATTCAATGTTTCTCCCCTTCGATGGGTAGATATATGAGAAAAATTGACCCTTCCCCTTCCTTACTGTGAAATTCAATCATCCCGTTGTGTTTCTCAATAATAACCTTGGTAATCGCCAGTCCTAAACCAGTTCCTGAAGTTTTGGTAGTGAAAAACGGATCGAATATCTTCTTCTGCAAACTGGCAGGGATTCCTACGCCCGTATCTTCAATCGTAATCTGAGTATAAGATTTCGTATTTATGTTAACCCTTTTTGTAGATATTTTAAGTTTACCATTGTCAGGTGTTGCCTGGATTGCATTCATAATGGTGTTCATAAAAGACTGACCGATTTGTGAACCATCAATATAAAGTACAGGACCCTCTTCAAGATGCATGGAGAGTGTAATCTTTTGCTGATTTATCTGTGGTTTGAGTAAGTGAATTATCTTTTTTAATATCTCATTTATGTCCGTTGGCTCTAATTCCGGCTCTTTTGGACGGGCAAATTGTAAAAATCTTAGTATAAGCATGTTTATCTTGTCTAACTCTTCCATAATTATACCAGTATCTTTTTTCATCTCTTGTTTTAGTTCGGGAAAGGTATGTATGGAATGGACAAGCGTTTTAACCGTAGTTAAAGGGTTATTTACCTCGTGGGCTAAACCTGCTGCCATTTCACCGACCGCTGCCAATTTACCCGAGTGGATAAGTTGTTCCTGCTTTTCTCTCAGTTCTCGATCTGCTTTCTGCAACCTCTGAACGATTTTTTTAGAAATTTGTAGTGTGATAATAAAAATGGTGATGATAGCGGTTAAACCAACTGCTAATGTCCTGTTCCTTAACCGGTGGATCTCTCTAAATGCTTCTGATCTGTCCTGTTCAGCAATCAAACACCATTTTCTTTCTGGTATCCAGTAATAAGCGCCGAGAACCATTTTGCCTCGATAATCAACATACTCTCCCACCCCATTTTTACCCTTCAGACATTCGGATGCTCCGTAGGTCTCAATTTTCTCTTTTAGTGTATGTCCAGGTTCAAACTTGGATTCGGTGATGAAATATCCATTTTTATTTATGAGATAACTTTCCCCAGTCTTACCTATTTCGATATCCTGCATTATCGTATTGATTGTATTCAGATCAATTCTACTCACTAACACGCCTATAATATTCAAAGACGCATCTTTGATAGGGCAGGAAACAAGCATAGTAGGTCGTCCAATGTGTTCTGACATTCTTATATCTGTAACTGTCGTTTTTCCTTGCTTTGCTTCTGTGAAGTAATCTCGCCCCACTTTATTTTCTTGCAATTCGCCTGTGGATACCACAAAATTGCCTTCATTATCGAGAATGAATATCTCCTCATAACAGCCGTAGTAGGTTTTCATCGATTTTAAATAGTTTGTAACTCTCTTTTTAGATTTAATCTTCATACTTTTTGAAATATCAGGATTGACTAAGGTGGTTATTGACTCTACTATCACTGGTGATTCGGATATGAACTTTGCATCTGCACTTCGTTCAAACAACCATTTATCAATTGCGAGCGCCTTGTTTTTAGCAATCTCAAAAAGATTCTGCGTAACCACATGATAGATTGATTCTCGAAAACTGATAAACGACAACCATCCTATTGCAGAGAGTGGTATTATTGACAATGTTAAAAAGAGAATGATAAGATTTCTCTGTAAATTCTTATAATTTTGCATCTTTTAATAATCTTACTATAAAAATAATGGCTTGTCAATACCCATATCAGAGATTGCTGAAAAACCACAGAGAACACAGAGATGGTAAAAAAGAAATTCACAGTCGCAGACCCGTATTGACAGGCAGGAGAGGGTTAAAATCTGTCCATACGGATCCTGAGATGTTAATCTGTGTAATCTTGTGGTTGTTTTTTCCTTGACTTTATTTTGTATAATTTTTATACACTTTACAAACTTTTTGGAAAACCCCAAGGAGTTCGATTAAATTGGATAAGGCATTATGACCTGTAAGATGAAGAAAAAGGTTGATTCTCTGGTAGACAAATACGAAGGTGAGAGTTCAGCATTAATATCTATCCTGCAGGATATTCAGAGTGAATATAACTGGCTTCCCAAAGAGACAATTACTGAAGTTGCTAAAAAATTAGATATTCCTCTAATTGATGTTTATGGAGCAGCCACATTTTTTAAACAGTTCAGTTTGAAACCGAGAGGAAAACACCTTGTCACTGTTTGCCTTGGTACCGCCTGCCATGTGAGGGGTGGCCCCAGAATTGTGGGGGAAGTTGAAAGAAGGTTGAATGTTAGACCAGGCAAGACGACTAAAAATAAAAGGTTTACACTGGAGACGGTCAACTGTTTGGGATGCTGTGCAATAGGACCAATTATGGTGATAGACGGCGAATATTATGGAGGGATGACAACTACTGAAGTGAAACAGATATTGAAAAACTACCGATAGCAATGAAATCATGGGAGGAAAGTAGTTGGGTTAAGGTTAAGTAGCGAGTTTGGTAGTTGGGTAAGGTTGTTAGCAACAAGAAAGACCAACTACTTTACCTATATAAGCAAACCAATAACCTAACCTTAACCTAAGGACTGTTATAGAGATGATTCAAGTAAATGTTAAATGTCCTCATTGTGGGAAGAGTTTAATGGATGAGGGGCATAAAATTGATAATCGTCCAGGGGTAAAAGTTTTAATTGAATGGAAAGGAAAACGCGGTTGGGCATATTTATCCTCACTTTATGGTAGTTATACCACTGAATATGAATTTCCAAGACCAAAAGGAGAGATTGGAAAATTTTTCTGTCCTCATTGTGAGAGTGAACTTACATCTTCGCGGAGGTGCGAGGAATGTGAAGCTCCGATGGTAGGAATATCTCTTGTAGAAGGTGGTAAGATTCAGATTTGTTCAAGGCGTGGATGTAAGCATCATCTTGTAGAATTTGAAGATTTGGAAACCGAGTTGCGGACATTTTATAATACATATAAGGTGTTTTAAATTATGGGGAGACTAAAGAGTATCTGGGAAGTTAAGGATTTGCGTGAGAAATTGGAAAGAGAACCATCCCGAAAATTACCGTGTATTGTTGTATCTAATGGGACATGCGGACAGGCACGAGGTTCGGCTAAAGTTGTCAAGGCATTTCAGACTAAAATCAAGCGGCATAACCTACAAAATAAAGTTATGATTAGGATAACAGGATGTCATGGGTTTTGTGAAGTAGAACCAAACATCATTATCCAGCCTGAGGGAATATTCTATCAGAAATTGAAACCAGAAGATGCAGAAGAAATTGTGGGGAAAACTGTTCTTAATGACAAAATTATAGATAGGCTTCTCTGGCAAGACCCTGAAAGTGGCAAAAAAGTTGTTTATGAAAAAGATATTTCATTTTTTAAGAAGCAGAACAGGTTGATTTCCGGAAATAGTCGGTTTGTTGACCCTACTTCTATAGATGATTATATGGCAATTGGTGGATATTCGGCTTTATGTAAAGTCATATCTGATTTTTCATCTCAAGAAGTAATAAATGAGATAAAAAATGCAGGTCTTCGTGGTAGAGGAGGAGCTGGATTTCCAACAGGTATAAAATGGGAATTGTGTCGTAAAGCAAAAGGAGATATAAAATATATAATTTGCAATGCAGATGAAGGAGACCCCGGGGCTTATATGGATAGGAGCTTACTTGAAGGAAATCCGCATTCTGTTATAGAAGGGATGATAATAGGAGCTTATGCAATAGGTGCAAATGAAGGAATTGTTTATGTACGGAATGAATATCCCCTCGCAGTAAAAAATGTTGGAATTGCAATTGAGCAGGCAAGAAAATATGGATTTTTGGGTGAGGATATATTAGGCACGGGCTTTAGTTTTGACATAAAGATAGCAAAGGGAGCAGGGGCATTTGTTTGCGGAGAAGAAACAGCACTCATTGCCTCAATTGAAGGCAGAAGAGGTGAACCACGGCAGAGACCTCCATTTCCTGCACAAAAGGGATTATGGAGAAAGCCAACAAATATAAATAATGTAGAATCATGGGCTAATGTTCCGTTCATAATACAGAAAGGTGCGAAATGGTATTCTAAAATTGGGAGTAATGGATGTAAGGGGACAAAAATATTTTCTCTGGTAGGGAAAATAAATAATACAGGTCTTGTTGAAGTCCCGATGGGAATGCCTCTTTGGGAAATTATATATGATATAGGAGGAGGAATTCCAGGTGGTAAAAAATTTAAGGCAGTTCAAACAGGTGGTCCTTCGGGTGGTTGTATACCAACTGAATTACTTAATCTGCCAGTAGATTATGAGAAACTCACAGAGGTTGGCTCAATTATGGGTTCAGGTGGAATGATAGTAATGGATGAGAACACCTGTATGGTGGATATAGCAAAATATTTCCTCAATTTCCTTAAAGATGAATCCTGCGGCAAGTGTCTTGCCTGTCGTGAAGGTATAGACAGGATGTTCGAGATTGTAACCGATATTTCAGAAGGTCGCGGCACTCTTGAGCAACTCGACTTACTCGAAGAATTAGCCAGAGTAGTGAAGGATGCAAGTATGTGTGGGCTTGGGCAGACCGCATCAAATCCAGTTTTGTCCACACTAACATATTTCAGAGATGAGTATCTTGCCCATATTAAATATAAAAGATGTGAAGCCGCTGTTTGTAAAGAGATTATATCCTCTCCCTGCCAGCATACCTGTCCCATAGATACAGAAGCGCCTGTTTATATATCTTATATTGCTAAAAAAGAATTTACTAAAGCACTTGAGGTAATCAGAAAGGATAATCCACTACCTTCTGTTTGTAGCCGTGTCTGCCACCATCCGTGCGAATCCAAATGTCAGTCAGGTGAGGAAGGCGAGCCAATTGCTATCCGCTCGCTGAAACGATTTGTCAGCGACTATGGAATCAAAAATCAGAAAGCAGCGAGCAGAAAGCAGAAAAGACCAACTATTCAGAAAAAGGTTGCTATTGTGGGTTCTGGACCGGCTGGATTAACAGCAGGGTATTATTTAGCACAAAAAGGCTATTTAGTTACTATCTTCGAGGCTCTACCTGTAGTTGGAGGCATGCTTTCAGTAGCCATACCAGAATACAGGTTGCCAAGAGAGATTCTGAATTTTGACATTGAAAATATAAAAGATTCAGGAATTACGATTAAGACAAATGTTAAAATTGGCAAAGACCTCAGTATTAACGATCTTTTTAAAAAAGGATATAAAGCAATATTCATTGCAACTGGCGCTCATAAATCGTTAAAATTAGGTATCTCTGACGAGAATATATCTGATGTAATTCCATCGATGAAATTTTTGACACGGGTAAATCTTGGGAAAACCGTGAAAATTGGTAAAAGGGTTGGGGTTATTGGTGGCGGCAATTCTGCAGTAGATGCTGCCAGAGTTGCTAATCGTATGGAAGGATGCGATCGGGTTACAATAATGTATAGAAGAACGAGATTAGAAATGCCTGCATTTAAAGAAGAAGTCGATGCAGCCATTGAAGAAGGAATTGACATCCACTTTCTATCTGCACCTGTTAGAATTTTGACCGAAAATGGAAAATTTAAAGGGGTTGAATGCATCAGGATGAAATTAGGAGATATTGATAAAAGTGGAAGGAGAAGACCTGTTCCAATTGAAGGTTCTGAGTTTACTATTAAATTAGATAACTTGATAGTTGCAATTGGGGAAAAGCCCGATTTATCATTTTTATCTAAAGATATTGAAATTTCAAAGTGGAATACGATTGTGGTCGATCCTGAAACATTATCTACTAATCGTGAAAGGATTTTTGCTGGCGGTGATGTCGTGACTGGTTCAAATACTGTTGTAGATGCGATAGCCTCTGGAAAACTGGTGGCAGAGTCCATTGATAAATATCTCAGAGGCGAAAGTCTGGCAAGAGAGTATAAAGTGACCAGACCATCAATCTATATTGAACCTGGGGAATTGACTGAAAAAGAAATAGCAGAAGCGAAGAGACCAAAGATGCCTTGTCTGAAAGTGGAGCGAAGAGTGAATAATTTCAAGGAGATAGAATTGGGGTTCACTCAAAAGATGACAGTTAAAGAAGCAAGACGTTGTTTGAGGTGTGATTTAGAAACAGAAGATGGGAAAAAAGCAGTAGGGAGGGAATAATGATTACTATAAATTTAAATGGTGCGGATGTTCAGGTAGAAGAAGGATGGACTGTTCTCGATGCTTGTAAGTTCTATGGCATCCCCGTCCCTACACTATGCTACAATGATGGGCTCACTCCTTATGGTGCTTGCAGACTCTGTATAGTTGAAGTGGGACCATCAGAAAATTTCAGAATTGTTTCATCTTGTACTTATCCTGCAAGCGAGGGATTAATGGTTCGCACTCATACAAAGCGTATAATTGAAACAAGGAAGATGCTTATAGAAATGCTTGTGTCGCTATGTCCGCAGTCAAAGACTATTCAGGATTTAGCATCAAAATATGAAGTAACCCGTGTGAGATTCAAGCCCAAATATGAGGATTGTGTCCTATGCGGATTATGTGTCAGAATGTGTGCTGAGCAGATGGATGCAAAGGCTATAGGATTTGTCAACCGTGGAGCCGATAGAAAAATTACAACCCCATTTGATATCAAATCCGAAGTCTGTAGAACCTGCGGTGGTTGTATCTATATCTGTCCTGCCTGTCAACTGAGGTGTCAGGGACCAGAGCCACCTGGTGTGCTCTGTAATAGTTGTCTTAATATCTCTTATCCTTGCGTTGATGTGCATAATAATGTAATGTGCTATATGGACCCATGTGGGGCTTGTTTATTAAAAGAAGCAGATGAGAAACGAAAGGAAAGTAAATAGGTTAGGATTAGGCAGTGGGTATGGTAGTTGGGTAATGTTGTTGGGAACAGATTAGAACTATGGATGGCAAAAAGAAGATAGTGAGTTTTTATGTTAACCATAACCTAAAAATTGGAGGTGCAAGATGTCTTTTACAAAAATAAATGCAAGTGCAGCCACGCTGAGTAAAAATAGAACTGAAGAGTCAATTGTTCCATTGAGTGGAATGTGTGTTACATGCGTTGATGGATGTATAGGGATGTGCGAGATTGGTAAATCTGCTTATCGAGGTACTGAGGCAATGTATCCGCAGCCATTCGGTATAATCACATCTGCTTCGGAGAAGACATACCCGGTAGACCTCTCACATTTCACAATATTAGGAACCGCAGTTGGGGCTAAGGGGATTGAAGCTGACCCGGATAAAGCGATTTTCCCCAGTGTTAGACTGGAAACAAAAATTGGACATGCCCGGGGCATTAAAGTAAAACTTCCTTTTATTATCCCAGGACTGGGTTCTACCAATATTGCAAAGAATAACTGGGAAGGTTTAGCAATAGGCTCAGCTCTTTCGGGTGTACCACTCACTATTGGAGAGAATGTCTGTGGTATGGATGTGGATTCTAAAATCGTTCGGGGGAAGGTAACCTATGCCCCTGACCTGGAGTGGAGGGTTAAATTATACAAAAGATGGCAGGCAGATGGGTACGGAGCGATAATCGTCCAGGCTAATGTAGAGGATACCAGACTTGGGGTTCAGGAATATGCTATCTCCAGTTTAGGCGTTGAGGCTGTTGAATTGAAGTGGGGTCAAGGAGCAAAAGATATTGGTGGTGAGGTTAAGATCAAAGATTTAAAAAAGGCACAGACATTGAAAAAGAGAGGATATGTTGTCCTCCCAGACCCAACGAATCCAGATGTAGTAAAGGCATTCGAACATGGGAGTTTCAAGGAATTTGAGCGCCATTCGAGGATAGGAATGGTCGAGGAAGAAAGTTTCTTAAAAAGGGCAGAGGAACTTCGTGAGAAAGGTGCAAAATATGTATTCTTAAAAACGGGGGCGTATAGACCTGCCGATTTAGCCCGGGCTGTGAAGTATGCGTCTTTGGCAAAGATTGACCTTTTAACGGTAGATGGTGCTGGTGGCGGAACAGGGATGAGTCCATGGCGGATGATGAATGAATGGGGTGTTCCCGGAGTTGAACTCTGGTCATTGCTCTATCAATACGCTGATAGACTTGCTAAAAAGGGAGAGTATATCCCGGATATCGCTGTAGCAGGAGGATTTGTATTAGAAGACCAGATATTTAAAGGACTGGCTCTTGGTGCGCCATATTTTAAACTAATTGGAATGGCAAGGTCACCAATTGCAGCGGCTATGGTGGGTAAGACTATAGGAAAAAGAATCGACGAAGGTCAGATTCCAGTATACATTGAAAGATTTGGAAATACGAAGGAAGAGATATTCGTAACTGCGTCTGATTTAAAGAAAAGACTTGGGAAGGACTTTGATAATGTTCCAACGGGGGCGCTTGGTCTGTATACCTACTATCAAAGGCTCGCTCAAGGTCTGCGACAGTTAATGACTGGGAATCGTAAGTTTGCATTAGAATATATTACCCGCGATGATATTGCTGCTTTGACTAAAGAAGCAGCTGACATCAGTGGCATTGATTATGTGCTGGACGTTGACCGTGAAGAAGTAGACAGAATACTTGAAGGTTAAATTTTGCAGGAAGTTATTCTAACCGCAGATGAACATCTCAATATCCGTATGGACAGATAGACACAGATTACTAAAAACCACAGAGACCACAGGCAGGTCTTTCAGGACTTCAGAGGACTTCAGAGTAAGGTCTTGACACAGAGACATAAGAGTTAATGTAGCAGATTGAACTCACCTTCCATAAAGGGCTGAATTTTATACCCTGCGAAGAAATCTATGACAGGTGTCGAAAGGAAAGCAACAATAGATAAAGACAACGATGATCAAGTAAAAGAGAGATTGACAGGAGATAAAAGAACCTTTATAATGGGGAGTATCAAGTTATAAATAAGGGTTCTAAAGGAAGAATCTGGCAGGAAGGATATCCGACACTATAGGAGGAAACTACTATGGATAAACCAAAATCAAATCTTGGCTTCAAACTCATGTCTCTCACCTACAGATTTCGCGATTTTTTTTTACCCCGAATGAATATCTTGAAAGAGGTGGGGATAAAACCAGGGTCCCATGTCCTCGATTATGGCTGTGGTCCCGGGGGGTATATAACCGCCGCTGCGGAATTGGTGGGTAAATCAGGGAAAATTTACGCTCTGGATATTCATCCACTTGCAATTCAGAAGGTTCAGAGTATCGCTTCAAAAAAACAACTGACGAATGTGGATACCATTTGTTCCGATTGCAAAACTGGATTGCCAGATAAGAGCCTGGATGTGGTCCTGTTGTATGATACATTTCACAACCTGAGTGAGCCTGACGGAGTTCTCGAAGAGCTCCATCGGGTATTGAAACCGAACGGGGTCCTATCCTTCAGTGACCATCATATGAAAGAAAATGAAATAGTGTCTAAGGTAACAAATAGAGGATTGTTTATCCTATCGAGAAAAGGCGAAAAAACATATAGTTTCTTGAAAGAGGAATAATCTTTTGGGGTAAGTCCACATGATCCTGCGGAAAAAAATCGCATTAGGTCGTTTTTCTTGACAAAACTTAATCTATATTTTATATTTACCATAATTTGCCCCTACGGATCTATATGGCACGACCTTTTGAAGGAAGTAGGATTTGAACCAAAGCAGATCAAGTTCGAGGGAGACTACTGTCCTACATTTGTATGTACTAAGGTTTTGTGATGGTGCTTATTGGAAGCGTATCATGAAATATATTTGCGTTTCGTTAATCCAGAATGCCTTGACCACTTTCCAAAGAGTTAAGGTGTTGCTTGTAATTACTTGAATTTAGAAGGAATTATTAATCATAGGGGGTATTGTTATGGATAATAACACAGAAAAAATTTGGAAAGAATTTAGTACTAAACTTAAACAATTTATTCTTAAGCGTGTTTCGGACAAAGATGATGCAGAAGATATTCTCCAGGAAGTTTTTATGAAGATCCATTCTAATATTGGAACCCTCAGAGATAAAAGCAAAATCCAGAGTTGGATATATACAATTACCCGAAATACTATCATTGATTATTATCGTTCTCAAAAGCCTATGTTAGAACTATCCGAAACGCTTCTTGAGACACTTCCCGTAAAAGAAGACCCAATTAAGAGCGATGTCATCAAGGAAGTTTCTCAATGTATTAAAACTTTGGTTAATTATCTGCCTGATAAATACCGAAAGGCTCTCATATTGACAGAATATCAAGGATTGATACAGAAGAAAATGGGCGAAAAACTTGGATTATCTCCATCTGGAGCTAAATCCAGAGTTCAGAGGGCAAGGGCAAAACTTAAGGAAATGCTTTTACAAGGCTGTCATCGTCAACTTGAGCAGATTGGAATCCCAGTTGACTATCAAACTGAATGCCATTGTTGTTGTCCGAATGTAAGCAATAATGTAAAGTAGTTTTGCGTCCTTTTTTATAATTCTTCGTCTATTAAATAGAGTAACAGAATAAAATTGGAGGTGTATCATGAAAGATAAAAAAGAGATTAAAAAATTTGTTAAGAAGCGATATGGTAAATTCGCATCAAAAAGCGGATCTTGCTGTCCAAGTTGTTGCTCCAATGAGGTAATAGAGCAGAGAAAAGATATAGGATATTCTAAAGAGGAAATCACAACTGTTCCTCCAGAAACTGCTGCGATTGGAGCGGGTTGTGGCAATCCAACAGCGCTTGCTGAACTTAAAGAAGGTGAAACCGTTTTGGACCTTGGCTCGGGTGGAGGTATAGATGTTTTCCTTGCAGCCCAAAAAGTTGGTGAAAAGGGTAAAGCTATTGGTGTGGACATGACGCCTGAGATGTTTGAAAAGGCTAAAAAAAGTGCCAGGAAGGGTAACTACAAAAATGTTGAGTTCAAACTTGGCGAAATAGAAAACTTACCTGTTGAGGATGAGTCCATCGACGTCATTATAAGCAATTGCGTCATCAATCTTTCGCCGGATAAATTAGTCACTTTTAAAGAAGCCTTCAGAGTTTTGAAGCCGAACGGGAGGATCCTTATCTCGGACCTGGTAACTGAAGGGGAACTTCCTGAAGATATACGGCAGAGCTTTGAAGCCTTGGCGGGGTGTATAGCCGGTGCTCTGGAGAGGCATGAATATTTGAACACGATAAAGGAAGCGGGCTTCCGAGATGTTACTATCGTTGCCGAACACTCTTTTAGCGAGCATGGAATGGACAATAGGTTAAAAGGAAAAATCATCAGTGTTCAAGTGAAAGCATACAAATAGGAAATATCGATTGACCTGCCAAAAACCAAGCACGAAAAAAAATTCAATCCAGAAGGAGGATCAAAAATGTTTACAACTCGAAATAAGAGAACAAGATTGAGTTTTCATAGGTCATCTCCATATCCTTTACCGCAGGGACTCTTAATAGGGTTCTGGGGTTAGGGGGATGTCCGGCGACTCGACATTATGATGACGGCTAACAGCCCAACCGAGTTATACGAGAATGAAAAATATTTTTTTTGTGGAAGAGAAAAAGACTTGGTTGAAATGTTTAAGCAAATATGTAAAACCTGGCAAAATTGTCGAGTTTGGTTGTGGCAGTGGTTTTGTTCTCGAAGTATTGTCTATGGATTTCGCTGATAGTATTATAGTAGGGGTAGATAAGTCTATGGAACGATTGGAAAAAGTAGTTGAAAAAGGTCTCAAAAATGTCATTCTTGTAAAGGCTGATATAACTCAAAATATTTTTCCTGATGGCACCTTTGATACTGCCCTCTTCGTAGGAAGTCTCCATGAAGTATTTTCTGAAACCTTCATCAAGATTGGTAGAGATAGCCCTTAAAAACGAAGAAATCCGGAGAAGATTTCTCAGATTCGCCAGTGAATTCCATCCAAGAAAAGTGAAATTTGAGAAAACAATACATGGAGTAAAACTCGATATTGTAGATGCTACTGAATTTATCAGCAAATATCGCTCTCCTGATGAGGAAGATTGGAAAGAAGAGATGGGCGAAACTCATTTTTTCTTTACCAAGGAAGAGTATCAAGAGGTAGCTCAACGAACAGGGTTTATTATTAAAAACTCGAAGAAATTACCAAAAAGTGAAAAATGGTGGGTTAAAATCAGAGAGGATATCGAATTTAGATCCGAGTCTGATTATCGATGGATTCAGTTAGTTTTAACAAAGAAACAAGACTGACTGATAAAGAGTCAGGACTAATTTTTTTTATTAATTTTTTCATTTACCTCTTGACAAGATTTTTATTTATTTTACAATAAAAAAAATTGTAAAAAGAATCTAATACCGCTCTAATTATACGATCCGTTTATACGGATTCGTAGGAATATAGGCGGAAAAGGGGGTGAAAAGCAGTAGTTAGTTGTTAGTATTTAGCAGTTAGCGAAGAATAGCTAAATGCTAAAAATTTTTCAAAGGAGGTAAACAATGAAAAAAATTTTATCCATAACTTTAGTGCTGATAGTATTCCTTGTCACCAATACTTCAGCACAACTTCTGCAGGAGATAGAGGGCGCAGGCGAGATAGATTGGTCTGTTCAGGTAATAAAATGCACAGGCATTGGCGGTGTGAATCCCGATGTTCCAGAATCTGCACGAAGAGCAGGTGCAATCAGAGCAGCCAAGTTAGATGCCCTTCGTAATATACTGGAAACGGTCAAAGGTGTTTACATAGATGCACAGACTACTGTCGAGAATGCCATCACTGCAAGCGATGTGATATACTCAAGGGTAGAGGGTGTATGTAAGGCATTTAAGATTGTTGATACCAGATATATGTCGGATGGTTCGGTAGAAGTGGATGTTGAGATGTCTATAAGAGGAGTACTCGCCGACATCTTTCTCCCTCAAGAGACAGGTGGAGGTACAGCCCTCACTGCTGAAGGCATCAAAGGGAAAGTCTTTACAGGTCTGGTGGTCAATGCTACAGGGTTGGAAGTTCAGCCCGCTATGTCACCCAAAATTATTAATGAAGACTCCGTTGAGGTATATGGGACCGGATTCGTCTCCAGAGAGTATGCAATCGAACAGGGTGTGGTTGGATATGCGAAGGATGTTGCATCGGCAAAGAAAGAAGATAGAGTTACAGATAAACCCGCTGTTATAAAGGGAATCGCCGCTACAGGACCGAATAAGACGGATGTTGTAATTTCAAATAAAGATGCGATGCTTCTTCACTCGATGAGCGAAAATCTGAGTTTTATGGACAAGTGCAGGGTGATAATCGTCGTTGACTAAATGTTCAAAAGGAGGTAAAGATGTTTAAAAAAATCGTTCCACTCAGTCTTTTGGCTCTTTTCATCTTCTTCTGTGGTTGTGGACCGAAGGCTGCGAAGCCGGGTGGAATCCTCGATACCCCACAGGGACACTACGAACAGGGGAAGAAATTTCTTGAGAAGGGCAACTACGACCAGGCATTGAGCGAGTTCCAGCGCTCAAAAGCGCTCGACCCTAAATATGCACCGGCATACGAAGGTCTTGCACTCGCCTATCTTGGACTTGGAGACCTCGATTCAGCATGGAAGAATGTTAAAGAGTGCAAAAAACTCGATAGGAAATATTCGCCCGGTTATGTGGCAGCAGGAAGAATATATGACGCAGAAGGTAAATATAAGAAGGCGATCAGCGAATATAAAAAGGCGCTCCGCTACGACAGTAAAAATACTGACGCCTACTACCATATGGGAAAGACTTATGTGAACTGGGATAAATACGATGATGCTGAAAAATCTTTCAAAAAGGGGCTCGAGATAGAACCGACCAATTTGAAACTCGATGAGGAATGGAAGAGACTCCAGGATATAAGGAGGGCTGCAGCAGGTATGCCTCCAGAATATGTGAAAATTGCCAAGTGCCCTGCAGTCACAAGAGCAGACATCGCTGCCCTCTTTGTGCATGGACTTGAACTTCCAAAACTTCTCAAAAAAGCGCCAGTTTCTAAAGAGAAAGAATTCAAAGCACCTGAAACCGTTATGGGCAAAAAACCGACTGCCAAAACGGTTGAGGAGATTCCAGACATCCAGGGACACTGGGCAAAGTCCTACATCGGTGAGGTAGTGAAGCTTGGAGTCATTGAACTCTATCCTGACGGCACATTTAAACCCGATGAGAAGATAACAAGGGCGAACTATGCGAAGATGATTGAATTGCTCATTACAAAGGTTACAGCCGACCCAAAACTCACAACCCGTTTCATCGGAAGCAGATCCCCATTCCCTGATGTTTCGAAATCTCACTATACATTCAACGCAGTAATGGTCGTCACCACCAGAGGTATAATGAAGGCTAAAATGGATGGAAACTTTGGACTGATGGATGTAGTTCCTGGTACCAGTGCTCTTGATATAATAAAGAAGCTGAAAGACCAACTGTAGTTTTACATATGGGGAGTGTGCTATGCACTCCCCAGTTTCCCTGATGGAGGAGATATGATGAAGAGAATAATCGTCTCACTTCTTCTGGTTCTGCTTTCCATCCCTGCTATTTCTGCTGAGGTAAAAGAGGTAATCGCAACAGGAATGGGAAATATAATCGCTGGCGATATTGCACATGCCAAAGATGATGCGGTTGAGGATGCACTCAGAAATGCGGTGGAGGAGGCAGTCGGAACCCTGGTCTCTTCACAGAGTCTTGTCGAAAATTATCAGTTAGTAGAGGATCGGATTTATTCAGAGTCGAGTGGATATGTCAAGTCCTACAAAATCATCAGTAAGACGAAAAGCACTGACACTTATACCGTCAAGATAAAGGCGAAGGTCAAACTCGCAAATCTGGAAAAGGACCTCGTTGCAATAGGTCTAATTATTAAACGAAAGGGTATGCCTCGAATGATGGTTATAATAGATGAACGAACAATAGGCGTCTACGACTATGCCGACTACTGGATCAATATGAACATATCGGAGAACACCATCATCGACTGCTTCAAGGAAAAGGGTTTTCATTTCGTAGACCAGGCGGTAGCAAAGCGTAATGTCGATAGAGAAAAGGCATTGGCCGCTATCGCCGGTAATGATGCTATGGCGACGGCGATCGGCTTAACCTACAAAGCTGAGGTCGTAATCGTAGGCAAAGCGATCGCAAAGACAGCATCAGGTGCATCAGATGTGCTTGGAGGTATGAAATCCTGCCAGGCGAATATCAGTGCAAGAGCCATCAATGTAGATAATGGCAAAATACTGGCAACAGGAATGGAAAATGCTGCGAAAGTTCATATAGATGAGGTCACGGGTGGAAATCAGGCACTCGAAGAGGCAGCAAAAAAATTCTCTGATAAATTAATCAGAAAGATCTTGAAAGAATGGGTCGGTGAACTATCTGGAACTACAACCATTCAGCTCGTCGTGAATGGACTCAAGTCTTTTGATGACCTTGATGACTTCACAACCGCTCTGAAGTATTATATTCGTGGGGTGAAGGATGTCCATACGAGAGATTTTGTGGCCGGTGTCGCGATTTTAGATGTGGAGACAAAGGGAAGCGCAAAAGGGTTGGCAAGAGAATTGAAGAAAAAGGATTTGAAAGATTTTACTGTGAAAGTTACTGGTGTCTCTGCCAACAGGGTATCCATTGAGATATCGAGAAAAGGAGTTGAAGGGGAGGTAGAAAAGACCCAACCCGAATAGAAGTGGAGGTAGTTATGAAAAAGACTGTTTTTATTCTGTTTCTGGTCTTTTGTGTTTGTTTTAATCTGTATGCACAGAAGAAGAGTGGAGAATCCAAATACAAGGGTTTGAAAAAGCGAATAGCAGTGGTCGAGTTCGAAAACAAATCAGATTATGGAAGATATAATGTAGGACAGGGGATGTCCGATATGCTCACCACCGCTTTAGTGAAATCAGGACGCTTCCAGGTGATAGAAAGGCAGGCGTTGGAAAAAGTTATGAAGGAGCAGAAACTTGGACTTACAGGTGCAGTCACACCACAATCTGCTGCACAGATAGGCAAGATTTTAGGTGTAGAGGTCATATGTGTAGGGAGTGTGAGTGAATTCGGAGAGAAGAAAGAGAAGACAGGAATAGGTTCAAAGAAAGTTGGTGGACTTGGTTTAAAGAAGACGACTGCAAGGGTTGCAGTCGATGTCCGACTTATCAATACCACAACCGCTGAGATAATCACTGCAGAATCAGTTGCAAAAGAATCGTCAAAGAGGGGAATATCAGTTGCAACCCAGGAATTCCATTTCGGAACAGGTGCAGATTTTGATAAGACACTTGTAGGAAAAGCGACCAGAGAGGCGATAAATGAAATCGTTCATCTCGTAACCGAATCTATGAAAGGTATAGAATGGAAAGGAAAGATCATCAAAGCGAATGGAAAAATCTATATGAAGCCGGGAAGTGCAGCAGGTGTAAAAGTTGGCGATACATTCACAGTCTATTCTAAGGGAGAGGAACTGATCGACCCCGATACGGGGCTCGTCCTTGGAGCAGAAGAAGAGAAGATCGGCAAGATCAAGGTTATTGCGGTAAAAGATCAGTTTTCTACAGCGGTCGTCATATCCGGGAGTGGATTAAAAAAAGGCGATATAGTGAGAGTAAAATGAAGGGGGCGGAATGAAGAATATAGTCACATTGGGGATTATCCTTTCAGGGATAGCCATCTGTGCTATAATGACTGATGCGAAGAAAGAGTCTGTCTGTGAGATCAGTTTCTACTACGGGGATGTTGAACTCAAGGGCAAAGGTGAGGACAAATGGGAAGAGGTGGACCTGGATCAGCCAGTTTACGAAGGCGATGCGGTTAAGACAATGGAGGATTCGAGGGCTGAACTTACCTTGATAGAAGGGAGTGCAATAAGGATTGATGAGAATTCTACTTTCAACATAACTACTTTAGCCAGAGAGGAAGATAAGATAGAGACAAAAACCGAACTGGTTATGGGAAGGATATGGAGTAATGTGAAAAAGTTGGCTACCGGGTCAAAACTGGAGATGGGCTCACCCGTAGCAGTAGCTGCGGTTAGAGGAACTGTTTACAGAATGGATGTTGCACAGGATAAATCCACTAATTTGAAAGTATATGAGGGAGAAGTCGCAGTCTCAAATGTGCCTATTGAAAAGGGAGAGATAAAAAAGCCCGGAGTAGAAAGACCTACAGAGGTCGCTGGACCGCGCGAGGTAGAAGGACCAAAAGAAGTCAGTATGGAGGAGTGGATAGTCATAGTCCGTGCACAGATGGAAATTCATATTGCTCCAGACGGAAAGTATAGGATGAGAAAATTTGATTTAGTGGAAGATGCAAAAGATGAATGGGTAGCATGGAATAAAGAGAGAGATAAAAAGTAGACCAACGGGGTCAATCTGTAACTAATGTAGATTAAAAATTGGAAAATTTTCCATGACCGGCAGTTTGACCCCATCTTGATTTTATGTAATATACAAGTCATTCTATATCCGACAGGATGAACGGGATAGGCAGAATTAGATAAAAATCCTGTTTATCCTGTCCATTCCATACGGGTCTCAAGATGAGAATTTGTGGAATTTTGTGGGTTCTTTCCATCCTAATAGTAAACATCGCATCTGCGGGAAATTCAATTGTCAGTAAGATTTCGTTCTCAGGAAACAAGGCGTTTTCTACAGAGGATTTAAAAAAGGTTATGAATTTGAAAGAAGGTATGGAATATGATGAGTATACCATCAATCAGGATCTGAATAATATAATAAAATTGTACAAGAGAAAAGGTTATATCGAAGCAGAGATAGTGGATAAGCAGCTATCCTTCGATCCGGTTTCACAGACAATAGAATATCTCTTTATTATTTCTGAGGGAGAGAGGGTGAAGGTCGGTGAAGTAAAAGTTGTTGGTGTAGAAACCATCTCTGAAGAAAAAATATTGAAATTGATTGGAATAAAAAAAGGTGAACAATTTGAATCTCCAAAACTCACAGTTTCAGAATATAAGATTGCGTCACTCTATTCAAATATGGGATATCTATATTGCACTGTAAAAAATGAGGTTTTAACTATTGAAAAAGAAGCATTCATTACTTTCAAAATTGAAGAAGGACCAATCGTTGAGATTGGGAAGATAAAAATTGAAGGAAACAAAATTACGAGGAATGAAATTATAGAAAGAGAATTGACAATAAAGGAAGGGGATAAGTATATTCCTGAAAAGGTTTATGAAAGTCAGAAAAAAATCTACGGAACAAATCTGTTCAAAGATGTGGATTTCGAAAGCAGAGGTATAGAGGAGAGGAAAGAGGTCGTGGATATTGTCTTCATAGTAGAAGAAGTATCTCCTATATGGATGGCTGTAGGAGCAGGTTATCAATCTCCTGACAGAGCATCTCTGGACATCGAAGTAGGGCATGACAATCTTTTTAACAATGGACAGAAAGCCTCACTCTCCTCATCATTTTTCTACGGTTTCAAAAATGTTGACGGAGAGATGAAGAATGAAGATGGTGAAAAAATTGGGCTCGACTATCTTGAACCATATTTTTTAGGCTCGAAGTTCAAATTTATGCTCCATCTGTTTTATGAAAGAGACAGATTATACAGTATCGATAAAAATATGTACACAACCCAAATTGAGAAAGGTGCGAATGCTAAGATAGGTAGGTATATAGGTAAAGAACTTCAGTCTTATCTTCAGTACCAATACAAGGCAGCTTCAGTAGATACGGGTGGTGAAATAACAGGAATAACTAACAGTCTCCTTTTTTCTATATCGAGGGACCAGAGGGACAATGTGTTTGACCCTCACCGTGGGAGTTACACATCTCTCTCATTAGAATATGCGGGCGGCATATTAAGCGGTAATAACCATTTCAAGAGGGCAATTACAGACATCAGTCTCTTCATTCATCCATTTAAATTTCTTGTAGTGGCTATGCGAGTGAAGGGTGGGTGGCTTTCCCCTTTCGGAAAGAGTAAAAGTAAAGGAGTCTCTGGGACTGAAAAATTCGAGCTGGGAGGTTCTGAATCGATTAGAGGGTTTGATGAGGCTTCACTGGGTGTTTATGATGAAAGGGGAAGAAGGAGTGGGAATATAGTATTGAATGGGAATCTTGAACTCAGATTCACGCTCTTTGAAGTAAAGAAGTTTCCAGTAGGGATTGCAATTTTTAATGATTCAGGCGAGATATGGGAGAAGGAGGATGAAGTCAAATTGGACGATATAAAGTCTGGAGCAGGGGTAGGTATAAGGGTAGGAACACCAATTGGTCCTGCCAGGGTAGACTGTGCAATGGAGGCAAAACAGTGGGCTACAGGAGGAAGGGCAAAGTTGTATTTCGCAATAGGTCACATATTTTAAAAGTTCCCTACTTGTCCTGATCTCGTGGCTCAGGACTCAAGAAAAAATCACTGACTTTGACACTGTCTTCTATCAATCCTTCGGCGAAGTAAAAGTCTGCCAATTTCTGTATCGCATCTTCGGTTATCTCACCTAATTTTTGAACTTCGAGTAAACTTATTTTCCTCGACTCACTTCTCGTGACTTTTGTATAATTGGTCAGAGAATTTCTTGCCTCAGCAGAGTTCTCCCGTTTAAGATCTATTATACTATCTATCTGGTGTAAAAAGATGGATGCGCCTTCCATTTCAGTTTTGATGAAATTGGATGAGAAGATAGCAGCACAGATTGGATATGGGTCAAATAGAGCGCAGATCGGATCCTTAGAAAGTATTCTGTAATCCTTTCTTTCTAAACTTTTGGTAAGCCACGGCTCATAAATGAGCAGGGCATCTATCTTCTTTTCTCTTAACGAGTCTAACATCGTCGAAAAAGGGAGTTGCTCCAATGTGATATATTTCTCTTGTATGGAATCTACAAGTGTCTTCTTCAATAAAGTGTATTCAAAAGGATCTGTCCTGCAACCTACCTTCTTTTTTCCAAGTTGCTTCATCTTCTTCAATTTTGAATCACTGTTAACAATCAATGCACCGTAAGGAGAAAAGGTAGTAGGGCTGGAATAATATGATAGAAACACTTTCATATCCTCCGGTGAACCGTGCTTGAGGAGCAACGACCATGGCAGACAGAAGAAGGCATCGATACCATTAGATTTGAAGGAATCCATCGCCTCTGTATAAGATGAGAACTCAACCAGATTCACATCCAGATTTGCATCTTTAAATATGTATCGATCGTTACCAAGATAAAGAGGATAGTTTGGAATATCTGGTAGATGTCCAACTTTCATCTTTATAGGTTTTTTCAGCGCCCACTGGGGAATAGTCACTAAAAGGGCAATCAGAACGATAAGGATTATTATTATAATATTCAATAATTTATTCATTTTTCCTCCTTGTATGATTTTGTAATTTTATAAGTTCTATCCTTTGATACTGAATTTTCTGACTACATTTTTCTGTCGCTCGGCAGATTCGGCAAGTGATTGAGCCAGTGAAGATATCTCTTCCACACTTGCGGTCTGCTGTTCGACTGAGGCGGATACTTCTTCCATACTTGCTGCTGTTTCAGTCGCTATTGCAGAGATTCCTTTTATCGTCTCCAGCAGTTTATTTGTAGTATGGGTCTGTTTTGACGTAGCATCAGCGATCTGTCCTATCATATTTTTGACGAGGTTTACCGTCTTATAAATATCTACAAAGTTTGCCTTTGCATTCAATACCGTATCCTTTCCCTGCTCAATCTTTACTGCATTTTTCTCCATCGCCTCGACAGTGGCATTTATATCGAACTGGGTCTTCCGTATGAGTTCACTCACATCTGTAGACGCTCTTTCCGATTCTATGGCAAGCCTGCGTATCTCATCAGCAACCACAGCAAATCCCTTTCCTTCTTCTCCGACTCTTGCGGCTTCAATTGCAGCGTTTAAAGCCAAAAGATCGGTCTGCTCTGCAATATCGGTAATAAATTCTATCACATTACCTATCTTACTGGAACTTTCTTTCAGCCCTTCTATAACCTTTGATACTTCAGTAGACATCGTATGTATTTCCTTCATCCTATCAACTGCGTTCTCCGCTACTTCCTGTCCTTTACTCGATGTAGTTTCAGCCTTTTTAGACGAGACAGTAGCCATATTTACCTGCGAATCTATTCCCTTTGCTAAAGATGACAAATTCTCTGTCTCTTTCGAGAATCCCTTCACCTCCTCAGACTGTTTTGTCGCTCCCTGTGCAACATCCTGCACAGTCACTGATATTTCTTCAATAGATGCACTCATCTCTTCGATTGATGCAGAAAGACTCTGGGCAGTTTCAGCAACATTATCGGAAACTTTAATAACTTCTAAAACTAAATTTTTAATGTTCTCCACGAATTTATTGAGATAACCGGCGAGTTTACCAAATACATCCTTTGTCTGGAATGAAAATTTCTGGGAGAAATCCAGTTTCCCTTCGGCAATTGTTTTCAATGCTGTTGCAAAATAGTATACTCTGTTCAGTATCAGTCTTTTGAAAAGATAGAAATTGACCATACCTACCCCAACTCCAATCGCAACTGAGATGGAGAAAAAAATTATATATGTATATCTTTCCCATACAACGAAGGGGGAGACAATGAGTGCAAACAGAATTCCAATCGAAACACCCACAACGAGCATGAAGAATAGAAGTTGTTTTACCAGATCGGTCTTCAATTCTTCGTAAAATTTCTTTAAAAAATTCTGCACTATTATATTTTAATACAAAAATAATCGTTCATTGTCAAGAAAAAACTTTATTGCCAGTCGTCTTCCGAAGTTCTACTGATAACTCCTCCACTTCAGAAGGCTTGAGTGTCTGTTCCACATCTAAAAGGATTATTATTCTATTATCAAGCCTTCCGATACCTGTAAGATAACCAGGTTCTCTGTCTGCAAAAGGATGGGGTAGAGGATGCTGGTCACTTTCGGCTAATTTTACTATCCCGGTTAAAACATCCACTAAAACCCCAACCTCTTCGTTGCCAATCTTGACGATGATTATCATCTCTGGCTTATGGGTAGAAGATATGTTAAGTCTTTTCTTTAAATCAATTACAGGAACCACTTTACCAAGAAGGTGTATAACACCGAGGACAAAAGACGGAAGATGAGGCAGTGGGGTGGTCTCCTGATTTTCAACTACCCTCACCACATTCAAAATATTGATACCATACTCCTCATCCGCTACTTTAAAACAGACCACCTGGACCTCCTTTGGAATAACAAATGGCTTGGGTGAAGGAACTGGTTTAATGGATAGCTTGGGTGTGGGAACAGGTTCGACCTTTTTGAGGGCTGAAGGTTTTATTTTGTTCTTTTTCTCTTTGGGTATCTTTGGCTTCTCCTCTACGATCTCCTTCTTCTCAACTCCTTCCTTTTTTATCTCGTATCTCTCTAAAATCTTCTTAAAACTAATCTTTGGCATCGCTCTCTACCATCAATTCATTGACAACATCGCAGATTATATCTTTGGTAATTAGCTTTACATTCTGGGAATAACCGACAAATAAAGCATTCTGACAGATATGGTTTATCAACCTTGGTATCCCTTTCGAAAACCTGTAAATCTCTCGTATGGATCTCTTATCGAATATCTGTCTTTTCACTCCTTTTGCAATTTTCAGTCGGTGGTTTATATACTCTTCGGTCTCCTTTTGTGAAAGCGGACCAAGATGGTATCTTATTGCTATCCTCTGCAGAAATGCTTTGAAATCCTTAATTTTTTTATCAAGCTCTGGCTGTCCGAACAGGATGATCTGAAGTAATTTTGAATCTTCTGTTTCATAGTTGGAGAGAAGTCTTATCTCTTCCAATACCCGTCTACATAGAAGTTGTGCCTCATCTATTAAAAGTGTTAGAGTCAAACCTTCATTCTTTCCCGCGTACAGAATCTTTTCCAACTGTCTCAAAATGCGAAATTTCGACCTGGCAGGGTTTTCTTCTCCAAATGATTGAATTGCATTACATAGAAATTGATTGGGCGTTAAGACGGGATTGATGATTGTTGCAATTTTGAATTTGTCTTTTTCAAGTGTAGATGCAATGGATCTCAAGAGCATGGTCTTACCTGTTCCAATTTCACCTATAATGAGAGCAATTCCACCTTTTATCTCTTTGATGTTGTAAATCAATCTGGCGAAGGATTCAGTATATTCTGAAGATGGATAAAGAAACTTCAAATCAGGTGTATTTAGGAAAGGTTTAAGTTTAAGACCCCAATATTTTTCAATCATCCAAGTTCCTCTTTAGCTAATTTCCCCCACTGGGATTTTGGATTTATCTTGATGCATTTATGTAAAGCATCTTTCCCTTCTTTTTTCATCCCTTTTTTAAAATAGGTTAACCCCAGTTGATAATATGCTTCCTGGAGATTCGGACCAATCTTTATGGCTTGGTTCAGAAAGTTTACTGCGTCGTCCAACATATCCCTATCGAAGTAAACGAGGCCAAGATAATAATGTGCATAAAGGGTGGCGGTTCTATCTCTATTTAGTTTTATTACCTTGCTCAGATGTTCAATAGCTTCACCAAATATATTTTTTTTATAACAGATCAAACCGATATTACTTCGTGCTATGCAGTCATTGGGATCGAGACGGAGTACCTTCGAGTATATGGATAGTGCACGGTCGTAGTCTTCCTTTTTCATATAAGCCCAGCCCAAGAGTCCCAATATCTTCTTATTTTCAGGTGAGAGTTTGTTGCTTTTTTCCAATACCTCAACGGCGGCATCATAGTTACCTATGGCTATATAGTTCCATCCCTTGTCTATAAGTGTTAAAATATTGACAGGGGAAATCTTAATAGCCTGAACAAAGGAACTCAAACCTTCGGGAGATCCTTTACTACTTATCACTTCAACAGCCTTCAACTCCTTTGCCACATCTTCAACATATTTTTTTAACTCGGTAAATTTATCAATGTAGATTCCGAGCTCTTTGTAAAAAATCGCAATCTCTCTTTTCAAGGAATTCTTCTCTCTATCGGTCTTCACCTTGCTCAATTTATTCTCGAGTTTAAGAAATCTCTCCTGCAGGTCTTTAAATAGAGAACTGAAAGGCATGATAAAATATTAACATTCTTTTAAAAAAAGTCAACCAAAAACTTGTCGATTACGTACCACAAAACTTTTTTCTGTGTTTATCCCTGTCAACGTCAGTGGTACTCCGCTTCTTTTTCTCTTGACATTTTGTATTATACATAGTAGATAAAAATATGCCTGTACCTAAGAAGAAACATTCGAAGTCACGAACAAGGAAAAGAAGGGCAAACTGGAAGGTTAAGCAAATACACTTCTGTGAGTGTCCCAGGTGTCATCAGCCCAAACTCCCTCATAGGGTATGTCAGAACTGCGGTTATTACAAAGATGTAGAGTATATAACACCAAAAGAGTGATATGAAGGTTGTAGTCGATGCAATGGGAGGAGACAATGCTCCTGATGCTTTAATTGAAGGGGCAGTTCAATCTCTTGAACTCTCGAAAGAACCACTTCAAATTATCCTCACAGGCGATGAGAGTTTAATCAAGTCTAAACTCAACGGAAAAGTTAGTGGACTTGAAATCGTACATACGACAGATGTAGTCTCATCTGATGAATCCCCAACCTCTGCATTAAAACAAAAAAAGAATTCTTCAATCGCTGTTGGTATAAAATTACAGAAGCAAGGAAGAGCGGATGCGTTCATTTCAGCAGGAAATACGGGTGCGGTTATGGCATCTTCTCTCTTCATTCTCGATAGACTAAAGGGTGTATCGAGACCTTCTCTGGCAGCCTTCTTCCCTACTTTGAGAGAATATATCATCGTAATTGATGTCGGTGCCAATACAGATTGTAAGCCATTAAATCTTCTCCAATTTGCAATTATGGGTTCAATCTATGTCGAATATGTGCTTGAGAGAAAGAATCCTAAAGTGGGTCTTTTAAATATTGGTGAGGAACCTTCAAAGGGGGACGAGTTGACCCGGGAGGCTTATAAGTTACTCTCTAAAAGCAATTTGAACTTTTCAGGGAATATCGAAGGACAGGATGTTCTCACGGGTGAGGCGGATGTAGTTGTTTGCGATGGGTTCACCGGAAATGTCATCCTTAAATTCACAGAGAGTTTGAGGAACCTTCTGCTTAACTATCTCCGTATCTACTCCAGAAAAAAACCGAGGGTCAAGATGGGTATAAGCCTTCTTACACCATTTCTTGATGACTTGAAGAATAAATTGAATTATGAGGAATACGGTGGTGCACCTCTGTTGGGTGTTAATGGTATAAGCATAGTCTGTCATGGCAAGTCCTCACCAACAGCAATAAGAAATGCAATTTTTGTAGCCAATCGATGCGCTGCCCAGAAAATTCATAAGAAGATAGAAAAAGAACTCAGAGCCACCTCTTGATTTTTACTCAATAGATGTAGTATGTAAGTCATTTTAAAAATATGGACGCAGGTATACACAGATTCGGAGTCGTTAAAAGTTTGACGGTAACGAAGCCCGCATCGTGAAGCGGTCAACGGTTACGGTTATAAAGAAGGATCAAAAAAGACAGATTCCGTCACCGACGGACGAAACGGGCATCGTAACCGATTAACGTAACCGAGTGACTGTAGCTAAAAATCAGTGGTTTAAATTTATGTTTTTAAATGGATAAAGATATAAAGTTTCTGCTTGAAAAACTGAAAGATAAGAAATATCTCGTCGTTTTAACTGGCGCTGGCGTGTCAGCCGAATCAGGGATACCTACATTTAGAGGGACCGATGGCTTATGGAAGGAGTTCAAGTCAGAAGAACTTGCTACCCCACAAGCATTTTCACAGAACCCAGAATTAGTATGGAAATGGTATGAACATAGAAGAGAGATTATTAAAAAGGCAGAACCTAACCCCGCACATCTGGCAGTCGCCAGACTTGAAGAACTCTTCCCCGAATTTATGTTAATTACCCAGAATATAGATAACCTTCACAGGAAGGCAGGAAATAAAAAAATCGTGGAACTTCACGGGAATATATTCAGGTACAGATGCTCAAATGATGGAAGAATCTTCACCAACCTTCCAGAGTCAGATGAGATTCCACCGAGATGTGAATGCGGCGGTTATATCAGACCAGATGTTGTATGGTTTGGTGAGAGTCTACCCGAAGATGCTTTGAATGTCGCTTTTCAATCTTCTTCTAGTTGTGATGTTATGTTCGTTGTTGGTACATCGGCACTTGTTCAACCAGCTGCATCACTGCCAGCTCTCGCAAAAAGAAATGGCAGTTTTCTTGTAGAGATAAATTTAGAACCGACCCCTATAAGCAGTATAGTGGATAAATCATTTTTTGCAAAGGCGGGTGAAATCCTGCCAGAAATCGTAACAAAATTATGCGATACGATGTCATCATAGTTGGCGCAGGCCCTGCAGGGATATTCTCCGCATTGGAACTTTCTAAAAGAAAAAAGAGTATAGTCATATTAGAGAAGGGAAAGGATATAACAAAAAGGAGATGTCCTGCCCGAGAAGAGAAAAAAGAATGTCAGAGATGCAAAGTTTGTGAGATAATCTACGGATGGGGTGGCGCAGGTGCATTCAGCGATGGAAAACTCATCCTTTCTCCAGATATTGGTGGATTGCTCCCACATTTTGTAGGCACTGAGATAGATAAATTGATAAAAGAAGTGGATAAGATATTCTTGCACTATGGTGCAACGAATGAGGTCTATGGAGAAAATGAAGATGAAGTAGAGAAACTCCAAAGGGCAGCATTAAAAGTAAACTTAACCCTCACCCCAGGCAGGGTGAGACACCTCGGAACAGAAAGTTGCAGAGAGATTCTATCAAATATGAAAAGAGAGATAAATGGCAAAGTTGACATAAGAACTAAATTTGATGTGGATGAGATTATTACTGAAGACAAAAAAGTGATAGGAGTGAGAGGGAAAAATGGAGAAAAGGTAAGGGGGAAATATGTGATATGTGCTCCAGGTAGAGGTGGGGCAGACTGGCTGCAAAAAGAGGCTACGAGGTTAGGTCTCACCACCAAAAGTAACCCTGTAGATGTAGGCGTAAGGATAGAATTACCTGCGGTGGTTATGGAAAAAATCACCTCTGTTGTGTACGAACCAAAACTGACCTACTATTCAAAATACTTCGATGACAGAGTAAGGCTTTTCTGTATGAACCCTTATGGTGAGGTAGTAACAGAATATTCGAATGGCATAGTTACCGTAAATGGACACAGCTATAAAGACAGAAAGACAAACAATACAAACTTTGCACTTTTAGTCAGCACCACTTTCACAGAGCCTTTCAATGAACCGATAAAATATGGAGAATACATTGCAAGTTTAGCGAATATGCTTGGAAAGGGGGTAATAGTTCAAAGACTTGGCGATTTAAGGTCTGGAAGGAGATCCACTCACGAGCGAATGCAGAGGGGGATAGTGAAACCGACTTTGAAGGATGCGACCCCTGGTGATTTAAGTTTCATTCTACCTTATCGTTATCTACCAAGCATCCTTGAAATGCTCGATGCGTTAGACCGTCTTGCACCTGGGGTCAATTCACCCCATACACTTCTATACGGTGCCGAAGTCAAGTTCTACTCTTTGCAACTGAAAATAAATTCCAGGTTGGAGACCGAGATAAAGAATCTCTATACTATAGGTGATGGTGGAGGCATAACGAGGGGGTTGGTGCAGGCAGCAGCCTCTGGACTCTATGTAGGAAGGATGATTCGCAATGGGGTCAGTCCAACAAATTACAAAACGACTCTGTGAGCAACCGTAATGAGAGGATTGGCAGGATTTTTATTCACAGGGTCTGAAGACCCTGTGCTATCTTTTCTCTTTACATCTTCCATATCCCTACGGTCACAGACTCGTATGGGATATGTTGTGCAGGATGCTGTGTAATGGAAGGGTTATTCCAAACAAGCCTGTCCTGGCGACAGTCCAGGGTTCGGGACTCCTTAACTTTAAAAGTTTATGTACTATACTTTCCTTCGGGTGCTCCGTATCTCGTGTTTTTTACTTGACAAGTTTTTTATTTTTATTTGAATAGAATCTATAATATGTAGGTTCTTTATTTAAGGAGTTATAGATGTTAAACAGGCTCTTGCATTGAAAGGAGGTACCATGACCAAGACATCATTGATTTGTAGGACAATAGCAACCATTGCTGTGGTTATTGGCTTATCCAGTGTAATGGTTAAACTGGAGCCATCAATCGGTCCTATTGTAGCTTTATGTGTAACTCTTATAGCATGCGTAGGTGCAATATGGGGTACAGCAGGGATTAGAGGAGCATCTAATAAAAAGGGATAGACTTCTTGTTAATTTAAAGAGGCTTTATAGTAGCAATTTTGGGGAGTGTATATCCTGAATCTGATACCTAAACACAGACATTGATCTACTAAAGAGGAGAGTAATACTGTAAACAAAAGTTACTTATATGTTGGTCTTAGGGGTCATTCGTCCACTTTGTCCATTTTACTGCGACAATACTGAGGAAGAAGAATGGGGACAGGCGTTCATTGGTTCGTTTCTAATTTCCGGAAGGTAATTGAAACTTTCTCGCTTTCGCACGAAAGCGAGAAAGTTAATTAATCACAAAATCTCTCCATACAGATCTAAATTTATCATTCGATGATTCTAACATGTATTAAACCATCTACAAAAATATTTTGACAAGATATAGATAAAAAGTATAATTATATTGAAAAAAGTTGTTTTAATAAAAACTAATATAAAGGAAGGTAGAGATATGAAGCCATTTTCTAAAAGAACTCATGGGGTATTAATATCGATCGCTATCTTATCAACCATAATTATGAATCCTATTGAAGGTTATGCAGAAGCAAAAGAAGGTGAACCACTCTTCCCGATACAGAAAAAATTCAAAGTTAAAAAAGCACATATATGGAAACAAGGATTTATGGATAGAAGCGGAAAAATAGTGATTGAGCCTCAGTTTTCCCGAGTATAGCCTTTCTCAGATGGTTTATCTAGGGTAGCGCAATCCGGGGACTGGGGTTATATAAACCGGAGCGGTAAAGTTGTGATCGAGCCTAAATATAGGTGGGCATGTGATTTTTCGGAAGGACTTGCTCAGGTACTTATGGTTAAAGTAATAGACGAGAAAAAAGAGCAATACGAATTTAAAACCGGATACATAGACAAAAGTAGCAAGATGGTGATCAAGCCTCAATTCGACTTCGACAGCAACAAAGAATCACCTTTCTCGCAAGGAATAGCCTGTGTAAGTATTAATGGGAAATGGGGTTGTATAGACAAGAGCGGAAAGTTTGTGGTTGAACCCAAGTTTGATGCGGCATCTAACTTTTCAGAAGGATTAGCCGGGGTAAAGGTCGACGAGAAATGGGGTTTTATAGACAAGAGTGAAAAGTTTGTGATCAAGCCGCAGTTTGCATACTGGGTACCCCCGGTTTTCTCAGAAGGGTTGGTCCAGGTAAAGATTGATAATAAATGGGGTTACATGGACAAGAGCGGAAAGATTGTGATCAAACCCAAGTTTGACTGGTCACAGAATTTCTCAAATGGGTTAGCTTATGTAACGATAGGCTCTTTCCCTATAAAATATGCTTATATAGATAAGAACGGGAAAATTATTTGGGAAACAGAATAGTGTAAATAAATCACATGAACCAGGATATTATCATGTTGTGTGGTACGGACAGGATTATAAAGGAAAAAAGTTACCGACCGGTGTGTATTCCTACAGGATAAATGCTGGTGAATATAAATCGATAAAGAAAATGATAATTATACGATAAGGCTATGGAGTTTGATACAAGACCGTCACTTCGGATACAGAAGTTTCAGAAGTTTGGGAGTTTGGGGACGCTGCTTGACTCTGTGACTTTGAAAAAAGGGGACAGTATACTTTTAATAGAATTGAAAGATTTGAAGACAAGTAATGAGGTTGCCACTGACTTGGTCACTCGCAATGACGCTGTCGAGCATCTTCTGAAGCCATGCACTAAATAAGAGATTGCTTCCCTTCGCTTTCGCTCAGGACAGGCTCTGCTTTGCTCCTCGCAATGACAAGTGAGCAATCTTGCTCCTCGTAATGACACCTGAGTCATCTTCTTCTGTGTTTTAATCTGTGTTAACCTGTGTTCATCTGTGGTTAAATTTTTATTGACAAGTTTTCGGGAATTTTCATAATCGAAAAAATGAGGGAATTTATTATTTCTGTCATCCCCCAGTCCTACTTAATGCTCGAATGTACATTCAAAATACCCACCTTTGCTAAGGGCGGATACAGATACAATCTTGCACCATTCATCGGAGGGTTCTTTGTATTCTAAGAAATTTACTGTGATTCAAACATTAGACACTGATTTACATCTCAAGATCCGTATGGACTGATGAACACAGACTGTAAAGATAGAAGTTTTAATAGGCATTGGTTTATACTGATTGTTGCAGATTATAAAAAGAATATTCTATCAGTGAGTATCTGTGTTAATCAGTGTCTGAATTACAAATAGATTTAGGGGGTAGGATGAGTATATATGGTGCTCCATTATTGACATTCTTAGCGTGGATAGTTGCAGGATTAAGTGTCCTCATATCTATAATTTGGGCTATAAAAATGAAAAAATAGGGGTGTAGAGGAAGAATGAGTGAAATTTTTGTCTATATAATCGTTCTCATTATCTATATGGTTTTACTGCTCGCCATAGGGTTCATTACGGGTAAGAGGTTGAAGAGTGTAGAAGATTTTTATATAGGTGGAAGGAAGATAGGTCCGTGGGTAACTGCCCTCTCCTTCATCGCTGCCTATTTCAGTTCTGTTGTCATAGTTGGAGGAGGAGGATTTGGTTACAAGTTCGGGATGTCAACTCTGTGGGTTGGTGCGATAAATGTGTTGTTAGGCTGTACCCTGTGCTGGATTGTGCTTGGTAAACGCATTCGTGAATTCACAACGAAACTCCGCACGATGACCATTCCTGGATTTCTTGGAGAGAGATATAATGCAAATGAGGCGAGGATATTTTCGAGTATCGTAATATCTATCTTTATGATTGTCTACAATGTGAGCATTTTAAAAGGGATGGGGCATATCTTTGAGGTATTGATGGACATACCATATTTCTGGGGAGTCATACTATCTGGTGCGGTCATCATCTTCTATGTATCCATAGGTGGATACCTCGCTGTGGTATGGACGAGTTTCTTTCAGGCATGGGTAATGATATTCGGTTTACTCCTCCTCACCTTTGCGACTTTGTCTAAAGTTGGAGGCTATACACTTGCGAATATAAAACTGGCTGAGATGGATCCCGGACTCGTCTCTACACCTGGTGTATGGGGATGGGCAGGACTCGCTTCGTTCGCCTTGATTGTCAGTTTTGGTGTATGGGGTATGCCTCAACTCATCGTCAGATTCTACTCGATTAAATCAACTGATGTTTTAAGAATTGGAACAGTCGTTGTAACTTTAGGTGGCTGTATGGCACTCCTGCCGTATTTCAATGGAGCCATATCAAGGGTACTCTTTCCGTCTTTAGAAAATCCTGACCTCGCAATCCCAACGCTTACAAAATATGTGCTCCCACCCGTTGGAGCAGCGATTCTTCTTGCGGCAGTGATAGCAGCAGGTATGTCAACCTTCGCATCGGTTTTGATCATCGTGAGTAGTTCCATAGTAAGGGACTTTTATCAGAAAGGTTTGAAGAAAACCATAGATGAGAAGAGGGTCTTCCTCCACAGCAGAATCTGGAGTATAATTGTCGGGATTGTCTCACTTTTAATCGCATTCAAACCCCCGTCGTTAGTGCTCGTTTTGTGTGCATTCGCATGGGCTGTGATAGCATCGAGCTGCCTGTGGCCGATTCTTTTTGGAATATACTGGAAGGGGGCAACTCGCGCAGGATGTACCGCATCTATGCTCGGTGGATGTGGGATGGCACTTTTGTGGATGGGTTTGGGAAAACCTTTTGGCATTCACGGATTCATACCAGGGATAATAACAGGATTCATCCTAATGATTCTGGTAAGTAAACTCACACCAAAACTCCCCACCGACCACATCAAAAAGATATGGGGGTGAATAGAATTTATAATGTGTAGAATTATTGGAAGGTTACTAATTAACTCGAGAAGGGAGGTAGTGCACAGAAGTGATTGCTTTCATAGGGATGTATATACGCAATTCCGATTTTCCGCTTGATCGTTTATATTTTTATCTTATTGGGTTATTAAGTATGAATTTTCACTACGACGAAAAATATTTTAGAAGGCATTATTCTACATTATTTTATCGACACTATATTGCTATTAGGAATAAATTTATTAAGAGCGAAATAATCAAACTCATATCTTCCGGAAAATTTCTCGAAGTAGGATTTGGTGATGATAACCTGATAAAATTTTTCAAAAATGACTTTGATGTTTTTGGAATTGATATATCTGAATTTGCCATTAAAAAAATTAAAGAAAAATACAACCGAACGCATTTTAAGGTTTGTGATATCTCAAAAGAAAAAATCCTTTTCGATGAGAAGTTTGATGTCGTATGTGCGATAAATACAGTTGAACACTTCGAAAATCCCAAATTTGCCTTACAAAACATTTTTAATTCATTGAAAAAAAATGGGTTTTTTGGAGTTTATCTACCAACCCAAAGTAACATCTTTTCTAATGCACAGTATAAAATCCTCTACGATGTAGAAGAACATATCTTTAGGACATCAATCAAATCTCTTAAAGAATTGTTGACAAGATTAGGATTTAATGTATGTAAAGAATATGCAGTTAGTTTTATTCCATTAAAAATCAGCAACAAATTCATTCTTGAGTCGTTTAATTTATATTTTGGATTATGGAAAAAATAATGAAAAATTGTTGCGGAAAATCGGAACTCATTGCTTTGTTCTACAAAGCTGGTCCCTATCGGGAGCGTTTAACAGCAGATAAAAGGGAAATCAAAGATTTTCCCAAATTCATCTGTCGGCGGGACTTCTTTTATCCGTAAATCGTTATCTGAAATTCCGAGCAGGTGGTTGGTAAGATGAGATTCAATTATACTTGAATATCAATTGATGGTGGTCAAGTAGTGCAAGTAAATTTTTCTCAGGGCATTATTATATAAGTGGAGGAGTTAATGATGAAAAAACATATGCCTGGCAGGAGAACGAACAATGTTGGATTTATATCAACTCGCTTGGCCGGAATGGATGGTGTCTCCATGGAGGCAGCAAAATGGGCTGATATCTTTGAAAGAGAAGGCTCCACTTGCTTCTATATGGCCGGCAAACTGGATCGTCCACCTGATAGATCATTTCTGGTGGAAGAAGCTCATTTTAAGCATCCAGCAATTCAAGAAATCTACAAAGAATGCTTCGGTGTCCAGACCCGAAAGCCATCCGTTACACAGAAGATTCACCAAATGAAAGACAAGATTAAGGAAGAAATTTATGCATTCATCAAGAAATTTGAACTCGAGCTTTTAGTACCAGAGAACGCTTTATCCATCCCACTCAACATTCCTCTCGGTCTTGCTATTACCGAAGTTATTTCCGAAACCGGGATGCAAACCATTGCTCATCATCACGATTTTTTCTGGGAACGCCAACGTTTCTTGACAAATGCCGTTTGGGAATACCTGAATATGGCCTTTCCTCCACATTTGCCATCTATTCACCATGTGGTACTAAACTCTTCTGCCGATAATCAGCTAAGCTTTAGAACAGGCATTTCAGCTACGATAATTCCAAATGTTATGGATTTTGACAATCCACCACCACCTGTTGATGATTATTCTTCTGATGTGCGAGAGGCACTTGGTGTCAAGGATGATGAACTTTTTATTCTCCAGCCAACCAGGGTGATAAAACGTAAAGGGATTGAACATGCCATAGAACTGGTGAGTCGCCTGGATATGAAAGCAAAGCTGGTTATCTCGCATGCTTCGGGCGATGAAGGTTATGAGTACGAGGAAAGAATTCGAGATTATTCTTCAATCATGAATGTGAATACCCTGTTTGTATCTGATATTATTAAGGGGTATCGCGGTAAAACTGATAGTGGAAGAAAGATATACGCCCTTTCGGACATTTATCCACACGCTAACTTGGTGACCTACCCATCCGATTTTGAAGGTTTTGGTAATGCGTTTTTGGAAGCCATCTACTTCCGTAAGCCAACAGTAGTTAATACCTATTCAATTTACACCATAGATATGAAACCGAAAGGCTTTAAGGTTATCGAGTTGAAAGGATATGTTACCGAGGAGGCAATTCGTCAGGTAAGAGAAGTTATGAGAAATCCTGATCTGTGTGAGGAAATGGTTGATTACAATTACGAATTAGCCAATCGATATTATTCATATTCTGTATTACAGCAAAAACTTAAAAACCTGATATTAGGTTGCTTTGGTGGATAGAGCTGCGGTGAATTCGATGTAATGGGTCCATTGCTGAGGGTCAGGTCCTGACAGAGGACATTACAAAACTTCCCATACATTCCTGTATGGGAACGTTCTCTTCGGCAGTCGTCTTGAAAAACGGAAACGGTCTCTATTTTATCATTCAGACCAAGACTCACTACCGCCGCATCAAAAAGATATGGGTGATATAAATTCACAGGTTGGACAGAGTGTTGCAAGATCTAACGAAATCTACTATATTTTTTACTACTTCTTGTATTGCAATTGATATAACCTGTAGTAGTATCCTTTTTTTGCGAGTAGTTGTTGATGTGTGCCTCTTTCTTTAATTCTCCCCTTGTGCATTACGATTATTCGGTCTACATTCTGTATGGTTGATAGACGATGCGCTACGACTATGGATGTCCTGTCGCGCAGGAGTTTTACCAGTGCATCCTGAATCAACTTCTCGGTCTCCGTGTCTATATTTGCTGTAGCTTCATCTAATACGAGTATCTTTGGATTGAAAGCTAATGCACGGGCAAAGGAGAGGAGTTGACGCTCACCTGTTGATAAGGTTACACCCCGTTCTTTCACCTCTTCATCATACTGCTTTGGCAATTTTTCTATAAATCGGTCTGCATTCACATAATTTGCTACCCTTCGTATCTCTTCCTCACTTATCTTCTCATTCCCCAGACGAACGTTCCCCTTTATATCTTCTGCGAAGAGGAATACATCCTGCATTACCAATCCGATGTTTGCCCTGAGCCACTCTTTATCCATTGCTTTTATATTTACGCCATCGACTAAAATCTCCCCTCGATTCACATCGTAGAACCGTTCTAAAAGGTTCATCAACGATGTCTTACCTGCACCTGTGGCACCCACTATTGCGATGCTCTCACCCTCGTTGACTGTAAAAGAGACATCTTCTAAAACCCACTCATCTTTATCGTAAGCAAACCAGACATTCTTGAATTCTATCTTTCCTTTCAAATCTTTGATTCTCTTGGGGGTTTCAGGATTTTTTATCATAGACTGGTTGTCCATTAACAGAAATACCCGTTCTGAAGATGCCATCGCTGACTGCATTATGTTGTATTTTTCGGAAATATCCCTGATGGGTCTGAAGAACATCTCTATATAAGATATAAAAGCGACGAGTGCACCAAGCGATAGAGTCTGTGAGATGACCTCTCCACCCCCATACCATATTATCAGCGCAACACAGGCTGAACTTGCCACAGATATTAAAGGAGAGAAGACGGCAAATATCTTTATCTGTCTCATATTGGCAAGAAAGTTCTCATAATTTATTTCTTTAAAACGGCGGTAGTTCTCCCTCTCTCTTCTGAATATCTGCACAGCCCTCATCCCTGCTATGTTCTCCTGCAGGGAAGCATTGATTTTTGCTATCTTCAATCTCACCTCTCGAAAGGCAAGCCTTATTTTGCGAGAGAAGATGAGTGTAATCCAGATTATACCAGGAACGATTGCAAAACTCACCAAAGCGAGTCTCCAGTTCATCTTCAAAAGAACCACAACGATCCCCACAATTAAAAATATATCCTTGAAGAAGTATACTACTACTTCTGTGAACATCTCATAGATAGCCTCTATATCGTTCGTCACCCTGGTGACCAACCTTCCAACAGGGTTTTTATCGAAGAATGAAAGGGACAATTTCTGGAGATGGGTAAAGACACTCATCCTCAAATCATACATCACCCTCTGTGCCATATATTCCATAACATATATCTGAACGAAGTTGAAGACAAAACTCACGAGCAAAACGACTAAAAAGACCAATGCTATTATGACTACTCCTTTTATATCTTCTTCTCTCAGACTCAGAAGTTGAGATTTGTCCAACTTTTTCATATCATCCCATCGGATTATTCGTCCGTCTTTTATATAGAAACTCTCTTTTAGAAATCCCTCCTTCTGCAACCTACCTAAATCCCCTCTCTCTAACTTTTTAACGAATGTTCTACCATCAACACTGATGATCCTTGATGCGTATTTATCTTTAATAGACTTTGCAAATTCTGATTCATCGAGCACCAGTTCCCTTACCCCTACAATGATATACCTGTCTATAGCAATTTTGGTAAGATATGGCAGTGATAGGTCGAATACGGTAATGACAATCAGTAAAGCTACAGAGAGTATGATGAGCCGTCTGTAAGGTTTTATATAAAGAAACAATCGCTTCATCAGCTTTGAATCGTAAGTCTTGCCGAGTTTCTCTTCTTCGTAATAGTATTCAGCCATAAGTCCTCTCTTCTGAAAAATCTTCCAACTCTTCTTCGAGTTGCTGTTTCTGATATATGTCGGAATAGATGCCGTTCAATCTGAGTAATTCTGTGTGGTTACCCTCTTCAACAATTCTTCCATCTTCAAGGACTATAATTCTGTCTGCATCTTTTATAGAAGCGATTCGATGGGAAACGACGATGTTCGTCCTCCCTTTCATTATTCGTTTTAAACCCAAGAGTATCTTCTCTTCGGTATCGGTATCGACGGAGGAGAGGGCGTCGTCGAGTATGAAAATTTTGGGGTCTAACAAAATCGCCCTTGCAAGTGCAATCCTCTGTTTCTGACCGCCGGAGAGATTAACTCCCCTTTCTCCTATTATCGAATCAAATCCATCTGGAAACTCCATCACTTCATCATAAATCTGAGCAATCTTTGCTGCCCTATGTATCTCATCTTCTGACACACCAAATCTTCCAAAAGCAATATTTTCTTTAACCGTATCCGAGAACAGGAAAGTATCCTGCGGAATATAACCTATACTTCCTCTCAAATCGCTCAACGGGATAGTATGAATCTCACAACCATCGATGAATAACCGATTCTCTTTCACATCGAAGAGTCGTGGAATGAGATTACACAGCGTTGTCTTACCTGCGCCTGTTCTGCCGACAATGGCAACTGTCTCACCCGGGATTATGGTTAAATTTATATCCTTCAATACAGGTGAAAGATTTTTGGCGTATGAAAAAATCACATCTGAAAACTCGACCTTCCCATTTATTTTGAGGCTCTTCACATCTTTACTATCCTTTATCTCAGGCTGTGTATCGAATATTTTATTTATTCTACCCATTGATGCAGCGCCCCTTTGAAGCATGTTTATGACCCACCCGAGTGCCATCATAGGCCATGCGAGTATCCAAAGATAGCTTGAAAAAGCAACGAAATCGCCGGGTGTTATATTATTAAAGATAACCTGTTTACCACCAAGAAAGATTACAACAACTAAAGAGAGGTTAGCAAAGAATATAATCAGAGGAAAGAAAGCGCCCCAAATCTTTACAAGATGCATGTTCTTTCTCAGATAGTCCTTGCACATATCTCCAAACTTTCTTATCTGATTCTTTTCCTGAACATAAGATTTCACAACCCTCGTCCCCGCAACATTTTCCCTCGCCCTTTCAGTCATCGATGCAAAGGTCTCCTGAACCACTTCAAATCTGTGATAGATTAGTTTACCAAAGTAAGCTGATACAAGGGCAATGAACGGCATAGGGATAATAGCAAAGAGTGTGAGTTTAATATTGATATAGAGCATAAATCCAATAGAAGCCGCTCCCAGAAAGATCACATCAACTAAGAAGACGACCCCAAGTCCCGTAGCCCTTCTTACCGCATTCATATCGTTGGTGGCATGTGCCATCAGGTCACCTGTCTTCATCGAATTAAAATAGCTAAAAGAGAGCGTCTGAAGATGAGAAAAAAGTCTATTCCTCAGTTTCATCTCCACCTTCCTCGCAACGCCGAATATGAAATATCTCCACCAGAATCGAAAAAATGCTATCGAGATTGCTATGCAGATGATATACAGTCCATATTTAATAAGATGAGACTGCACTATACCGCCTTTTGCAATGTCATCAACCGCCCACTTTATAACCCTTGGTATGAATAACTGGAGTGCATCTACCACGAGTAGGCAGATGAGACCCAGAAGGAGTTGCCATCTATACTCGTAAAAATATTCTTTCAATCTCTTAAAACTTTTCATTGCCAGTTATTCTATCTTCACTTTTACAATATGTCAACACAAAAATTGAAAAAACATTGATAATTAAATTTTGCAGGAAATTATTCTAACCGCAGATGAAACCCGCACCTATGCATAGGTGCGGGGTGAACACAGATAGACACAGATTGAATGAAATATTGGAGAAAATCATTGAATGTGCCTTCCAAGTAGGGAACAGGCATGCCTGTTCCCTACTACTTAGTCAATAAATTTTAGCCATCCGCGTTTATCCCGTGTGTCTGCGGTTTCCTGCCCAAAATGGTTGACAAGCACGGAGATTTTATTATAGTAACAGTATGAGAGGACAAAAGACATCCTCTATAATGAAAAGGGTTCTGAAACGAAGGCACATCCTGAGAATTCAGGAAAAATTCGATGAAATTTTCCGAGGAAAGTTGAAAGAAAAATCCATTTTATTTCGTATAATATAATGGAAACCCATAGGTATAAGGATCTCGACGAAAATGAACTCATAAAGCTTTGTGGTGAAAAAAAACATGAAGAAGCATGGTACGAGTTTCTTAATCGGTATAGCGAACATATCTGGAAATTTGCCAGATATAACAGCAGAACCATAGAGAGTAATGAATTCTATTTGTATGTATTCCAAAAACTTGAAGACGGAAAGCGACTGGCTAAATTTGACCCTTCGAAAGCTAAATTTATTACATGGTTCAACCGAGTCCTCAAAAATCTGTTGGTTGATCTTGCAAGAAAAAGGAGTAGAGAAAGTGTAGAATTTGTTTCTATAGAAAAGTTACCTGAACCTCCTACTCTAAGAGACCCAGCGAAGATTCATGAGTTGGAGGAAAAAGTAAGAATTGCCAAGTGGCCCTTTGAAGACTTGCCTCCGGAATATCGGATAACATGGAAATTAAGAAACTTGGTTGAACTTGAATTGGATACAGAAGATATTTCATGGATTGCAAGGGTAAGCGGACAATCAGTCCGAGAGGTGTTGGATAAGATTGAAAGTATTAAAGGCAAGTTAGATAAACAGAGAGAAAAAGGGCGGATAAAGGATGAGAAAATGCAAAGAGTCTTTAATAAAATTTTGAAATTAGAGAAAGAAGTCGAGAAATTGAGAAAAGAAACAGGGGCTTTTGACTTGGATGAAGAATGGGTAGTTAGAAAGTTGAGGATTAGATACCAGGAGATTCAGCAACGGCTTAGAAAGTTATACAAGCAACGAGATAACTTATTAGGGAGCAAGAAGAAAGACAAATTCACAGTGAAAGTCTTGACGAAAGATATTGCCTCTATACTGAATTGCAAGATGAACACTGTCTCCACCAGACTCAGCAGGACAGATAAGATTATAGAGAACAAGTTCGCAAAGGAGAAAGGATGAAGAAAACCTTAAAGATATGCGGGAGAGAACAAACAGTAATTTTTTTCTATAATGATATTCAACGTAGGGGACACATATTGAAGCACCTGTTGAAACAGAAAGAACACTGGGATGAATTAGTTCCTATGTTGCACATTCTACGAAACACACTTGAAGAAATCGGATGCAATCTCAAAGATTGTGAGCTAGGATGCAAGAACGAAGATGACTGCGACGGGATTTTCAGAGACCCAATAAAGTGGTATATGAATGTAGTTTTTGGGTGCATTGATGAAACATACGAATATAAACCACTGCATACACATAATTTGGAGCGTTGGAAAACAGGAAAATGGGTGGAGAGTATGTATTTCGTTTGTTCCAAAGGGATTTTTATCCATATTTGCCCTCTTTACATAATTTACACAGCATATCGACCAAAGCCGGGTACCACTTCTCAGGAATTTTACGAGAACGCAATAAATATAGTATGGAAAAAGAAAAGGCGTAGTGTAGAAAAATGGTGCCCGTCCTACGGGGATTGGCGCAAGGAATATTTCAAGATCGAAGGTTGGAGTTGAGCAATGGAAAAACAAAACAGAAAATTCGATATTGAGTGGATGCGTTCTAAATTGGAGAAATACTTGACTCTATGGGAGCAGTATTATAAAAACCCCAAACTCAGAAAGCAGTATTCCAAGCCCTTTATTGTCTCTAATCTTCTGGAAACAATAGGGGCTCTTGAACGGATTGGGGATAAGGGTCGAGAGTTCAGCAATCTTAAGAACAAGTATAGAGTTGTCGTGACGAGTTCTTTAGAGGAGATTGTTAAAGAAGCAGTCAAGGCTCTGAGACAAACTGATTATCCCTCATTGCTTAACATTTTTATAGAGAATATCAAATCTACCCTCAAAAGAGGAGGAGATTACTATATGCTGAAGGATGAAGGCGAGGATATTCTTATTAAAAGGGATGAATTGGAACTGGTTCTTCAAGAGTTGGGCAAAATAGAATGTGGTAGCCTTGAGAAAAAAGAGATAGCGAAAATTCAAACCACACTTAACCAAGCAGACAAAAAGTTGAAGGAATCCATTCGTTATTTCAGTTTCTTGAAAGAATTTGCAGAGGATTATAGAGCAAGATTTAACATTCGGGAAAGGAACAAATTCTGGTGGTGGTTTGAAATACCGGAAAGGGCAGTAAAGGTTTTTTCTCTAAAGGAATGGGAAACTTTGTTGAAATTGTCGCATATGATGCCAGAGGCTACCGAATATTATGAGAAGACAGAAGAGTGTGAGCAATTTGAAGATGTAATACCTGGGTATATTGACGGAATGTTGCCGAAACAATTAGAACATAGATTTGAAAAACACCTTAAAAGTTGTAAATACTGTCTCTATCAAGTGATGGACCTTTACAGAATCACACATGAAATGGAAAAGGCGAAACCCGAGAAAGTCCCTAAGGATATGCTCGAAAAGGCCAAGAAAATAGTAGCTCCTCGTCTTACAGAGGCAGAAGAGGAAATCAAAGAGATAATAAAAGAACTAATAAGAATCTCTACTCCTCGGCCGCGGTCGGAATTGCCACTCTATCCTGACCGTGTAGCTGAACGGGTAGAGGCAGCATACCCTGCGACACCGCTTCTTCCAATAGGAGCCTTCTTGATATCACTTATTACTATATCTGGATTGCGGAGAAAAGCATTGACTTACCGTGGTAAGAAATTTAAATATGAGAAAAAGAAGTTGATTGAGGAAATTTTTAGCGAAATTGACTCTCCCAAAATGCTCTATGAATTATTGCTCAAACTCCTGGAAGGAAGACTCGAAGACAAACAAATGAAGAGAATATTCAGCAAGTTGCCCTCAGAAGTAAGACAGGAATTTGACCGGAAAATTCTTTCTGAACTACTCCAGCAAGTTCCTCGTGAGGATTTAGATCTGCTTAAAGCTTTGCTTTATCTTAAACTGGGTAAGTGGGGAAAAGCCAAAGATTCCTTTATTAATCTCCTTGGGAGTGAACAAAAAACACTCGCCTTACGCGGTTGCATCTGGAGTGCTATTAAGGCCAACCGGGCTCGATTCGCTATGAAACAGGCAAAAGTGCTTTGCCAGAGTGAAAGAATATCCATAAAACCTCAACAAATTTTGCAGGAAGCAAAGAAACAGTTGCCGGATGATTTCCTTCGCCTAGATGTGGATCAAGAGATTTCTTTGGAGATAAAAATCCTTAACAAAGTCTTAATGGGTTTAGACCAAAGGAAAGATTGATGAGAAAAATTAGGATTTCTTTGATTCTTGAAAAGGCTCAGAAGCTATTCAAAAAAGGAAAATACTCCGAGGCTGAGACAGAATTCCGCAAGGTATTGGCTCTCAAACCAACTAACAAAAAAATACTAATAGACATCCACCGTGAACTGGGGGCATCGCTTTTCTATCAAGAAAAACATACTGAAGCTGAGAAAGAATTCCACAAGGCATTGGCACTCAAACCTAGAAGCAAAGAAACATTGGCAGGTATCCATAAGTGGTTGGGATCGGTGCTTTATTCTCAAGGAAAATTTGCTGAGGCTGAAGCAGAGTTCCGCAAGGTATTGGCTCTCAAACCCAGAAGCAAAAGAACATTGGCGGCTATCCATGGGTGGTTGGGACTTGTGCTTTATTCTCAAGGAAAATTTGCTGAGGCTGAAGCAGAGTTCCGCAAGGAATTGGCTCTCAAACCCAAAGATAAAGAAGTATTGGCGGATATCCATTGGTTGTTAGGAAAGGTGCTTTATTCTCAAGAAAAATTTGCTGAGGCCGAAGCAGAGTTGCACAAGGCATTAGCTTACAAACCTAAGGATAAAGAAATACTGACGGATATCCATAGCCAGTTGGGATGGGTGCTTTTTTCCCAAGAAAAATATGCTGAGGCCGAAGCAGAGTTACATAAAGCATTGGCTCTCGAACCCAGGGATAAGGAAATACTGGCGGATATCCATAGGCAGTTAGGGTGGATCCTTTCTTTCCAAAAGAAATATATCGAAGGTGAAGCGGAGTTCCGTATGGCATTGGCTCTCGAACCCAGGGATGAGGAAATACTGGCGGATATCCATCATCGGTTGGGATATTTGCATTCTTTCCGAGAAAAACACATTGAGGCTGAGGAGGAGTTCCGCAAGGCATTGGCTCTTAAACCCAAGGATAAAGAAATACTGGCAGATATCCATAGACAGTTAGGGTGTACGCTTTCTCTCCAAAAGAAATACGATGAGGCTGAGGAGGAGTTCCGCAAGGCATTGGTTCTTAAACCTGCTGACAAAGAGGCACTTATAGCCATCCACTATTGGTTGGGGGTAGCACTTTTTTCCCAAAGAAAACACATTGAGGCTGAGGAGGAGTTCCGCAAGGCATTGGCTTTAAATCCTGTTGACAAAGAAGCACTCTTAGTCATTGGTTATGGACTGGGGTTAACGATTTCTTCACAAAAAAAACGCACTGAACTTGAAACAGAACTCCTTCGTGAAGCATCTTCCATAACTATGCCAAAATTGGCACCTATTCCTCCGATCACAAAAATCAGTATAATACAATCTCCAAGTGAAATCTTTATTGATTCAACAAGTCTTCGACCATCGCTGCGTATATCCCCGGGTGAAAAGAAACGAATTCCCTTTGAGGAAGCAAATTTAAGAGACTCTATCCAAAGAGTTTTCAACTCTGCATTCTGTTTTATTGATAATTGGAATGAAGAGGCTATAGAAAATTTAAGACATAATAGCAAAGTATTATCGAACTATGTATCCCTCGATTCTTGTATAACAGAAGAAGATTACATTGTTTTAGACCTGAGCGGTGAAGGGATCGTTGACTCCCCCTTGGAACTTCTGCATTTTAAAGACAACTTTCTCTGTTTAGAGAAATTTATTGGAAGAACTTGTTCTGAAAAACAGAAAACGCCCAATCTACAGGATACTCCTGTAAAAATGACAATTATTGCCAACCCATGTGGGACTGTCCCGGAGGCAGAAGATGAAGCAAAGACCATCAAAGAAGAACTTTCAGACTTGATCCGAAACAACCAAATCAGAATCGAAGTCATCAACTCTATTTCACCTTTAGATCTTCAGAAAATTATGGAGGAAGTAGATATCCTCCACTTTGCAGGGCACGCTGATTTCGACCCTCAAACAGGTAAGGGGTACTGGCTTCTGAGTGACAACAGAAAATTGACTCCTACTGAATTGGCAACCGTAGAGCATCCCCCTATGCTTATCTTTGCTAATGCGTGTGAATCAGGGAAAGTTAAGCATTTAGACCAAAAAAGGTGGTTCTATAAAAGTCTTGCAAATTTATTTATTAAGGAAGGATTTCCTCATTACATTGCTACTATGTTTCCTGTTCCGAGCAGTCTTTGTATTCCACTTGCTGTGGATTTTTATCGGGAGTTGGCTAAAGGCAAATCCATTGGAGAATCATTAACTATCGCCCGACGCAAAGCCTATGATACCAGAAACCCTATATGGGTTGCTTACATGCTGTATGGAGACCCCAGAGATAAGATATGGAAAACTTAGACCTCTGAAAACCAAGAAATTAACTCTCCTTTCTTCCAAGAGATCCTCAATTTTTGCATTTTTTTGAAAGAAAATCCCAAGTTCTTTCGTATAAGATAATAGAAGCATATAAGAGGAGGTAAAGAATGCCGAGAAAATATAGAGGATTCTTACTTCAAAGACAAAAAGGCGAAAGTTACGAGAGATAGGCTGAGAGATGTCATAGATTTAATCTGGAAATGTGGAGAGAAAGCAAGAAAGAAAAGGGTGAGTGGTTGCCCAAAGAGGAGTATGAAAAACGGGCAGGAAAACCCGGAATGAAGGATTGGTAATTTATGAAAGAAAAATGAATATTTGTTCGTATATAATAATAGAGGAGGTGAAAATATGAAAAAAATAGTAGAAGAAGAAACCGTTCAGCGGATTTGGAAAATAGTCAAAGTCATCTTAGATTTATTAAAAGGACCCATTATTGTATAATAAGCGCAAATGGGTTATACGCATGAATTTTATTATCATTAAGAATAAACTTTTCAATAAGGAGGGATAGATGTCCGTCAGAGAAGGAAGTAAAGAAGATAAGAGGTATGTGGAGGAAAATTTCTGGAATAAACTTGCACGAATAGGAAAATCCATTCCCTTTATCCGGGATGTTATTGCTCTTTATAAATATATGAAAGACCCAAAAGTGCACTGGGCACGGAAGTCAATTGCTGTTGGAGCTCTTGTATATTTCATTGTTCCCACAGATGCTATACCCGATGCTATTCCTGTTGTCGGTTATCTCGACGATGCTGGAGTTGTTGCAGCCACAGTGAAATATCTTGATAGTGAACTTGAACCTTATTATGAATAAACTTGTGAAAGGAGGTGAATAAAATGCCGAAAGGCAAAAATAAAGGAAGCAAAAATAACTGGATATGGACAGCACTTGAAGTTTTAGCAACAGTAATAATTATTGTAGTTAATAAGCATAAATAAATTCCATATCCAAAAATTTATGCTTAAACTAATAATGGAAACATTTATGTTAAACGATTTAATGTATCCATTCATCTGTGCTGCCATTGGTTATCTAACCAACTGGATAGCAATCAAATGTCTATTCCATCCTCATAAATCATATATTTTGAAAGGTTTTAGAAATAAACAAATCCTTGTTATTCAAGGATTAATTCCTAAAAAGAAGGAAGAGATTGCTAAGAATGTATCAGAAAATATTACAAAATATTTTTTCGATAGTGATAAATTGCTTAAAAGGATTGAATCTGACCTGTTAAGAAGATTGACGAGAGAGAAGATAAAAAAGTTTGTTAAAAAGAATGTAAAAATGTGGAAGCCACTTGAATGGATTACAGAGTTTTATATTGATGAATGTTTATCCCTTAGTCAATTGAGAAAGAGATTTTTGGCTAATTTCGATGAAATAAGTGGACGGTCAATCAAATTTATTCAAAAGCATATCGAACAGGAAATCCTAGATTACGATGAACGGCAGATAGAAGAGATTATGTATGAAAATGCTTCCAGGGAATTCAGGTTCATTATTATCTTAGGGGGGATTCTGGGTTTTATTTTTGGATGTATTTTGATTTTGGTTTAACAAGAAGGGGAATTAATGAAGGGCAATCTGGTTAAAGATGAAAATGGGTGGTTAGTTAAAGTCATTAATTGGGTAATCGATAAGACATTTGACAACGCCATAGAATATGTAGAAGATTTGAAAAGAGATAATCCTAAAATGAATCAAGATGAACTTGCCGATGAATGTATCAACGATGATGCATTATGGGCGGGTGTTGTTGGCGTTGGAATGGGGGCTCTACAAAGCATCCCAGGAATAGGACAGGCAGTCGCGGTAGCCTCAATTGCACCTGAGGTTGCATATTTAACTAAATTACAGGTGGAAGGCATAATTAAAATAGCAGTTATCTATGATAGGAAAATTAGCAAAGAGAAACTTAGATATTTAGTCCTTACCTGCTTGACGATTTATCTTGGTGGAGATTTTCTCAAGTAAGTTGCAAAAGAGGCAGGTATGCGTCTAACAAAACGCTTAATTATTAAATACATCAAGGGAACAACATTAAAAATGATCAAGAAGATTGCGATGAAATTGGGGATAAAGTTTACCAAGAAGGGCATTTTGAAAAGAATTCCTATTGTAGCAATACCTATAAATGCCGTAATGAACTACACAGAGATAAAGACTGGAGGTAAAATAGCTAAGAAATTTTTGTCTCCGAATTATATAATGTGTAGGAATTGTGGAGAGTTATACCCAAAACAAAATAAATTTTGCGATAAATGTGGTACTCCTATGCCCAGACGATTTTGGTTTTTTAAACGTCGATAAATATTATCAAATGGTATCAGGTATTGACGAAGTCTGCATTTAACTTCTTTCTCGCTTTCGCACGAAAGCGAGAAAGTGTTGGGGTTATTACAAAACCCTCCGTACGGTTGAAGACCCGTATGGGATACGTTTCTAAATTTATCATTCGATGATTCTAACATGTTAGAATGATGGAATGCAAAAATGCAAGGCTGAAGCCTTGCCCTACATAGAATTATATGATTAGTGCCAGATGTTGACAAAGTTGACAAATTTTATAGTTGACATTCTTATGGAATTGTCTATAATTTTTATAGATGTTCGCAAAGTAGGTTCAAGTTCTTTGACAATTTAGAACTTGTGAAGGTGCTATTACAAAACCTCTAATTCCCGTAAGGGAATTGAAACGATAATTTTCCTCTTTCCCCTTTAGGAAGATCTGGGTATTACAAAACCTCTCAGTACAGGTCTGTTTCTAAATTTATCATTCGATGATTCTAACATGTTAGAATGATGGAATGCAAAAATGCAAGGCTGAAGCCTTGCCCTACATTTGCCATTTACAAGGTTAATAACTATGACCTTAAACTTTTAAAAACAGAAGCAATAGAACTTGCCGTTCAACATATTGGTATTCGGAGAACAAGAACTGATAGATTCTTTGATGGATATTTAGGGAAACATCTTGTAAAAATTATTGACTTTAATCATCCATTAACACTTTTAGATTTACAACTTCTTCAGGATGAGTTAAAGAAAAGACCAGATGAAGATAGAAACATAACTATAGTCTGTTTCGGCAAAGAATTAGTAGTCGACCCCTGGATTGAAGGATGGAATAAGAAACATCTTGTAAATAAGATTAAAATAATTGAACTAAAAACAGATAAAAAATACGGTAATTTCTTAATCCATAAACCAGCAGAAGCCAAAATTAAAGTTAAACGAAAAACAAAAGATAAAGCAGTAGTAGAAATCCAAAACTTTATCTCACCAACAATAATTGAACGCCTCAATATTGATAACAAACTCTTCAAAGTTAAAATCCCTGATTTTAGATGTATGATTGATACAGTTTTAATTGACAACAACTATGATGACAAAACCTTCCATATCGTCTGTTCTGATGTTCCAGAGAAGAAAAATGATTTGGTTGAAGGAAAATACGAAATGGAAATACCCAAAAAGAAGACCAAAGTGGCAGTAAAAGTCATTGATATGCTTGGCGAAGAAGTTCTATTTGTAAAACAGGTATAATTTGAGAAAAATCTTGTAGGGAACAGGCATGCCTGTTCCCTACCTGTTCATTATGAGGTTGAAAAAGAATGTTTTCGTTTTAGGATTGGTGAGTTTCTTCACCGACTTTTCAACGGAGATGATATATCCCTTACTTCCTGTATTTTTATCGGTTACACTTGGAGTTGATAAGGCATTTATTGGACTCATCGAAGGGATTGCAGAGACTACAGCAAGTATTTTGAAGGTCTTCTCCGGCTGGTTCTCTGACAGGATAAAGAAACGAAAGTTGTTGGTCGGGATTGGATACTCTCTATCCACGATTGCAAAACCACTTTTTGCATTGGCACAGAGGGGTTCACATGTGCTGGTTATCAGGTTTTCAGACAGGGTTGGCAAAGGTATACGCACAGCACCAAGAGACGCTTTAATCGCAGATTCAACCCCTTCTGATAGGATGGGTATGGCATTCGGTTTCCATAGGGCGATGGATACCCTCGGCGCAGTGTTTGGACCACTTACAGCATTTCTCCTCCTTCCCCTATTCAATGATAATTACAGAAGTATCTTCCTCATCTCTTTTTTCCCTGCCGTTGTTGCTATCTTACTCATCGTATTCTTTCTTAAAGAGATAAGACCCAAAAAGATAACTTCTACAATTCCCGCCCTATCCTTAAAATCTCTTCCTGCTGAATTCAAAATCTTCCTTTTGATAATGATTATCTTTACCCTTGGGAATTCGTCCGATGCATTTCTCTTACTGCGTGCACAAAATCTTGGCGTATCAATGAGGCTGATACCGATTCTCTGGTTACTATTCAATCTCGTCTACTCAATCATCTCCATACCAGGAGGCATGCTTTCAGATAGAATTGGAAGGAAACGGACAATCCTCATAGGGTTCATTATCTACACCGGGGTCTATTTTGGATTTGCCTTCGCTCATCTAACACTACATATCTGGACACTATTTGCAATCTATGGAATTTACTATGGGCTTTGTGAGGGGGTAATGAGGGCTTATGTAGCGGATTTAGTTCCTTCTCCTCTGCGTGCCACCGCCTTCGGCATCTATCATACAGCAGTGGGTTTAACAGCATTTCCTGCAAGCCTCGTAATGGGTATATTATGGCAGGTATTCAGTGCACAGATAGCCTTCTCATTCGGCGCAATTCTCTCATTGGCATCAGTAATCCTGCTTTTAGTATTTATAAGAAAATAGGGGGATGTTTTGTAATGGTTAATCTGCGAGATATTAAGGTTGAGTTTGGTGGAACCCCTCTCTTTCAAGACCTATCATTGCAGATAAATGATGGGGATAGAATTGGACTGGTTGGAGCCAATGGTGTTGGCAAGACAACATTGTTGAAGATTATATGTGGACTCGCAACTCCCACTGAAGGGGAGGTTGAAGTTAGTAAATTCTCTACTTTTGGTTATCTCCCTCAGGAGGGGGTAATATTTAGTGGCAGAACCCTGTGGGAAGAAATGATGTCAGTTTTTCATACTATAACAGAATTATTCAAGGAGAGAGAAAAGATTGAAAAGGAGTTATGTAAAAATTCTAAAATAGAGAGACTTTTAAAAAGATATGGTAATATTGAATCGAAAATTCAACAGTTGAATGGATATACCGTGGAGAATCGGATAGAGAAGATACTTACAGGACTGGGTTTTAAAGAAATTGATTATAAAAAGAATGTAGAAACCTTCAGCGGTGGGTGGGAGATGCGGATAGCACTTGGAAAACTGCTTCTTTCAGAACCGAACTGTCTGCTCCTTGATGAACCGACCAACTATCTGGATATTGAATCTATAACATGGTTTGAGAACTGGCTTGATAATTTTGCAGGCACGATAGTTATGGTCTCTCACGATAGATATTTTATGGATAGAATTGTTAAAAAAATTGCCGAATTAGAAAGTGGTGTTTTGACCCTGTATCATACAAATTTTGCAGGATATACCGAAGAGAAGAAAAAAAGGAGAGAGTTGCTCCTGAAAGCATACACGAACCAACAGAAAGAGATAGCACGGATTCAATCCTTCATTGCCAAATCTCGTGCTAATGTAAAAAAAGCAAAGATTGTAAAGAGCAGGGAGAAACTCCTTAACAGGATGGAAAGGATAGTCATTCCACCAACTCCTAAAAAGGTCAGATTTGAATTCTCTACCATACCTCACTATGGAAAAAAGGTAATGGAATTAAAGGGGATAAGTAAATCTTATGGTAATAAACGAGTTCTCAGCAATATTGACCTTTTAATCGGCAGGGGTGAAAAGATTGCAGTAGTTGGAGTGAATGGAGCAGGAAAGACTACATTACTAAAGATAATGGCGGGTGTTTTACATCCAGATGGAGGAGAGAGATGGGTAAGTCAGAGGACACATAGAGGATATTTTGCCCAGCGCACATTAGAAATGCTCAATCCCCAAAATACAGTATTAGGTGAACTTGCCGAGTCCTATCCGGATGAAACCCCAGGAAGGCTGCGGAATCTACTCGGAATGTTTCTGTTCTCTGAGGACGATGTTTTTAAACCTGTAAGTGTATTGAGTGGTGGAGAGAAGACCCGCCTCGCTATTGCGAAGACACTGCTACATCCATCGAACCTTTTAATATTGGACGAACCGACAAACCATCTCGACTTACAGGGCAGAGAAGTATTGGAAAAAGTATTAAAAAATTATGACGGCACCATCATTTTTGTCACTCATGACCGATATATAATCGACCGGATTGCATCGAAGATCGTTGAACTCTCAGATCATAAATTCAAAATTTATCATGGCAACTATACAGATTATCTGAGCAAGAAAAGTCAAGTTCCGAAACCTCGTCAAAAGAAGGTTAAGCGAAAAACATTGAATGAGATAGAGAAATTGATAGAAGAGAAAGAGAACCGCATATCCGAACTTGGTGCGATGCTTTCTGAGCTTAGTCTACACTCGAAGAGAGTCAAAGGTTGTGTTGCCGAACGCAAATCGCTTCAAAAGAAGGTTGAAAAACTATGGAAAGAATGGGAAGAAATTGTACAAGTTAAGGAGACATCCTAACCGTCCCCATTTCCCAATATCAAATCTAACCGAGCCAGAATTTTGGCAGTCAGTGAACTTAATTCATTCTTTTTGGAAGCGGAAGTGATGACATCAATGTCATAGTCTTTTGTCTCCCATTTACCAGAACCTGAAGTTGTCAAAAGGACAACCTTACTCAAATCCTTTGCCCGCTTGAGGTATGCTTTCACATCGGGTTGTAACTTCCATCGTTCAGTAGTATGTATAAGCACCACACCATCCCACTCATCTTCATTGACATCGGGTAAGTCAGTAACATCTATTACCTTGATATAGACTGGTTTCTCCCTCAGGTATTGGGTAAGGTTTTCCACCAGAGTGTTTTTGAAATCACTTCCCTGACTGGCAATCAGCACTTTTTGTTCAAGTTCAGGACTGTTGACTTCAAATGACTCGATGACTCCCTGGATATTAAGCAGTAAATAAACACCAAAAGCAATGAGCATTAAAACGAAAATAGAACCTATTACTATCAATGTTATTTTCAGTACTTTCATATCATTTAACATTACCAACGCAAAAGCCTGTTTAACATCTATAACTCTTTTTATACTTCAAAATAAGAGGTCCACTGTCAGCCTTACTGTAAGACCAGCACTCAAAATATCGGCATCATACTTGGTCTGTAATGATAAATTAACTTTGGTAGACATGTATGCTTCTTTCAGCGAAAACTATCGGAAATTCCTTTCGTCCAGTTTTTACTTTGGCTGTTTTTTTTACTTCGGAAAGGTTTTTACCTGCCGCAACTACTGTCTTATCAACAATTGCAACCCACTGGTTCGGATAAGATTGAGAAATTTCACCAAGATGTTCATTCGCCCAATTATTATCATCCCAATATTCTTTTGGTGGTAAATTTACACTTGCCATATTCTACGCATCCTTGTTAGCTAAACTTGTTAAATAAAATATATCTTATCAGAATATTCTTGTCAAGAAAAATCAACTCCTTATTTTAGAACCTCGTTCATACTTCCTGTTCTGTATCCTTCTAAATCAACCGCTATGTATGTATATCCGAGTTTCTTAAAAGCCGATACTACCTGTTTACGAAATCCTGGTTCTGCAAAGAGATTAATCTCTTCTTTTCCCAACTCAATCCTAACAATATCCCCATGATGTCTTGTTCGAACTTTTCTAATGCCTATAGAATGTAAATAACTCTCCGCTGATTCTACCATTTTCAGTTTCTTTTTAGTGATTCTGTCACCGTATGGGAATCGGGTCGCAAGACAGGTAGAAGGTGGGTTGTTCCATGTCACAAGCCCCATCTTTTTAGAGATTGCGCGTATCTCTTCCTTTGTGAGCCCCGCTTCTTTAAGGGGGCTTCTAATTTCCAGTTCTTGCATTGCTTTTATTCCTGGGCGAAAATCTGATGAATCGTCAAAATTCGTGCCATCAGCCACCCATGGTATCCCCCTTTTTGCAGCAATCTCTTTCAGTTGTGTGAAAAGTGCCTTTTTGCAGTAGTAACATCTACGAGGGTTATTTGTTACGAATTCAGGGATGTTCAATTCTGCAGACCGAATGGTGATATGTCTTACTCCCAATAATCCGGCGGTCTTCTTCGCTTCTTCATATTCTGCCCTGGAATGGATCGGTGATCTGGCGGTAACTGCCAGCACATTGTTGTCCACCACATCTTTGGCAAACTTGATGAGAAAGGTACTGTCTACTCCACCAGAGTAAGCTACTATGAGACTCCCCATATCTTCAATTATCTTCTCCAATTTTGAAAGTTTGGTACGCATTTTTAGCTACAGAATCACACAGAAAATTACCTCCATTTATTTCTGTGACTTCTGTCTCCGTCTTGATTTTTGAATTGCTCCTAAGACTTCATTATACACTTCTTTAACAGGAATTTTCTCTCTTTGGGCAATTTTTTTGCAATCTTCATATTCAGGAACAACATTGAACTCTCCATTATTCAAAAAACCGATTTTGACCGTAACATCGCCAAACTTTGTGGATACCTTTTCGACTTTCCTTTTTAATTTTTCTCTCTTCTTTATTTCCGTAATCCTAACTCCCAATGTGGTAGTGTGTCTGAAGATAGTGTTAACGAGTTCCTCAACTTTGTTAATGGGTGAAATAACAGAGAGTATTATACCCGGTCTATTCTTCTTCATATATGTGGGGGTTAGATATACATCCACTGCCCCTTGCTTGAACAGTTCTTCCATCACACAATCATAAAACTGTGGGTTCATATCATCTATGTTAGTCTCAATGAGTTTTATCCTATCTTCATCGAATTTCTGGATTTCATTTCCTATTAAAACTCTTAATAGATTGGGTATTCTAAAGTTTTTTGTTCCTACTCCGTATCCAATCCTCTCTATTTTCATTGGTGGTATTCCGCCAAATCCCGATGATAGGGTAGTGATGAGAGCGGCTCCGGTTGGAGTTACAAGTTCGCCTTCTATACCTGTGGAATAGGTCGGTATGCCTTTAACCAGTTCTACGGTAGCCGGGGAGGGAACTGGGATCGTTCCATGACTACATTCAATAAAACCTGTTCCAAGATGTAGGGGAGAGGAGTAGATTTTGTTGATGCCCAGGGTCTTCATACCAATCACGGAACCAACAATATCTATTATCGAATCTATCGCACCTATTTCGTGGAAGTGAATCTCTTCAATGGGCTTATTATGCACTTTTGCCTCTGCCTTTGCGAGGTTTGTAAATATTCCTTTTGTTTTGGTCTTAATATCCTTATCCAATCCACTTCTATCAATGATTTGAAATATGTCTTTTAAAAAACGGTGAACTTTTTCCGCTTTATACCGCACTTTTATAGCCATTCCCCAGATACCATTCCTCGATTCTCTTTTAGATGTGATCTTATAACCTTTTAGATTCAGTCTTTCAAGTTCTTTTTTTAGTGTATTGAGGGATAGTCCTGCATCGAGTAGAGATCCCAGA